>NZ_JBBCWG010000014.1:0-126427 GCF_037146035.1 Chryseobacterium sp. MMO-72
TTACTCGAAATTTTTTCAATGCAATCTAACTTAAATTCTAAACTATACTTTGATAATCCCATAAATAAAAATGCCCCTAAAAAGTGTCTAACTTTTTGGGGGCAGTCCAAAATTGAACGAGTTTTTAATTAATTTATATGATTGTCCGTTATTTGTCATAATTGGAAAAATCTTTGAGTTCTTTGCTGAGTTAAACGCCCTTGCGAACTTAAAAACAGTTAGTATATAAAGAATCTTTGCGAGTCCTTTGCGTTAAAAAACAGTATGATTAATAGCGGATAATCAATTAATTTATTATTTCTTCAAACATTTCTCTAGAAACTGATCCTGTTCCCAAAGCAAATGAAGAATATTTTCTTTCGCGGCATATCCGTGAGCTTCTTTTGGCAGAAGAACCATTTTTACAGGAGCGCCGAGGTTTTTAAGCGCCTGAAAATATCTTTCCGTCTGCAAAGTGAACGTTCCGGGATTATTGTCTGCATCTCCATGAACCAATAACAGCGGCGTTTTCATTTTATCTGCATTCATGAAAGGTGACATCGTGTTATAAATTTCCGGAACATCCCAGTAATTTCTCTGTTCGCTCTGAAAACCAAAAGGCGTCAAAGTTCTGTTGTAAGCCCCGCTTCTTGCGATTCCGCATGCGAAAAGCTTGGAATGGGTTAAAAGATTTGCCGTCATAAACGCTCCATAAGAATGTCCTCCCACAGCAACTTTTTTCTTATCAATATAGCCTAACTGATCCACTGCGTTGATTGCCGCTTCTGCATTGGCAACCAATTGAGGAATAAATGTATCATTCGGTTCTGTTTTTCCTTCTCCGATAATCGGGAATGCGGCATCATCCAAAACAGCATATCCTTTCGTTGTCCAATATACAAAAGAACCGTAGTAAGGGAAAGTGAAATCGTTTGGATTCTGCGTATTCTGTCCTGCCGTGTTTTTATCTTTATATTCGGTAGGATAAGCCCAGATCAACAACGGTAATTTTTCAGTTTTTGCCTTTCTGTCGTAATTGGCAGGAAGATAAAGTGTTCCTGTAAGTGTAACGCCGTCGTTTCTTTTATACGTAATTACTTCTTTGTAGACATCTTTAATACTTTCAAAAGGATTCGCGAAATTGGTTACCGCTTCTGTCTTACTGGATTTAATGCTCTTTTTAAAATAATTCGGGTACTGACTGGAAGACTGCTGAATCGTAAGAACTTCTCCTTTGGCAGGATTTAAAATATCAATAATTTCTTCCTTGGAATCTTTAAGATTGGAAGTATACAGTCTTTTCTTTTTCATGGTTTTCACATCCATCTCATCAATGAAAGGATGTTGTCCGTCTTTCGTGAATCCGGCTCCGATGAGATAAGACTTTCCTCCTTTCATGTCGACAACGTATCTTCCGTACTGGTTTTTTGTGGTATTGAAATTTCCGGGATCGCTGTACACATCCTGATAATTTCTGTCGTCAATCACTTTAGATTCTCCGTTATTTAAATCAACCAGAAAAGATTTTGTATTTCTTGTATCGTACCACCCTTCGGAAACAATGGCGTAATGATCATTCGTCCAGCTTACATCAGAATATCTCTGCTTTGTTTTAAAGAAAGATTTCGGAGCATTGCTGAAAGGAGCTTCCCATGTGAAAATTTCATCTCTGAATTCTGCATTTTTATATTGATCTCCTCCGTCCAGAGCTTCTGCATATACCAAAGTTGCAGGCATATCGCTTCTCCATCCCATATCTCTTTTTCCGGTTCTTACGGAAGAGAATCCTTTAGGCATAATTTCGTTCAGAGGCGTTTCATTTACAACTTTTACTACATTTCCGTTCATGTCATACACCGTGGTTGTCATCGGAAATCTGCTTAGTGGAACAATGTAAGAAAACGGTTTTTTAATAGTTGTCGCCATCAGATAATTTCCGTCCGGCGAAAAGCTCAATCCGGAATACATATCCTGATCTTTTACTTTCTTTAAAGTTCCGTTCAGATCAACATTATAAATTTCTGCAGCGGTTAAGACTTCAAAATTCTTTTCATCCTGCGGATTTTTCAGAAGATCCTGATACGTTCTGTTCTGCGAAACTTTTCCATCTGCCGTAGAAACAATGGGACCTGTCGGAAGGTCTTTGCTTGAATCGATTAAAGCAGGTCTGTTTTGCGGAAGGGTTTTAATTAATAAATTCTGAGAATCTTTGTACCAGATATAAGGACTTCCCAAATTTGCATTTAAATTGTCTGAAGTTATTTTCTTTGCGGTAGCGGTTTCAAGGTCTATAATCCAAAGTTCTACTCCTTTATTGGTAGTATTGGTAAACGCCAGTTTTTTTTCGTCCGGAGAAAATGATGTATTGGCGATTTTTGGATTGGAAGGTAAATTTTTAACCTGAACTTCCGTTTTATCGTTCATTTTTCTCACTTTCAGGTTATTGGCATACGTTGCTGAACTGGAAATATTGGTTACCGGATTTATTCTTAATCCTCCGAGTTTCATTTCCTGCTGACTTAAATCTTCCAGTGTTTTGTAAGTAGGGCGATACGTGAAAACAATCCAATCTTTTTTACTGTTCATCAAAACACTTGGCGGTCTTTCATAATCAGCCAGTTTCAGTATTTCCGGTGACGGCTTTTGGTAGGTAATATTTTCCTGCGCTTCATAAAAATTAAGGAATGCAAGAAGGCATATGGTCAGTTTTATCTTCATAATAATTTCAATTTCCACGAAATTAATGAAAATTAGAGAATATACAATTCTATATTAAAACACTTTTATGGGATTTAATAAAATAATATTATCTTTAGTATTCATCAAATTCAGAATTATTATGAAAAATCTAAGAAAATTAGAGCGAAGAGAACTTCGCGCCATGAATGGCGGAAATGCGCCGCAATGTCCTTCAGGATACAAACCCTGCATGAAAATCGATGAAACGAGTGAACTTCCTAAATGGAGCTGCATCCCGTTCAACCTTCCCTGTAATCCTTAGAAACAAAAAAGAGCGATTGAAAACAACTGCTCTTTTTAATTTATATTGTAAAAATCATTACCAATCATTGGCTCTTTTCCTTTTCTCAATCATGTAATCGACTGAAAATTTTCCGACTCCGAAAACCATCAGTAAGAGATACACGGAAAGATAGATAAGACTCATTTCCCGCTTTTCAAAAGGATCTGCTCCATGAACAACGAAACCCGCAATAATCATGGCAAACATCAGAAATCCTAATGAAATTCTTGAAAATAGTCCTAAAATAAGGAGAATTGAACAGGCAAATTCTGCAAAAACCGTTAAACCTAAAGTTATCTGTGATCCTAATCCTAAAAAATCAAAAAAATCTGACTTACCTTCTAAAAGCATCTGAAGCTTCGGAAAACCGTGAGAGAGCATGGCAAAGCCAATGAAAACCCGCACAATTAGCAGCGCAATATCTTTTAAAACAGAATCTGAATTTGTTGTGTTCGAATAGTTCATTAAAAGCAATTTACATTTAAAGATAGTGAAAATTCTCTTAATAGAACGGCTTTTAGGTGGTTTTTAGTCTATCTGTACCCGAAATTTTTCAAATCTCTGTCGTTTTTTCTCCAGTCTTTTTTAACTTTAACAAAGAGATTCAGGTGAATTTTTTTATTGAAGAATTTTTCAAGATCCAGTCTGGATTCTGTCCCTACTTTTTTGATCGCTTCTCCTTTATGCCCGATGATAATTCCTTTCTGGGTATCTCTTTCCACGTAAATAATAGAATCGATGAAGATAATTCCTTCCTTTTCCTTGAACTGCTCCGTAACCACTTCCACAGAATATGGAATTTCTTTTTCGTAATTTAAAAGGATTTTCTCACGGATTGCTTCATTTACAAAGAATCTTTCAGGCTTGTCCGTATACTGATCTTTATCGTAGTAAGGCGGATTTTCCGGCAGTAAAGATTTAAGCTTTGGTAAAATAATGTCTGTATTAAAAGCATTTAATGCAGAAATAGGCAGAATCTCCGCTTTCGGGATTCTCTCATGCCATGTTTCTACCAGTTTTTCCAGACCTTCCTGATTGGTCTGGTCTACTTTATTCAGCAAAAGCAAAACAGGCACAGGAATTTTGTTCAGCTTATCAATCAGAAATTCCGAAGGTTCAGCTTTGTCGGTAACATCCACAATGAAAAGGAAAACATCGGCATCCTGCAAAGAATCCTTTACAAAATCCATCATTTTTTCCTGTAAACCGTATTTCGGATCCAGAACTCCGGGAGTATCTGAAAATACGATCTGTAAGTCTTCTTCGTTATAAATTCCGAAAATTCTGTGTCGTGTTGTCTGAGCCTTTTGGGTTACAATCGCCAGTTTCTCTCCCATCAGTTGATTCAACAAGGTAGATTTTCCGGCATTGGGCTTTCCGACTATATTTACAAATCCTGCTTTGTGCATAAAAATTATATTAGGATTTGCAAAGTTACTAAACTTAATCGGTCTTTGGAATTAATTGGAAACTTTTACCGATAAAAAAAGACTTTTCCGGTCTGAAAAAGTCTTTAATTTTTATTAGAATTTTGATTCTTTAAATTTTTGAAATTCGGAGTAACTGTAATCCGGACACGCCCCTGATTTTGAAGTGATAAATGCTCCTAAAGCAATTCCTTCCTTTATAATTTCTTCAGGCTCCTGATTCTGAATTCTTTTGGAAATAAAACCGGCAAGAAAAGAATCGCCGCTTCCCACTGTATCTGCAATGGTGATGGGAACGGCAGGAAAACTATAATTTTGATCTCCTACAAAATAACCCGCGCCTTTGCTTCCTTTGGTTAAAATAATTTCATTAACCTTAAATTCTTTCTGAATGAATAGAACACTTTCTTCTTCGTTTGTATATTCTTCACCCATAAATTCAAGGATCTTCTTCATTTCCGCTTTGTTCATCTTTATAATATCGGCTTTATTCAACAATATTTTAATGAATTCAAAATCAATGAAAGGCGGTCTGAAATTTACATCAAAAATTTTCAGTTTTGCCAATTCAAGCAGTTGAAGCAAGGTTTCTCTGGTCTTTTCATTTCTGGCAGAAAGACTTCCGAAGACAAAAGCTTCCGCATTGGCAACCAAATCCTGATGTTCAGGAAGAAAATCTATAAAATCCCATGCTACATTTTCAACGATTTCGTAGCTCGCTTCATTGTGTTCATCTATTTTAGCGATCACCGTACTCGTAGGATGAACTTCATCTACCTGAATAAAATCTGTGGTAATTCCCCAGCTTTTAATTTTTTCCGTTAATTTTTCTCCCAGTTCATCCTTGCCAATTTTGCTGAGCATTTTTACGTCAACGCCTATTTTATGAACATTATAGGCAACATTGAAAGGTGCACCTCCTGCTCTGGAACCTTCCGGGAAAATATCCCACAAAACTTCACCGAAACATACAATATAAGGCTTTTTTTCTGTCGTCATTACATCTTCTGTCATTATCATTTTTTATTATTTTACGGAGCTTCTTTCCATAAATTTAGCATGGAAGGTTACTCTTTTTCCGTTTGTTGTGTAATTATTAATCTGATTGTCTAGAAGTTTCACCGATTCTCTTGCCATATCATACAATGGCTGCTGTACAAATGAAACTTCCGTCGGGAAAAGATAATAGGCTTCGGTTTCATCGAACGCAACCAATGAAACCTGTTCCGGAACACTGATGTTATGATCGATCAGATATCTGAGACCTGCAATTCCCAGTTTATTACTTGAAAAATAAATGGCCGTTTTTTTGGAAAGATCCAGATTTTCCTGCATTTTCTGATGCACTTCTTCCGTAATATTATGAATTCCGATTAAAATTCTTTTCGCAGAAATATCAGATTTTGAAATTCTCTGGTCAAAACCATCCTGTCTGTCCAGCAAATGCGGTAGCTCTGTATCGTAACCTACATAAATAATTTCATCAAAGTCTTTTTTTACCAGATGATCGCAAATATGTTCTGAAATTTCTGAATTGTTGATCATTACGCCCGGAAGACTTACATTTTTAAGATAGCGGTCGATGGTTACAATCGGATATTCTTCCTGAATGAGTTTATTGATGGCTTCATCCGAATCCACAACCGGAGCGATAATCATTCCGTCGACCTGCTGTTCTGAGAAAAGCTCCGTTAATTTTTTAAATTTTTCAGGATTTTCATCACAGCTTCCGATCAGAAGTGTGTACCCCAACTTCATCGCTTCATCTTCAATATTTCTTGCAATGTTGGAATAAAAGTCATTCGAAATATCCGCAACAATAAGTCCGATAAGCTTGGTCTTATTCATTTTCAGACTTTTGGCAATTTTATTCGGGGTATAATTGATGCTTTTTGCTACGTCAAGAATTCTGGTTTTGGTCGCTTCACTAATTCTGCTTCCTTCTTTTTTATTGAGAACATAGGAAACCGTAGCTACAGAAACCTCTGCAATTCTCGCAATGTCTTTAATAGAAGCTCTTTTCATAATCTCTGACTTTTGTGCAAAAATATTTCATAACAAACATAAAAAACAATAGACGAATTTTTTGGCCATTTTGAAAATAATTGTAGATTGGCAGTTTTTCGAAACCGAAATAAGACAAAATTCAATACACTAAAAATCAACCAGTTAAAACTAATTTCAAATTTAAATTATTGGTATATTAATTCAATATTAATCAACTAAGACTTTCCGACTCCCGTTTTGGTTAAACGTTTTACCTTCTAAATTTAATTAATTTTTAATTTAAATCAAAACAGTGGAGAATAATTTTCTTGTTTTCTGTTGCTAAAACCAATATTTTAGACAAATTATCCAAGACTTATGGAAATTGATCAGATTCTCGACCGCATTTACTTACTTCCCGAAATCTCAAAAATAAAACTGAAACAATACATTACAGAAGTTTCTTATCCTAAGAATTTCTGTCTGATGGAAGCTGAAAGGGTAATTCCTTATATCTATTTGTTGAAAAAAGGAATTGTTCGTGCGTATGCATCTACAGAAGACAGAGACATCACATTCTGGTTCGGAATTGAAGGCGAACCTGTGGTTTCCATGAAAAGTTATGTGGAAAACAATCCCGGATACGAAAATATTGAACTGTTGGAAAACTGCGAATTCTATAAACTGGAAACAGAGAATCTTAAAAAATTATTCAACGAGGATATTCATATAGCGAATTGGGGAAGAAAATTTGCGGAAAGAGAACTTGTAAAAACTGAGGAGCTCATTATCTCAAGACAGTATAAAACGGCTCTTGAAAGATATAAAGATTTGGTAAAAAACAAACCTGACCTAATCAGAAGGGTTCAGCTTGGTCATATTGCTTCTTACTTAGGGATTTCACAAGTGAGCTTAAGTAGAATAAGAGCGGAGATTAAGCTGTAGTGTTTTTAGGGTTGGAGTGTTTGAGAATTTTAGCGTTTGTGAGTGTGAGGGTTGTAGGGTTGTAGGGTTTGGATAGATGAGAGATCTAATCTTTACGATAGATTTTTTAACAATTGTAAAATTTTATTCTTACCAAATTACCGAACTTTGCAGTTGAAAATGACAAAAAAATGAATTGGATCATCTTGATTATTGCAGGACTATTTGAAGTTGCTTTCGCTTCATGTCTGGGAAAAGTAAAGGAAACAAGCGGAACTACAATGTATTTTTGGTTTGCAGGTTTTCTGATCTCTTTAACAATAAGCATGCTTTTACTGATTAAAGCCACCCAAACCTTACCTATCGGAACCGCTTATGCAGTCTGGACAGGAATTGGAGCGGTAGGAACTGTTTTAATGGGAATTTTTTTCTTTAAAGATCCTGTAAGTTTCTGGAGAATTTTCTTTATTGTTACTTTAATTGGATCTGTGGTTGGACTAAAGGCTGTTTCCGCACATTAAAGATAAACTCATATTTAATAATCTTGTTAAATGCTTTATAGCAAAGCCGTTTTCATAATTTGGAAGCGGCTTTTTAATAAAGAAATGCTATCTTTGAGAAAATTTAAACCATGAAAAAAACTTTACTTCTTTTGTGTTGCGGCGGTCTTTTATTGGCTCAAAACACTTCCCAACTGTTCAATACCAACTGGTACATTTCCCAAATGATTATAGGAGGACAGACCATTGTTACTCCTACGATGGATCAGTCGCTAAATCCATCTTTATTTTTTGGTACACCTACCACTACTAATGGCAATTTTGCATCAAAATATTTTAATAGCATCGCATTGCCGCTTACATTCTCTACTGTAGATAATTCATTTACAAAGAATAGTTCTGCATGTACATTATTAGATTATTGGGGAGGAAATATGACCGCTGTACAAGGCTACGATCAGAATAACTGTGACTTTTATGGATATCCTCCTAATGGAAGTGTTTTTAACTATCAGATTGTTCCTAATGGTTCGGGAAAGACTCTCATCATTACGAATCCTTCTAATGGAAATAAAATTTATTATAACAGTTTCATTTTATCAACGAAAGAGAATAATCTTAAAACTACCATTTCTTTTCAAAATCCTGTAAAGGATAATTTAATTGTAATAAATCTGGAAAATGATCTTCCTGTAAAGATTTTCAATATGCTTGGACAAATGATGTATGAAGGTAAAACGTCTGACAAAAAAGTTAAAATTGACACTCAAAATTTTGAAAAAGGACAATATATTTTAATGATTGAAGGACAAAAACCTTTGAAGTTTATTAAAGAATAAATTGTTTGTTATCATTAATACAGCAAAAACGTCTTCGCAATGAAGACGTTTTTGTTATTTTTTATACACCAAAGGCAGAATTTCATTTTCTCTGAGTCCGTATTTTTTTATTTCCTCTTCGGTAAACTGTTTAGAATAGAAATTAATATCCGTTTCAAATCCAGCTTTTTGCAGTCGGTCAAAATAGTCCATTCCGTACCAGCGAACGTGATCATACTGTCCGAAATGCTTCTGACGTTCTTTCGGATCTTTGATCGTAAAATCTTCATACGTTTTTTCCAAAGAATTTTTCATCGGAACCTGAAGAATTCCCCAACCTCCCGGTCTTAAAACACGGTACAGTTCACTCATCGCTTTGGCATCATCTTCAATGTGTTCCAAAACGTGGTTGCAAAAAACAATATCAAAACTTTCATTCTCAAAAGGAAGATCGAGAATGTCTGCTTTTACATCTACAATCGGCGAAAAAAGATCGGCTGAAATGTAGTTTAAGTTTTTCATTCTCTTAAATTTTCTCAAGAATTCCTGTTCCGGAGCAATATGCAGAACTTTATAATTTTTAATGAAAAAATCGGTCTCATTTTGCAGATACAACCACATCTGGCGATGTCTTTCCAGACTTAAAGTTCCCGGCGACAAAGCGTTTTCGCGCTGACTTCCGTATCCGTAAGGAAGAAATTTCCGGTAAGATCTTCCGTCAATCGGATCAAAAAACGTATCGCCTTTAAAGAACTGATAGATAAGAGGTCGTGCCCAAATGCTCATTTTGATCAGCATCGGACGCGGAATTTTATTCAGTAAAAGTTTAGTGACTTTTTTCATTAAAAATCCAATTGGAACGCTTTTTCTTCATCGCTTACGATTCCTAAAGCGTCATAAATATACTGGAATGTTGAAAGCAACACCGGTTTTCCGTTAATTACCGCAACATCGTGTTCGAAGTGAGCAGAAGGCTGATTGTCTAACGTTGTCACCGTCCATCCATCATTATGAAACTTCACTTTTTCAGTTCCCAGATTAATCATCGGTTCGATTGCAATCGTTAATCCGTCTTTAATTACTTTTCCGCTTCCTTGTCTTCCATAATTCGGAACCTGTGGATCTTCATGCATTTGTCTTCCGACACCATGACCAACAAGTTCTCTTACAACACCATATCCTTCTTTTTCGCAGTGCGCCTGAATAGCGTGAGAAATATCTCCGATTCTTTTTCCTCGTACACACTGCTCAATTCCTTTATAAAGAGATTCTTTGGCTATTTTCAAAAGTTTTTTGGTCTCAGGCTTTACTTCTCCAATTTCAAAAGTATAGGCATGATCACCCACGAAACCGTTCAGAACAGCACCACAGTCTACAGAAAGTACGTCTCCTTCTTTAATTTCTTCTTTGCTTGGAAAACCGTGAACCACCTGTTCATTTGGAGAAATACATAAAGAGTACGGAAAACCTCCATATCCTAAAAATGCAGGTTCAGCACCGTGATCCTTTATGAAATCATGCGCTAGTTTATCCAAATATAAAGTGGTAATCCCTGGTTTGATTTCTTTCGCCAACATTCCTAATGTTCTTGAAACCAGACGGGCACTTTCTTTCATAAGACGTAGTTCGTCTATTGTCTTTAATTGAATCATTGTTTTAATTTACCAATGTATTAGTATATCCAATGTAACAATATCAATAATTGGTAAATTGCTACACCGTTAAATCGTTACATTTTAATTATTCTACCAGAATAATCCTTTTTTCTTTTCTTTTTTTAATTTTGAATAGGCTAAAACCTCTTTTCCTTCTACACGGAATTCTATTCTTTCCTGAATAATATTATAAATTTCGCCCCATCCCGGAAATCCTCCCAGATTCCTGTCGTCTATGAACCAGTCTGCATCCAATTTTCTGGATTGTGTTTCAGGATCGAAAACTTCTCCTTCAAAACTTGAATTGACTGCATAAAACTCAACGCCGTTTTCTTTGCAGAATTCTACTGCCTCGTCCAGTGTTTTTCCGTGTCTGTATGTCCACAGAATCAATCTGAAACCTTCCGCCTGAAGTCTTTTAAGTGTTTCGAAAGCAAAAATTTTCGCCTTGCCGATTCCCGGATATGCATCGTCCACAATGGTTCCATCGAAATCAACAGCAATTTTTTTATTATTCATCATTATATTTAAGATTTAGAATTGCAAAGATACAAAATAAAAAGAGTGCCAAAAATACTTAGCACTCTTACTTTATAATTTATCCAATTATAGAACTAACTTTTTACCCAACTGAACTGAAACTGAAGATCCGGCGTTGAAATTCTGTCTGTAATTTTCTGCAGCCTTGCAGGAAGTTTCATTAAATATTCCTGTGCTTTTTCAGCTTTTTCGTTTAGACCTTTTACGTGTTCAATCTTCCATTCATCCAGAAGGTCTTTCAGGATATTGATGTAATCCTGTCCTGTATATACCATGCATCTCTGTGCAGCATCCGAAAAATGTCCCCAAAGTTCTCCTGCTTTTTGTCCGGACTGTCTCATCATGTGAGCAGGCATTACGATTTTCTTACGCATCATATCTTCAAAAGCAAGAATCATTTCCGAAGGATCAATTTCTAAAATTTTTGCTACGAAATGTTTGTATGCTTTCGCGTGTCTCGCTTCATCTGCAGCAATTACACCGCACATTTTAGCCAATTTTCCGTTTCCGGACTGTTTTGCTAACGTTCCTACTCTTCTGTGGGAAATATTGGTTGCTGTTTCCTGAAAACTTGTGTATACGAAGTTTCTGTAAGGATCCATACTTGTTCCCAAATCGAAACCGTCATTAATAAGATATTGAGTAGTAACCTCAACTTCTCTCATGTTTACTCTTCCGCACAAATAAAGATATTTACTTAAAAGATCTCCGTGTCTGTTTTCTTCAGCAGTCCAGGCTCTCACCCAGTTTGCCCATCCGATTTCTTTCTGCTCCTGATCTACTCCTTCTACTCCCATTAACCAGGATTCGTATGAAGGCAAAGCTTCTTCTGTGATGCAGTCACCAATCAGGGTTACGAAAAGATCATAAGGCATTTCACGTGCAAAAGTCTGAATTTCGTCTAAATCATGTTTAAAATCTTCGCTCGAGGGATCCGGAAGATAATCAGAGGGTTGCCAGATTTTTTCAATTGGCGTTAAAAATTTATTCAGAAAAGAACCTACTTCCTTTTCCAAAATTCCCATTACTTCTTTCCTTACAAGCTTTTGATACATTTTTAGAATTTAGATTAAATTACAAATTTAAAGTTTTATTTATTATTTAGGACATAATATTTTGTTAATTATTTCTGATATTAATCATAAAAAATGCCGCTATATAAATAATAACGGCAATTTATCTTTAATATTTTTAAAACTTAAATAATATTTAAGAAACTAATGATCTCTGATATTTTAATGAAACCTCCAGTATTTATTCTAGTTCACTAAAATATCTCCGGTCATTACTTCAGGAATTTCTACTCCCATTACTTTCAGGATTGTAGGGGCAACGTCGCCTAGTTTTCCCGATTTAAGATTCCACGTATGGTCTTTATCCATCACAATAAAAGGAACCAGATTGGTAGAATGCTGTGTATTCGGCGTTCCGTCCGGATTAATCATCACGTCAGAATTTCCGTGGTCTGCTAAAATGAATACCGCATAACCATGCTCGTAAGCTGTGGTTGCTACTTTTTCAATGCATTTATCTACCGTTTCAGCTGCTTTTACCGCTGCTGAAAAAACTCCGGTGTGTCCTACCATATCTGTATTGGCAAAATTCAGACAGATAAAATCTGCAGTTTCATTTTCCAGCTCGGGAACGATCGCATTGGTGATGTCGAACGCTGACATTTCCGGTTTTAAATCGTAGGTAGGAACATCTTTAGGGCTTGGACAAAGCAGTCTTTTTTCGCCTGTAAATTCGGCTTCTCTTCCTCCTGAAAAGAAAAATGTAACGTGAGGATATTTTTCTGTTTCTGCGATTCGGATCTGTGTTTTATGGTTTCTTTCTAAAATTTCACCCATCGTTTCGTGTAACACTTCTTCGTCGAAAACAACATGAACGTTCTGGAAAGTTTTGTCATAATTCGTTAAAGTCACATAATAAAGCGGCAGTTTTCTCATGAAAAACTCCGGGAAATCTTTCTGAGAAAGTACTTCCGTAATTTCACGGCCTCTGTCTGTACGGAAATTGAAGCAGATGACCACATCATTATCAACAATTTTAGCAATAGGAACCACATTTCCTGTCTGTGTGGAATCGATCATGATAATAGGCTTGATAAATTCATCCGTTACACTATTATCATACGATTTCTGAATTGAAGCTAAAGCATCTGTAGATTGTTCTCCCACTCCTTCTACCATCGCATCATAAGCCAGTTTTACGCGCTCCCATCTTTTATCACGATCCATTGCGTAATATCTTCCGACCACGGTTGCCAGTTTTCCCACTGTTTTTTCCATGTGATCCTGAAGTTCTTCGATAAATCCTTTTCCTGAAAGCGGATCGCAGTCGCGTCCGTCTGTAAAGGCATGAACGAAAACATTTTCATTCAGTCCGAATTCGTGGGCTGCCGTTAAAAGACCTTTTAAGTGGTTGATATGTGAATGTACTCCCCCGTTGGAAACCAAACCGATGAAATGTACTTTTTTATTTTCTTTTTTAGCATAATCAAAAGCATCCTGAATCACTTTCTGCTGTCCTAAAGATCCGTTCTCAACCGCCATATTCAGTTTAACTAGATTCTGGTAAACCACTCTTCCAGCTCCCAGATTCATGTGTCCTACTTCAGAATTTCCCATCTGTCCTGCGGGAAGTCCAACAGCTAAACCACTCGCTTCGAGTGTTGTATGCGGAAAATTTTTAAGGCAGTTATCAATAAAAGGTGTGTTTGCTTTATCTATGGCTGAAACGTCAGGATTCATCCCCAGTCCCCATCCGTCAAGGATCGCTAATATTGCTTTTTTCGACATTTTGTATAAACTTTTGTATTACAAATTTATTTATTTTGAAATGAAATCAACAATTGACGGACTTAAATTTTGTTTAAAATATAATAAATACTGAAATCTTACAAAATTTTTTCTCTCGCGGATTTTTTAGATTTTTTTAAACGCAAAGGTTCACCAAGATTATTTTTGACTGCTATTCTTTAAAATAGAAAACTATAAACTTCCATCATCAAGTTTCACACTCCCAGCTTCTTAATTTTTAAACCAATTGTTTATTTTATATGATATTTTTTTTGATTTTGGCTTATCTAAAATAATATTGCTTCCTTTTTCAAAACCTTTTACATCGGCTTCCTGATCCCAAGTTCCTTTTGTAAATTTCAACTGCGCAGGGAAGTATAATTTTAACGTGAGTGTACGTTCGAAATCACTTTTTCTATTCATTTTTACGGATGAAGCGTTCCAGTTTCCTAATTCTTTCTGATTTCCAACAATATAGACCTCATCATTTTTATCGGGAACATTTACCGTAAAAGTAATTTCGGAAGGTTCTCCAGAAAATTCACTGAAAAAATCTTCATATTTTAAATTCTTTTCTTTTGCATATTGCTGAATGTAGGAATCCAGAAAACCACTTTCTTTTAAAAACAAAAGAGGATCCTCAATATTTAAAATGTCATGTACAGCTTTATGCTTGTCTGTCTGCTTATTAAAATACGCTTCACAAATTCTGTATCCAATCCAATATCCTAAATCATTAGGTCTGTCATCTTTTTTGGTAATTCCGTAAAACCAATCGTCGAAATCATTACTTTTATAGCGTGTCACAAATTCTTTACAGAGTTGATCCAGATGTGCTTCTCCATATTCAAAAGGTATGGTATTCATCTTTTCTCCTGAAACAAACTCTCCTATAAAATCCGCTCCACCTTCCGTAACTGCCTGTTTCAAAAGATTATTTCCTCCTTTATTATTTTGTTGAAAATGAATCATTTCATGAACGATAAGCGCAACAACACCATTCAGATTTTTGAATAATTCTGTTCCAATGGAAATTCCATCTGGTGAAGAGTTTCCTCCGGTTGTCATTCTTCCGTACACAAAATATACAGTCTGGAATTTCGCTTCCGGATACCAATATTTTAAAGCACTGTATGATGATTTTAACTTTTTATCAATTGAATTAATTGCTTTTAATGTATTTCTCGTCTGTAAATATTGTTCTTTATTTTTTTTCACTGTTGCATACAGAGAATCGGCGTTAATGATGCGGTATTTAATAAAGGATTGTACTCCGGGTGAACCTTTGTCGATATATTCTGTAAAAGGATTGGTTTTGGAAGTTTCCATTTTATCGAAAGCTTCCCAGAAGTTTTGAGCGTCTTTTATTTCTATGACAGCTTTCAGAGGATCTTCCGTTAGTTGAGCATTTGCGGTTCCGAAAACAAGTAAAAAAGTTGCAATAAAGTGCCTGGCTAATAGTTTCATATTTGGTGCAAATAAAATATTTTTTGTTATTAACGATCAAAAATAAAAAAATGTTGTCAATGATTTTATTTTTTGTTTATAAATCACAAATACATGAATTTTTTAAATATCTTCTAATTATGTTTTTAACATGCAATATTTTGATTTTTATAAAGTTTGGAGCTTTAAAAATATACTGAAATCGTTTAGTTTGTGATTTATAAATAGAAAAAGTAAATATTTTATTAATTTTGCTTTATGGATTTAAGAGATCAACTGAAAAACCTTTTTCCTGATCATGAAGAACAGGATTTTGAGATGCCTGAAGAACAGTTCAAGCAAAAAGAACCTTTGGTTTGCAAATTTGAAAAAAAAGGAAGAAACGGAAAGCCTGTAACAATTGTTGAAGGTTGGGAAGGAAGTGAGGAAGACCTGAAAAAAATCTCAAAAAAGATAAAAACTACACTGGGAATCGGCGGTTCTGAAAAGGATGGAACGATCATCATTCAAGGAGATAACCGTGATAAAATTATGGACATCCTTAAAGAAATGGGGTATAAAACGAAAAGAGTTGGCGGATAGCTTTTAATTTTAAATTCTTCAAACGCTATGACCGCGAAAGTTTTCTAATCTTACCTGAAAATATTTTCGTTCGCAATGGCGTTTCACTCAGCAAATGATAGCTGAGGCATTGCAAATTTTTACATTAGAATAATTTTTATTTTTTTTAAATAAATCTGTGTTTGTGGCATCATAGCTTTTAGCTTTTCAATGGTTGCTTTTTCCATTGGATGTCCTGTTAATATTAACGTTTTAAGATTTTTCAGTTGAGGAATGTTAATTAAATGAATTTTATGTTAAGTCGGAACTTATAACAACAAAAAAAGCCATATAAAATATATGACTTTTAATTGTATTCAATTGGGTTAGGTTTTTAAGACAGACTGTACCATTTTTTGAAAAGGCTGTCGTAATCTTTCTGGTCAGATTTTGTCTTAATCAACGCAGCAAGCTGTGACATCTGTGTTTCTGCATCTGCTTTTCGCTTGTTGTAAATTAAAAAGTCGCAGTAGTTCCACATATTGGTATAGTATGGTTTTATACTGATGCTTTTCTGATAATTTGCTTCCGCTGCTACAATATCTTTATTCATAAAATGACATGATGCTAACTGATCGTACAGAAAAGCTTCATCCTGCTGATCCCAGCTTTGGCTGAGCGCTTCATTATAAACATCAATCGCTTTCTGATATTCTCCTTTCATTAAAAATTTCCCGCCGCGGTTGATAAATTCATTGGTTCTGTTGCTGATATCCGGTCCGGAATTATCATCACTGTAAACAACACCAATTTCACCCGACATTGCAGCTTTTTTCAAAAACTCCGCCAGTTTCTCATCAGATTCTGTATTTTCAAAGAAATCATTGATTGGTTTCAGCAGATACTCCTCAATCTGAATCGTTCCCGTAGCTTCATTCAGTCGCTTGTATAATTTAGCGGTTAATTTATCGGCTTTAACGTTCATCTCGTTTAAAATTTCTGTTAAAAGATCTAAAACAGCTAACACATGAGTTCTGTATTCTAGGGTTACTTTATCTCCGAATGGAAGAACAAATGCCTCTCTTAATTCTTTTAAAGCGGCATTGTAATCGCCGTTAGTATAGAGTTTTCTGGCATTGATTAATCTTCCGGGAGCATTTTTTAAACTTTTACGGCTGGAAATTACCGTGTAAATAATAAGCACAGCAAGAATCGCTGCAAAAATGATAACGTACTTCATAAATTTAAGTTTTTAAGGTAAATAGTTTATAATCGTATTATTTTTAGCCTGAATAATCTGCTCTGCTATACAGATATTGATAAGACTAATTTTTATACTTTTTATATTATCGGCGCAATATAGTCATTTTAATAAAAGTTTACCCATAAATTTTATCAATGTGGTACTTAAACTGTTGGATATTTAATTTGTCATTATCTATTTTCTGCTTGTATCCGTAAGAGAATTTAAAAATGCAATAATCTGTTTTATTTCGGTTTGTGTTAAATTCAGCTTATCCTAAACCAGCGTCTGATTTTTCACTTGTAAGCCAAGATCTTTTCCTCCCCCCTTGTTGTAAAAATCCATAACTTCTTCCAGAGTATTAAAAGCATCGTTATGAAAATAAGGTTTCGGCAGAGCCGCATTTCCTACCGTTACTGTTTTGAAAGACTTTTCATAAATCCATGAATTTTCCTTTTTCACAGGACTGTTGATTCTTCCCTGATCTTCTGTCGAATGTTTTAAAATTTGTATTTTTTGCGAGATAATTAATTCCTTCCTTTAAAATGGCATCGGCTTTCTGAATATTATAATTTTTAAAGTAAGGATCATCATGAAGATATTTTTGCATCCCTGAAAAAGCATGAGCAGAAAAAGGATCGTAGCAAAGGGATAAAATCTCATGAAATTTTTTGCGCAAATCTATTAACAGCGCACAATTCGGACGTTACCACAATTTTAAATCTGAATTAAATAATGTTTACATCTCAGTTCGGGTATTTTTTATTAATTTTAAACCCCGAAATCAAATTCATCACTAAAAGTCAATTTCAAATATTGACATTCTAAAAATAATGATGAGGATATTGGGAGAGGATTTTTAAAGATTGGCGAAAATCAATCACAATTTTCAATTATTAAAACTATAAAAAACAAATTATGCTGAATAAACTTGCTGCTTCAGAACTTGTTCTGAACGAAGACGGAAGTGTTTATCACCTGAACCTTTTACCGGAAGATATTGCCGAAAAAATTATTCTTGTAGGCGATCCTGACCGTGTTGCAAAGGTTTCAAAATATTTTGACAAAGTAGAAGTTAAAAAGAATAAAAGAGAATTTTACACGCATACAGGAACGCTGAGAGGCGAAAGAATCACTGTAATGTCTACCGGAATCGGAACGGAGAATATTGACATTGTGATGAACGAGCTTGATGCACTGGTAAATATCGATCTTAAAAATAAAGAATTTAAAGCAGAACATTCTGCTTTACAGCTATTCAGAATGGGAACCTGCGGAAGTGTGAATCCAGAGGTTCAGGTAGACAATATGCTGGTTACACAAAATGTTGTAGGATTGGACGGCTTAATGCATTTTTATCAGGATTATGCGTTTGAAAATGAATTTTCCAGAAACTTTACAGAAAAGTTTCCTTACCCGAAAATCAAACCAATGCTTTATTTTGCAGACTGGGCGGAAGAATTGGGAGAATTATACAAAGACGCAAAATATCATGGGAATACCGCTACATTCCCCGGCTTCTATGCTCCACAGGGAAGACAATTACGTCTGAAAGCTGTTGATGATAGATTTCTAGAAACTCTGAACGATCTGGGTGTAACAAACTTCGAAATGGAAACTTCTGCGATTTATGCATTGTCTAAACTTTTAGGACATAAAGCCATTACTGTAAATAACGTGATTGCCAACAGAAGACGCGGAGAATTTTCTGCAGATCATCATGCTTCCGAGAAAAATCTTATCGAATGGGTATTGGAAAGAATCATTAAATAACGAAATAAATGACTCTGCTATTATAAATTTCAATACTGATAAAAGTAAAAGGATCTCGTTGATGAGATCCTTTCTTTATAACCATTAAAGAAAACTTCTGAAGATTTTTTCAATCTGTACGAAGTGACGCATTTTATTATTTAATTCTGTTAAAATTCATTAATCGTGACGTAGAAATGTGAAGAATACAAGCTTTCTGCATTTCCTGAAATATTGGTAAGATTAATTGTGATATTTGATGTGGAAGTCATTCTCGGGTTCGAAATAGAAAATGATGCATTTCCTGCAAAATCCGAAGCCGGAGTTACCACAATTGTCGCTCTGGTAGAGCTTGGAAGCATTGTCGCAGGAATAGCAATATCCATGGTTGTAGATTTTCCTGATGGCAGGTTATTAATAGAAACACTTGGCCAAACCTCAAAACTGATCTGGTTTTTGTTTACAGTTCCTTTACTTCCAAGCTTATATTGCCCGTTAACGTCTAATCTTGCTGTAGTATTCGGTGTACTTGTTCCTATTCCTACGTTTGCGCTGCTGTTTCCGATAGATATAGCGTTATACTGACTTGTTGTAGTGTTGTAACCAATTGCTGTAGAATTCTGCCCTATTGCAGAAGCTCCGGAACCTATTGCTGTGGAATTCTGTCCGTTTGTGACCGTATTGAATCCAACCGCAGTTTCACTGTTGGAATTTGTTTTCGCATTGTAACCTAATGCCACTGATTGAAATCCTGCCGCGAATGAATTGTTTCCCAATGCAGATGATTCGTTGGCTGTGGTTTTAGAGTTATATCCGATTGCCGTAGACTGAAATCCATCCGCTAAAGAATTATTCCCGATTGCTGTGGATTCGTTTTTATTGGTTTTGGCATTATAGCCGATTGCATTTGATTTGAACGCTGCTGCTGTTGCTTTGTTTCCTACTGCCAAACCGTCATTTGCCCCTACAGAAGCTTCATTTCCGATAGAAACTCCCTGATAAGCAGAACTTGAAGTTCCGATTGAAATACCATTCTGTCCGGCATTTGCCATTGGTCCTAAACTTACGGAATTGTCTACACCCAGTCTTCCCATTTTTACGGAATTAACTTTAAAAACAAGGTCATCGTAGGTATTGGTTCCTAAAGCAAGATTGGTATTTGCTCCTCCATTGTTTCCGCTGTTGGTTGCGGTATCATTCCAGCCGTCTCCTCCTCCGGGAATAATTGGATTGATCTGGCTTCCTGCAATAGAAAGCATATTCCATTTTGCATTATTCCAGTAGAAAAAGCCAGTCTCCACTAATCCGGCCTGTCCGTTATTCCATACAATAAGTCCATCAGCGGGAGAAACAATTGTGGTATTATCCGTATCGGAATTTAAGGCAACACTTGGAAATAGTACACCTTTGTTATTAGAATTAATTTCCAACATGGCAGAAGGCTTTGGTGAAGGGGTTCCTATCCCAACCTGAGCCTGTGAAAAATTAAAGCTTGCAAAAAATAAGCCTGTAAATAAGATTTTAAATTTCGAATGTCTCTGCATTTCTAGTTTTTGTTAAATAGCTATCAGTTTGATACCACAAATATAATAATTTTTAATAAAAAGCAAATATTTTTGACAATTCAGCAACTTAACACTAAATAGTGAATAATTACTACAAAAAGTGTCTTTTAATCACAGTTTATTGAAGATTAATATAGAATTTATTCTATAGAAAAAACCCTTTAAATAGTAGACAAATGAGGAATTCGATTTTTTTTGAATAGTAATTTATTTAAATATTTATCAAAAAAAAACATGTAATAATGAATAAAACATAATTTATCACTACGCATTGAAGACAAGCTTACCTAAACTTCGATGAATAAAAGGATTTATAGTATTTTTCAATGATTTCAGTTTATTATAATAGAAAATATAAATACATTTCATTCATAAAGCTAATGGTGATGATTTAGTTGAATATTAAAAAATTAATCTATATAAAATAATATGAATATCTAATATGCATTAAGTATTACTAAGTTTTTATTTATAGTATCATATTAATGACTTAAAGAACTTCATCTGAAAATGATCATATCGTATTTTCTGCACAAATTGAAGGTTAACAACAATAGCTTTTATATAAATGAAAGTTTATGAAAATTTTAACAATCAGAAAAAATTTTAGGAATGGTTCTTGTTCAATTATAATCACACAAACAAAATATCACATTATGAACAATTCGGAATACAACAAAGCAGAAAACGCAGTAGATAACACAAAAAACTCTTTAAAAGATGCTGCAGATAATGCAAAATGGAAAGTTGAAGATCTTGCAGACAGAGCAAAGGAATACATCAACGAAAAAAGAGCCAATGATGAGGAAGCAAGACATGAAGACTGGCTGGACAGAGTAAAAAATAATTTTGCTGATGCATGGGATGATGTTAAAGATAAAGCCAATGATGCATGGGAAAAAACAAAAGATGCAGCAGAAGATGTAAAAGCAGAATGGAACAAAAAAACGAATTAAAAATTTCAGTCATATAAATATTTTCAAGAAAAACGGAGTCTTTTTACAGAAGGCTCCGTTTTTTATTATGTACTAAACACAAATATTGCTACATTTGTATAATAATAAACATTAAAAAATTATGTCATACGGTTTACTTAAAGGCAAAAAGGGAATTATTTTTGGAGCCCTTAATGAACAATCGATCGCATGGAAAGTTGCAGAAAGATGTCATGAAGAAGGTGCTGAATTTATTTTGTCTAACGCTCCTATTGCTTTGAGAATGGGAGAACTTAACGGTTTAGCAGAGAAAACAGGATCTGAAGTAATTGGTGCAGATGCTACTTCTATTGAGGATCTTGAAAAACTTTTTGATGCTGCTGTTGCCAAATTCGGTAAAATCGATTTCATCCTTCACTCTATCGGAATGTCCATCAACGTAAGAAAAGGAAAGCATTATACAGAAATGAACTACGACTGGTTAGAGAAAGGCTGGGATATCTCTGCTGTTTCTTTCCACAAAGTAATGAGAGTGGCTTGGGAAAAAGACTGTATGAATGAATGGGGCAGTATTTTGGCGCTTACTTATATTGCAGCTCAGAGAACATTCCCGGATTATAATGATATGTCTGACAACAAAGCTTATCTTGAAAGCATTGCAAGAACTTTCGGAAACTACTGGGGTGAAAGAAAAGTTCGTGTAAATACAGTTTCTCAGTCTCCTACAATGACAACTGCCGGAAGCGGTGTGAAAGGTTTCGGAGGTTTTCTTGGATATGCAGAAGATATGTCTCCGCTAGGAAATGCTACAGCTCTTGAATGTGCAGATTACTGTGTAACGTTATTCTCTGATCTTACGAAAAAAGTAACGATGCAGAATCTTTTCCATGACGGAGGTTTCAGCAGTTCCGGAGTTACTCAGAGAGTGATCAGTAAATATGATGCTGAATAATCTAAAATTATTTAATCAGTATATTAAGCCGGAGCAAAATTGTTTCGGCTTTTTTATATTTTTAATTAAATATAAACATTCATAATGGATGAAACAATTGAAAAATTAAATCAATATCTATCAGTCTTAAGACCTGAATTTTATTCTCAATTGAATAATCCTCTCACGGATGAACAGATAGATACATTAGAAGATTACTATAAATTGCAAATTCCAACAGATTTGCGAATACTTTACAAATGGAAAAACGGACAAAATATGAATTGTTATGATTCTTTCGTAAACAATTCCATGTTTATTCCTTTAAATCAGGCTCTTTTTGATGCATCCGAATTAAATATGATGATCGGAACCGATTTCGAAATTGAAAACTGGTGAAATGAAAACTGGATTCCTATTTTTCAAAATGGCGGAGGAGACAGCATTTGTTATGATGTAAAAGGAATTTTTACCGGACAGAAAAATCAATTAATTGAATTCTGGCATGCTGATAATGACAGGAATATCATTTCCGGCAGCTTAGAATCTTTTCTTACTAAATTAATCGCTTTTTATGAAACTAAAGATAACATTGATTTTGATGAATTTTTTAGAATCAGAAATATTGACGGATATCCAAAAAGATTTATTGTTGAATAATATATAAAACAAAATCGGCGGCATCTTCGATGCCGCCGATTCTAAATAATAAAAATATAATATGAAGTCTATAAAATTACAGTCTGTATAGAATGTGCAGGAGCAGATAATTTTGCAGCCATACCTTCGATCCACAGATTTGTATCCATATCGTTATCCGTATCATTCATGATAACCGTTACCAACTGTCCGTTTTCATTCATGAAAGTGGTTGAAGTTAATGCAGCTCTGTTGGACGAAGTTCCGATTCTGACCGCTTTTGGTTTAATGAATTTCGAAACGTGCCCTACATAATAATATTCATAGGTATAATGAAGCTCTCCGGTTTTGGTATCTGCAATGATCGGTGCAAAACAGAAATTTCCAACATGGTTTGGTCCGCCTGTTTCATCCAGAAGAACATTCCAGTCTGTCCATAAAGCCGTTCCTTTATTGAAATCGTTGATCATATTTCTTCCGTATAATTCGCCTAAACTCACTTCATAAATTTTAGACATATCAAACTGCTCTTTGCAGCCTTCAGTAAAAGCTAAAAACTTATCCGGAAAAGCTCTTTGGGTTTCCGTCAGATTATCGAAAAGCTGGGTTTTGTTGTTCCATGTTTCATACCAGTGATAGCCGATTCCTGAAGCATATTTAGAAGTTTCAGGATCGCCGAGTGTTGTGGTTGCTCTCTGGTAAATCAAATCACGGTTATGATCCCAAATCATCACTTTTTTATCCTTGAAACCATTTTTCCAAAGAGTCGGACCTAAATTATTTTTAAGAAACTCCCCTTCTTCTTCCGCAGAATAAATACACGATTCCCACGTCTGCGTTGCCATCGGTTCATTCTGAATTGTCAGTCCCCAGACATTGATTCCTCTTTTTTCGTATTCTTTAATGAATTTAATATAATAATCTGCCCATGTCTGGTAAAATGCATTTTCCAGCCTCCCTCCTTTCAGCATACTTTTATTTGACTTCATCCAAGACGGAGGACTCCACGGTGAAAAATAAAAGGTAAAATCTTTTCCGATTGACTTTTGCGCTTCTTTAATCATCGGAATTTTATACTTTTCATCGTGCGAAACAGTAAAAGATTTCAACGAATTATCGTTGTCCTGAACATAGGTATAAGAATCGCTTGAGAAATCACACGAATTCATATTGGTACGCACAACAGTGTATCCCAAACCGTTTTTTCCGTAATAGGCTTCAATAATTTCTTTCTGCTTATCTTTCGGAAGTTTATAAAAAGTTTCTGCGGAAGCATCCGTAATTGCACCGCCGATTCCTATTAACTTCTGATATTTAAAGTCCGGATCTACAAAAATACAGGCATCCGTTTCTTTGGGCTGACCAAATTTCTCGAATTTTACCGTGCCTTTATCCACCATCTTTTCGTTGGTTTTGGAATTGGTAAGGAAAACTTTTGCCGTTTTACCTGCATTTTTCTTCCAATAGCTTTGCGCGTTGGCATTGAAAGTCAAACCGACAACCAAGCAACTTACAATTAATCTCTTCATTATTATCTTTTCTTATTTTTTATATTAAACCACCCCGTCTAAATTTTCTTTGAAAATTTATCCACCCCTCCAAAGGAGGGGAATTTTGGGTCCTATATTTTATTTATTCTGATAAATTCTTACGTAATCGATCTCATATTTCTGAGGAAAAATGGTATCATCAATTCCCTCTTTTCCACCCCAGAAACCTCCGACAGCAAGATTCAGTATGATGAAATATGGCTGATCAAAAGGCCATGCTTCATAGGTTTTTTCTTTGTTTTCATAGGTGAAAAATTTCTGATCATCAATATAAACATCAATTTTCTCCGGCGTCCAGTCTGCTTTGTATACATGAAACTTCTCACTCGCATCTTTCACAATCAAAGTATCCGTTTTTTGAGTTCCGATGATGTGGTTATACTTTTTGGTATGAACCGAAGCATGAATGTATCCCTGATTAAATCCTACATGTTCCATGATATCCAGTTCTCCGTCATCGGGCCATTTTTTCATGTTTTCGCTCATCATCCAGATCGCAGGCCATGTTCCGCGACCTTTTGGGAGTTTGGCACGAACCTCAACAGTCCCGTACTGAAAGGAAAATTTACCTCTCGTCAATAATCTTGCAGAAGTATATTTATTCTTTTCCCAGTTTTCTTTTCTGGCTTCAATGATTAAATTTCCGTTTTCAACTCTTGCATTTTCCGGACGGTTTTTTGTGTAAAACTGAGCTTCATTATTACCGTAACCGTCGCCTCCGACATCGTAATTCCATTTCGTAGAATCAGGCAATCCTTTATAATTAAATTCATCACTCCAGATTAACTTTCTGCTGGAATCTGGTTTGTTTGAAGCACAATGTACTGTTGAAAAAACGAGAGTTCCTCCGATGATGAAATGGAAAATATGTTGAAGGTTTATTTTCAAAGTTTAATGTTTTAGGTTTATATTTTAACGCAAAGATTTATTAATTACAAAATGTTCAGTGAGCAAAGATTGCGACCAATCACTGATGAAGCATTATGATAAACGTTAGCTTCATCAAATCAGCTTTGCTGATTCTTCTTTGCCTCCTTAAAATCAATAATTCGTTTTTTAATCTTTGCGTTAAAAATTCTAGATTAAGATTTAATTATTATTTAATTTATTATCAACACTTGTCATTCTGAGGAACGAGGAATCTATTTTAAATGTTGGTCATTTACCACTTTGCTTCATTCTGAATGACAACAATATGTTTAAAAGTTAATTTAATTATTTTCAAAGTTTGTCGTGCTGGAAGCATCTCTCTAAGTTATATGTAGATTCTTTCAGAATGACAAATGTTTTGTTTAATTAATATTTTTATAAAAAACGTTCATTCTTCTACCGCCAAAAGCGGGTTTTATCCCGCTCTTAGTAAGTAAAAAAGTAATATTATTTTAACCAATTAATTCTTTTTGTCTGAACATTTTTAGAATCGGTTCCCACCATGATGTCGAATTCTCCGCCTTCCCAGTCGTAATTAAGCTGGTCGTCATAAAATTTCAGATTTTCAGGAGTTAAACTGAAACTGATGGTTTTCGTTTCTCCTTTTTTAATGAAAACTTTCTGGAAGCCTTTCAGTTCCCTTACCGGTCTTACCACTTTTCCGAACAAATCTCTGATGTATAACTGCACCACTTCTTCCCCATCATAATTTCCACTGTTGGTAACATTTACGCTGATGTTTAATGTCTGATTTCCTTTAAGATTATTTGAGCTTAAATTCATATCAGAATATTTAAACTGCGTATAACTTAAACCGTAACCAAACGGAAATTTCGGATCATTATCAAGATCAATGTATGCTGAAACGTAATTTCTGTCGGTATTGTTTTTTGCAGGTCTTCCTGTATTGTAATGATTGTAGTAAACAGGAATCTGACCTTCCGTTCTCGGGAAAGTCATCGGAAGTTTTCCGCCCGGATTTACTGTTCCAAAAAGAACATCTGCAATAGAGTTTCCGGCTTCCGTTCCCAGCCACCAAGTGTACATGATTGCCGGAATATTGTCTGCTGCCCAATCAAAGACAAGAGGTCTTCCCGCGTTGATCATTAAAACAATCGGCTTTCCTGTTTTGGCAATTTCTTTCAAAAGATCTTCCTGAACTCCGGAAAAATGGATGTTGCTTCTGCTTTTTGCTTCACCGCTCATAGCATGACCTTCTCCTAAAGTCATGATCACGATATCTGCTTTTTTCGCTGTTTCCACCGCTTCCGCAAACATGGATCTATCCTGATCGTCAACATTTGCTCCTTTTGCATAAAGTAAAGTGGAATTCTTATCCAATTGATTTTTAATTCCGTCAAACTGAGTTACAATTCTTTGGTTATCATCTTTAAAAGCCACCGACCAAAATCCGTGGTTGGCAGAAGTTTCTTTTCCGAAAGGACCAATTAAAGCAACCGTTTTTACAGATCTTGAAAGAGGTAAAATGTTTTTCTCATTTTTAAGCAAAACGATGCTTTTTGAGCCAAATTCTCTTCCGAATTTTCTGTTTTCCTGATTGTTGGTCTGTTCCTGCTGTCTTTTTTCACTGCTGAACCGGTAAGGATCGTCAAACAACCCCATCTCGAATTTTTTAACCAAAATTCTTTTTGCGGCATCATCAATCAGCTTCGGATCTACTTTTCCTTCTTTAACCAGATTGGGAAGTTCTGCCATATAAGCGCGGCTTTCCATATCCATGTCGCTTCCTGCATTTATTGCTTTTTCCGCCGCTTCTTTATTGTCTTTTGCGTAACCGTGAGGAACCATTTCACCAATACTTCCCCAGTCTGAAACCACGAAACCTTTATAATTCCATTTCCCCTTTAATAAATCTCTTAAAATGTATTTGTTTGCCGTTGCCGGAATTCCGTTGATGTCATTAAAAGAGTTCATGAAAGTCGCCACTCCGGCTTCAGCCGCTGCTTTGAAAGGAGGAAGATAGGTTTCGTTCAATTGTCTCAAACTCATATCAACAGAGTTGTAATCTCTTCCGCCCACTGCTGCTCCATACGCTGCAAAATGCTTTGCACAAGCCATAATAGCATCCAGATTTCCAAGACCTTTTCCCTGAAAACCACGGATTCTGGCTAGACCGATCTGGGTTCCCAAATAGGTATCTTCCCCAGAACCTTCCATTACTCTTCCCCATCTCGGATCTCTTGCAATGTCGACCATCGGTGCAAACGTCCAGTGAATTCCATAAGCCGAAGCTTCTGTTGCTGCGATTCTTTCGGATTTTTCAATTAGTTTTAAATCCCAGCTCGCTGCCTGACCTAAATTTACAGGAAAGGTTGTTCGATATCCGTGAATGACATCCTGTCCGAATAATAAAGGAATTCTCAATCTCGATTTTAACGCTAATTCCTGAAATTTTCTGGTTTCTTCTGCTCCTGCCACATTGAGCATTGAACCTACTTTTCCCTGTTTTATTTCATTTAGAACACTTGCAGAATTGGAATTTTGCGGACCTGTTGCGTATTCAAATCCTGAATACTGAACAAGCTGTCCTACTTTTTCTTCTAACGTCATTTTCGACAAAAGTTCTGAAACTTTCTGATCAATTGTCTTTTGTGCGAATGTATTGATTCCAAATGCTGTAACTGCCAATAAGAAATAAACTCTCTTCATTTTAATCTAATTTTAATTATCTGTCCTTTTGAACTATTTTTCTTAACCTGAAGTTCAGGATAAATTTATTTAACAAAGAACAAAAAGTTTTCAATCATTACAAATTTTAACAGATATATTTGTCTTAAAAAATATAAGTCGCTGTAGAAATTCCCGGCATACTTACCGAAGCTGTCTTCTGATTATATTTTATGTTGAATGCTTTATCTGTAGAGTTGCTGTTCTGAACAATTAATACTGTTTTTCCTGCCGGAGTTTTAAAAGCTACCGTGGAAAGGTTATCTGATTGTGTAGAAGCAATTCTCTGGGAGTTTGCCGGAACAAATTTTGAAGCGTGGGCAATAATATAATAGGCAACATTTTTGTCGTAACCCGTACTTCCGTTTATGGTAATTGCCCCTTTGCATTGGGTACATCCTCCCGGTGTATGAGGTCCGAATGAAGCATCATTGGCTACATTCCATTCCAAAGCATTTTTGCTCCAGTTTCTCATGGAACCTATGATAACATTTTTCATGTGCCAGTCCAGATCTCCTGAAAAAGCACCTGTAGAACTGGTCCACTGTTCTGTAAAATAGACGTTTTTATTGGGGAATAGATTATGTACTGTTCCCAAAGCAGAAATATCTCCTGCATACAAATGGAAAGCCGATCCGTCAACATAAGGATTTGCCGCTGTATCATTTAAAACCGCTAAAGGATACGTCGGATTATCGCAATTGTGATCATAAGCAATGATCTTTGTATTAATATTGGCAGTCTGAAAAGCAGGACCTAAATTATTTTTAATAAAAGCTGCCTGATCTCCTGCCGACATATACATGCTTGGATTATTTCCCGGATGTAAAGGTTCGTTTTGCGGAGTTATGGCATCAATTTTAATTCCCTGAGTCTGCATTGCCTGGATGTATTTTACGAAATATTGCGCATACGCCGCATAATATTCAGGTTTTAAACTTCCCCCCATTGTGTTTCCGTTGTCTTTCATCCAGACAGGTGGCGACCAAGGTGTTGCTAAAATTTTAATATTCGGATTAATCATCAGAATATCTTTCAGCATCTGGATCAAAGCCTGATCTTTGGTTAAGCTGAATTGAGCAAGCGTAGGATCAGTCTGTCCGGTCGGCATATCGTCATACGAAAAAACTTCGCTGTTGAGATCCGAAGCCCCAATGCTGATTCTCAAATAACTTACCCCAATCCCTGAAGCGCTGAACAGATCATTTAACAATTCCTGTTTTTTTGTCGCACTCAGCTGATTGATTACCTGTACACTTCCTCCTGTAAGCGTATATCCGAATCCATCTATTGTCTGAAACATTTGTGAGCCGTCTACTTCAATGGTAGTTCCGGCTGCTGAAGTTCCTGAGAAATAAGAGGTTCCCTGCTGTTGTAGTTTCACGGTCTGATCTCCTTTCGTTAACCACACCTGTACCGGATCTCCGGAAGTATTTCCTCCGTTACCGCTGTTTCCGGAATTATCTGTATTATTGGATAAATCCGAAGAGGTACTGCTGCAGTTTAAAAAAGAAAGAAGCGCTACACCGCAAAGTGCAGCACTTCTAAGTACGAAACTATATGAATATTGTAATTTCATATCAATTTAATTGTGTGAAGATTATTGAATTCTGCGGAATTCAACCTTATCAATACTAAGGCTATTTACAGTGCCCCCTCCACATTTAATTTCCAAATAAACGGTTCCTGTTGTTGTAGCTGTATAAATTCCGCCATTCTTCGATCCGTTGCATCCGACAGACGAAACTTTTCCTTTGAATTTGCTTGTTCCACAACCATCCCAAGTGTTGATGTTTCTGTAAACTGTTCCCCCTACATCCTGTCCCGTCACCGGAGCCGTATTTAGAACATAAACCTCGAACCATGTATTCACTAACGGTGTATCAGAGGAAGCTACCATATCGATGGAATATTTCTGTCCTGCCACAACATTCACAGCCTGATAAATACCCTGCTGACTGCTTCCACTTGCAACAATTGTAGCTTTACCGTTAGCAAAAACCCATTGAGCCCCTGAAGCGCTGATTTTGTGAACAGACCATTTTGCAACTTCATCAGGTGTATCGAATCTTCCTCCCTGAATCATATTTCCGGAAATCGGGTCTGAAGTAGGGACAACAACAGTCTCACTGGCAGTTCCTCCGACAACTCCACCAATACCTACCGCCTGATGCTGAATAACATAAGTTCCCGCATCTGGAAGGAAAAGGTTTTCTTCTCCTTTCCCATTATTAAAACCATCGCCATCAATATCCCATCTTGAATTAATATAGTTGTTATAAATTCTTTTTAATAAATAATGGTTTTCCGATGTTTTAGTCACCTTAAAAGAAGCATCTAAAGCTCCCTGATCAATCGCATTTCCGTCAACCGTATCGGGGGTACAGCTTCCAAGAAATAAAATCGCAGAACTTACTAAAAGACTTTTATTTATATATTTAGTTATCATGTTTTTAATTGTATTTAATTAATATCCAGGATTTTGTTTAAGAATAGTTCCTGTAAGCTCTGTAAGAGGTATAGGCATGATTTCGTTTTTACCTGCTACAAAACCTTTTGAAGCTAGTTTTGCAGAAGCATCTCCCCATCTTACAAGATCAAAAAAACGATGTCCTTCTCCTGCTAATTCCCTTCTCCTTTCATCTTTAATAGCCTGTAAACTCACTGGTACCGGAGCTAACCCAACTCTTGCTCTTACAGCATCCAGTAAAGCCTGAGCTCTTGAACCTGTACCGTTAAGTGCTTCTGATTCCATTAGATAGGTATCTGCAAGTCTTATTAGAATATAATTCTGTCTGTAATTTAATTCTGAAGCACCCGGTAGATTTGTAACTTTATCTTTTGTAGGCATAAACTTATTAAAGAAATATCCTGTATCCATATATGCAGGAGAATAATCAGCTTTACTCTGTTGCTTCAGCAAGTTCATATTCAGTATTGTAGCATCTCTTCTAGGATCTGTCTGCATAAAGTTGTAAAGATCTGTTGTTATGACATTGAATGCCCATCCCGAAACAATATCAGGAGCATCCGCCGACTTTTTGTTATAAGATCTCGGTGCTGTCATAATGCAAATAGAGTTTCCTTCATCTTTTCCCTGCCCCCAAAAACTCCAATCTGAATTTGCTTTATTGGTATGCATTACTTCGATGATGGATTCTGTGCTGAATTTATAAGGATCATTAGCTTCAGTTATCGGCGCAGACTTAAATAGATCCGCATAATTCGCTACTAATTTATATCCGTACTGGCTGGTTCCGCCTGGTGTTCCGTTAACATCAGCAAACTGTGCTGCTGCTTCATTTTTTTTATTTTCGTAAAGATAAACCTTACCCAATAATGCTTTTGCAGCACCTTGGGTTAAACGTCCTTTCTGATCTCCTGAAACCGTCTTTGGCAGATTTGGAATTGCTTCAAGCAAATCTGTTTCTATTTGAGCATAAACGGCAGACGGAGCTACCTGCGGAACATTGAAAAGATCATCTGATGCTGTAAATGGTTTTAGAATTAAAGGTATATTTCTGAAAATACGTACCAGATCAAAATAGTATAACGCACGAAGAGCTTTTGCTTCTGCAATAAATCTGCTCTTTGTAGTCTCATTCATTACTGCATTCGGAGCTCTCAGAATCAGTGTATTTGCTCTTGCAATTCCCTGATAGTAATCACTCCAATAACTTGCAGGCATTGTATTCGGATTAATCTGAAAATTTGATGCCCCCTGAATTCCGGCTCCGTCTGTTGCACTCCCTCCTCCTGCGTAAAAATCATCAGAAGCTGCGTTATAGAAAGTTACCAGATTTTCAAAACCTCCTGCATATTTGCGCAAAGGATCATACGTACCTACAAGGGCGAAAAAACATTCCTGCTCATTTCTGAAAAAGTTTTCAGATAAAAATGTCCCCGGATTTGTCTTTTCTTCAAGATCAGCATCCGTACAAGATATATTCATTGCAGACAAACTTAAAAGTAAAGAAGCCGCAACAGTTATTTTTAAGAATTTATTTTTCATTATATTTTTTTTAGAAAGTTACATTAGCACCAAACATAAATGATCTTGCCTGCGGATAAAATGCTCTGTCAATTCCGAAAGAATCTCCTGCTGCGATCTCTGGATCATACCCTGTATATTTTGTAAAAGTAAAAAGATTTTCACCTGTTACATAAAGTCTTAGTTTACTAACTCCAAATTTTTGAGTTAAATCTGTAGGCAAGGTATATCCCACCTGTACAAGCTTAATACGGAAGTAATCTCCTTTCTGTAGATACCAGTTAGACATTCTTGAATAGTTTTTGTTAGGATCATCTCTTGTAACTCTTGGATTTACGTTTGTAGATCCTTCACCTGTCCATCTGTCTAAAATTTTTGTCTGATAATTGGCATCCAGCATATCAAGTCTTCTTAGTCCCTGAAATATTTTATGTCCTGCAGCTCCCTGTCCAAATACCATTAAATCCCAATTTTTATAGCTAAGATTCAATGTAGCTCCAAAATTAAATTTAGGTATTGAGCTTCCTAAATACACCTTATCATTATCATCAATTACCCCGTCTCCATTAGCATCCTGCCAGATAAAATCTCCCGGTTTTGCATTCGCCTGAAGCATTTGTCCGTTTGAATTTACATAGGAGTTAATCTGCGCCTGATTTTGAAATACTCCCAAGGTTTGGAAACCGTAGAAAGATTTATAAGGTTTACCTACAATTGTTCTTTGTACAGGACCCATCGATTGGAAGCCGCTTTCGTCTAGATATTTAGTTCCTGTTTCTAATGTAAGAACTTCATTTTCATTATATGCAAAGTTTGTATTTAATGAAAATGTAAAATCATTCCAGTTTTTCTTATATCCTAGTTCTACTTCCACACCGCGATTTTCCATATCTCCTACGTTAGCAATATAAGGAGCAGAAACTCCTACATACCCCGGAATTTTAATCGGTCGTAAAATATCAACTGTTTTTTTCTTGTAAAAATCCACCGATAAATTAAAGTTCGTAAACAATTTAAGATCAGCAGCAATATTTACCTGTCTCGTTGTTTCCCATTTAAGATCAGGATTCGCCAAAGAACCTGGCGCATAGCCTGTCATTACAGTATTATTTCCGTTGGTGTAGTTAAAGCCTGATAAAAAGAAGCTCGAAAATCTAAATGTTTCGATACCATCATTCCCCAGTGTTCCAAAACCTCCACGGAATTTTAAGCTGTTAACAACATTATTTTGTGGCCAGAAACTTTCATTATTAACGTTCCATCCCAAAGAGAAAGACGGGAAAAGACCCCAGTGATGATTTGGACCAAAAAGTGAAGAGCCATCATAACGTAATGTCCCCGTTAACAAATATCTATTATCATAATCATAAATAAGACGTCCAAAATAAGAAGCTTTATTCCATTCTACATTGTCCCATGCATTTGAAGTTCTGTTTTCTGAAGGTAAAGCAAAGTTAAATGAAGCGTCCTGATAGCTGCTTATTGGAAGATTTGTATGGGTAATTGTCTGCCCGTTTCCAATATTATAATCATAATATCCCGTTCCCAATAAAACATTAATATTATGCTTTCCGAATTTATTTTGATAGTTTAATGTGTTTTCTAAACTCCATTCAAATTTATTCTGTGAAGTGCGACTTAAGCTGTTATTTACCAGATTACTGTAAGTAGGACTCAAATAGAATAACGGAGTAAAACTCTGGCTTCCCCAATAAGCTTTTTTACCGTTTAAAGATGATTTAAATGTGAAATGATCTAAAAATCTAACTTCAGCATAAACATTTGCAATAAAATCGTCTGACCAATTAAAGTTTCCAAGTTGAGTGTATCTGAAAGCTTTCGGGTTAGACATCTCCTGATTTACATAGGGTGAAATTCCGTAAGGATTACCGTTTTCATCTCTTACAATGTACGGATTTGTATACATCGCCGGATCTACCATAGAAAAATTATTAACAACAACAGGAGTAATAGGATCAAGATTTACTGCTGAACTTAAAGGCCCGCCGAACTCACCATTAGAGTTAATCCCCTGGCTTTTCTGATGTGTATATCCAAATGTCTGTCCTAAAGTAAGCCAATCTGTAACTTTATGACTGGAATTAATTCTGGCTGTTAACCTTTTGTAGTAAGATATATCACTCATTACAATACCAGACTGATCATAATATCCAAAAGATCCGTAGAATAAAGACTTATCGTTTCCTCCCTGAACACTTACCTCATGATTTTGTCTCTCGCCTGTACTGAAAATCTGATCCTGCCAGTCTGTCCCTTTTCCAAATGCTGAAGGATTCTGAAATCTGACCTGTTTTCCGTCATTGGCAAAACCTTCATTAATAATTGTAGCATATTGTGTAGCGTCCAGAAGATCTAATTTTCTTGCAGCGTTACTTATACCGTAGAAACCATTATAAGTAAGATTCAGTCTTCCTCTTTTACCTTTTTTAGTAGAAACCAGAATTACCCCTCTTGCAGCAGAAACTCCGTAAATTGCAGAAGAAGCTCCATCTTTCAATACTTCAATACTTTCAATGTCGGACTGGTTTAGCCATCCGATTCCGTCTACCACAATCCCGTCAACAACCCAAAGCGGATCATTATTAGAGGAATAACTGGTAACCCCTCTTACTCTAATTGTTGCACTGGATCCCGGCTGGCCCGAGTTAGAAATTACATTTACACCAGCAGCTCTTCCTTGCAGAACCTGCTCCGGTTTTCCGGCTGGGATTGCCTCAATGTCGCTTGCTTTGATACTCGAGATGGCTCCCGTCACATTACTCTTTTTCTGAGTACCATAACCAATCATGACTACTTCCTCAATTTTCTGTTCTTTTGGAAGGGTGTCGTTCTTTGTGTTTTGGGCACTGAAATTTGCAGTGAAATACAGCACCGCAACCATGCCTAAACTTCTAGATATTCTTACATTCATATACAGTTAGTTTTTTAATTCTCAAATTGAGACAATAAAAATATATTTTTTTTTAATTATTTAACATTTTATTAATAACTATTTTAATATTTCCTGTATTTTTGGGCATTTGAAGGCATAAATTTTTCTTCAGAAACAGTAAAAATTTCAAAAAAACAGATAAAATCAATCCCCAAAATGACGACCAAGCTCTCGAAAATATCGCTTCCGCTTAAACTGACTTTTCTAATTTTCTCTATGGTGCTAAACTGCATGGGCATTGTAATTCTTCAGCTTTCGGAGGCAAAAATTACTTATGATAAGCTTGGCTTTTTAGAGTCTTTTAAGGATCTTCCCATTGCATTTATTTCACTTTTTGCCGTTAATTTTATCAGCAAAACCGGAACAAAAAAATCCCTGATTTCAGCTCTAACAATTGTTGGGATATGCTCTCTTATTTTGCCTTTCGTGGAAGTATTCTGGTTTTATAAATTATGGTTTGCCATCATCGGAGCTTGTTTTGCGATTGGGAAAATATGTGTATTCGGAATTATCCGGAACAATATTTCGGACGAAAAATCTTTAGCAAAAACTATGAACAGTGTAGAAGCGTCCTTCATGATCGGTGTTTTCGTTGTAAATATAGGTTTTGGATGGATTATTTCAAGCCGGTTTTCAGAATTCTGGAAATTCGGATTTTTATCCATCTCTGTATTATCGGCAATAACGATCTTTTTATTTTCAAAACTTCCTGTTTCGGAGCCTGAAAAGATGAAGAATGAAAATATTTTTAAAGAAGTTGCCGGAATTGCCAATCCTTTAATTATTATATTTTTAGGGGTAGTTTTTTCGATTGTTTTTATAGAGCAAAGCTTTAATTCGTGGCTGCCGTCTTTTTACAAGAATCATTTAAAAGTAAATTCTTTTTTTGCACTTCAGGCATCTTCGTTTTTAGCTCTGTTTTCTTATATTGGAAGAACAGTTACGGCTAATGTTATCCAGAGATTTTCTTTGACGAAATATTATATTCTGTGCTTATCATCCATTGTTATAGTGCTTTTAATCATTATCGGAATACAATTTTCAGGAATGGACGATTCTAAGATCCTGCTGTTTCTCTTCCCTGTTATCGGATTGTTTTTATCTCCGCTTTATCCTGTCATCAATTCTAAGATGATTGCCACAATCGATAAGTCGAAAGCCAATGTTTTCACCTCGCTGATTGTTATTTTTTCATCATTGGGAAGCTCTGTAAGTTCAATCATCATGTCGGTTTTATTCGGAAATCAGCTTCTGAATTACTATTCTGTGTATATTTTATCTGCTGTTATTCTGTTGTTTACAATTAGTTTAATTTATTTTAGATTTGCAGATAAAAAAATTTAGAAAATAATTTTATTTTTACTCCCATGAAAATCAAGAACGAAAAAAGCAAGGAAACACTTCAGGAACTTATTGATACAAAAGATTTTGTAGCACACGTATCTGTAGACTGCACGATATTTGGTTTTCATAACAATATCCTGAAGGTTTTACTCTTAAAATACCACGACCTCGATTTATGGTCTCTTCCCGGCGGTTTTGTCTTTAATGATGAAGATCTTCGCGAAGCGGCGGAACGTGTTTTATACGAAAGAACACATCTTCAGAATATTTTCCTGAAACAGTTTCATACTTTTGGAAGAATCGACAGGACGGAAAACAATGTTCACCAGATTTTGCTTAAAAACAAAGGCGTTGAAGTGCCTAAAGATCACTGGATCTTCCAGCGTTTTATTACAGTAGGATACTGCAGCCTGATTGACTTTTCGATGGCAAATACTTTTCCGGATGCTTTCAACGAAAGCTGCGAATGGTTTGAAGTTGATAAACTGCCCAAAATGGCATTTGACCACGACAGAATTATCGAAACCGGACTGGAATATCTCAGAATGAACATCAATACCGAAGTAGCGGCGAGTAATCTTCTTCCGGAAAAATTCACCATGAAAGATCTGCAATGTCTGTATGAAACGATTTTGGGTGAAAAATTCAGAAGAAATAATTTTCAGCGTAAAATTTTAAGTCTTAATATTTTAGACCGACTGGAAAAACTGTATGACGGTTCTGCCAATAAAGCTCCGTATTTGTACAAGTTTAAAACCAGAATCTACAATCCGACAAATCAGTACCCTATTTCCAACGAAGAAGAAAATTAAATTTTGATGTTTTGTATCTGGAATCTGCATTAAACATCTAAAAATCAACAGATAAAAGTCATTTAAAAAAAATTTCTCTGAAATAGTGAAAAGTCTTATTTTTAGGAAAATTAAAATATAATGTCATATTATTCCCTTACCAGCATTCCCGATTATTACGGGATCGATGCTTTACTTACTGAAGAACATAAACTTATCCGACAGTCTGTAAGAGACTGGGTAGAAAGTTTTGTGATGCCGCAGATTGATCATGCTGCCCAAAACCACACCGACATCCCGAATTTAATGAAGGAATTGGGACAAATCGGAGCTTTAGGACCTTATATTCCGGTTGAATACGGCGGTTCCGGACTGGATCAGATTTCTTACGGTCTGATTATGCAGGAGCTTGAAAGAGGGGATTCTGCGGTGCGTTCTGCTGCCTCTGTACAGAGTTCTCTGGTAATGTTCCCTATTAATGAATTCGGTTCAGAAGAACAGAAAAGAAAATACTTACCCAAACTAGCTGCCGGGGAAATGATCGGTTCTTTCGGTTTAACGGAGCCAAACCACGGTTCTGATCCGGGTTCTATGGAAACGCATTTTAAAGACATGGGAGATCATTATCTTCTGAATGGGGCTAAAATGTGGATCACCAACTCTCCTCTTTGCGATATTGCCGTAGTCTGGGCGAAAAATGAAGAAGGAAAAGTTCAGGGACTGATTGTTGAAAGAGGAATGGAAGGTTTTACAACACCTGAAACTCACAATAAATGGAGCTTAAGAGCTTCAAAAACAGGAGAACTGGTTTTTAATGATGTAAAAGTTCCAAAAGAAAATCTTCTTCCGGGAGTAACAGGACTAAAAGGACCTTTATCTTGTTTAAATTCAGCAAGATATGGTATTTCATGGGGGGTTATCGGAGCAGCTATTGATTGCTACTGTACTGCAGTTCAGTATTCTAAAGAAAGAAAACAGTTCGGAAAACCTATCGGATCTTACCAGTTGCAGCAGAAAAAATTAGCAGAATTTTTAACTGAAATCACTAAAGCTCAGTTGCTTTGCTTACAGTTAGGAAATCTTAAAAACGATCATAAAGCAACTCCTGCGCAGATTTCCATGGCAAAAAGAAATAATGTGAAAATGGCGATTGATATTGCCAGAGAATCCCGCCAGATTCTTGGAGGTATGGGAATTATGGGTGAATTCCCGATGATGCGCCACGCCGCAAACCTAGAATCTGTGATTACTTATGAAGGAACTCACGATGTTCATTTATTGATTACAGGTCTTGATATTACAGGAATTAACGCCTTCTAAGAGAGAAAATTTTGTAATAAATAATACACAGTCTGATCAGTTTCTGGTCAGACTTTTTTCTTTTTAAAAAAAAATGATATTCGCTGAATAATTATTGATATGATAAAATTACCGCTGTTTTATTTTAAAATTTTAATTTAAACATCAATAAAAATTGACAATAATGAAAAAATCAATTACTCTTTTTCTGGGACTTACAGCTTCCTTTTATTTTGCACAACAAGCCGGAGACGTTTTCAGTGTTGAACAAAAACTGGATCTTACGCCACAGGCGGTGGCAGGCTTTATTTCAAACAATCTTGGTGAACAGAATTCTCCGGATTTTATAAATTATCTCAACAGTTTTAATGTAGGTTTAAAAGCCTATAAAATAACGTATTATACAAAAAATGAGAAAAATAATCTTGTAAAAGCAACGGGACTTCTGATGTACCCGAAAGCGAATTACAAGCTTTCTACTGTAGTTTCGGATCACGGAACTACCGACAGCCGCCAAAATGTACCTTCTAATCTTAAAGGGGTTCTGTATGCAGGATTTGTAGTGGAGCTTTCTTATGTTCTCAACGGCTATATTTTAATGGCTCCCGATTATGTAGGGATGGGAAGCGGAGACGGAGTTCATCCGTATGTACACTATCCTACCGAAGCTTCAGCGACCATTGATTTTGTAACAGCAGCCAACAAAGTTCTTGCCCAGCAAAATGTGAAACGCTACGACGAGTATTTTTTAGCAGGTTATTCGCAGGGCGCTCATGCAGCAATGTCCACATTAAAGAAATTGAGCATTTCGAATCCTAACAATCTGAATTTCAAATATGCTTATATGGGAGACGGACCTTATGATTTTTCGGGCGTTACTTTACAGAAAGGCGTTCTGGAAAAAGATGTTTACCCCTTTACTTCTTTTATCGCCAATGTTGTTAATACCTGTAATAAAACAGGTTACCAAATGTACAACAGCAATATTTCGGAAGTAATCTCTTCAGAATATCTGGATCGCTACAATTATCATGTTATTCAGGATAATGGAGGTCTGCTTTGGGGACCTTTGGTATGGAGAACACTTTTTACCAATAATTTTGTAAATGATGTCACGAATAATCAGAATAACAAATTGAGACAATGTCTGAAATCAAATGACGTGTACGACTGGTATAACAAAACACCTATGACATTAGGACATTCTACGGTCGACCTTGCCATTCATCCGGAAAATACTTCTAAAACCATTGACGTTCAGAGAGGTTACTATTCGTGGTGGGATCTGAATAAATACAAACTGGAGGCATTTTATTGGGGACCTTTAGGACATATCGGAGGAATTGTGCCTTTTGTTCTGGCATCCAATGCCAAATTTAATACTTTAAGAAGCGGCGGACTTTTTAACGAATGGGCAATGCTGACTTCTAAACAGTCTCAAAATAGTCAATCCGGGATCAGTTCTATTTATCAATCACAGATAAAACCAGATCTTCAGAATATGGAACTTCTTGAAATCACAGATTTTAACAAAGAAAAAGCTGAACGAAAAACAGTGAGCAACAACAATTTAGCTTCCTTACAGGATGGAGTGTATTTATTAAAAGTCTCTGAAAATAATTCGGAAAAACTCATTCCGTACATTAAAAACAGTCCGGAAACTGTAGAAGAAAAGGATATTGTAAAATCTGAGATCAATAATATTCTGAATTTAAAAATCAATCAGGAAGAAATTTTGGCTGTCAATATTTTTGATGATAATAAAAATCTTATCAAGTCGGTTTCTCAGGAACAGTATATTAAAGACGGAGGAATAAATCTCAATACTATTGATTATCAAAATCTTACTTTGGAAATTATCACCCGTTTCTATAATTTACAGTTTAAAAAACAAATCAGTGAACTGAAAACGGAAGATACAGTTTCGGTTATTGCTCAGAATAATCAGATTATTGTAAAAGCTAAAAACGGTATTAAAAACATCAGTATTTACAATATTTCAGGAGATTTGATCCAGAATCAGGAAGTAAACAGTTCTCAATTCGAATCAAATACCATCAAAATGGGAGTTTATGTGGTTCAGGTAATTCAGAATGACGGAAAAACCTTCAATAAAAAAGTGAAATTATAGTAATTTTCTTCATACAATCCTTCAAAGAGTGCATCCGTTTCAGATGCACTCTTTTTATACAGAATAAGGTTTTATGTTTTCGATGAATGCAAGATCCGGATTCAGAATTTCTTCAATCAGGCTTTTAATGGATTTCATGGCATCATCAATATCTCCTTTTTCAAATTGAAGAGAAACAACGCCTTTTTTAGCTTCCGCAAAACTCCAGATTCCCGTCTCGATCGGAAGTCCCCAAAACTCGGGAAGATTTTGTACAACGTACTGATAAATGCACAACTGCAAAGCCTGTTTTCGGTCGCTGTTATGGAAATATTCGTCTACATTGGATTCGTCGATTTTTACGATAAGATTTTTGATCTTTGCCGTTTTATAATCGATAATTCTCAACGTTCCGTTCAGTCGGTCAATCCTGTCGATGAAACCGAAAAAAGAAACTTTGTCTTTTTCATCAAGATAAAAATCTACATTTTCAAAACGTTTTTCGATGTCTAAAATTTCCAGTACGTTTCCGCTTTTTATCAGCTCAAGATCATGATTCAAAATATTTTCAATCACTTTTTTAGCAATGGCTTTATGAATGAAATTCATTCCTTTTTCATAAAATTCCGGCTGATGTTTCAGCTTTTCAATAGCCACTTCTATATATTGATCTATTGCTTTAACTGATTCTTTTAAATCATTTTCTTTTAATATCTTACCTTTCAATACTTCATAAATTTCTTGAAGGGTATAATGCACCAGATTTCCGTAATTTTTTACAGACAGTTCTTCTTCGATTTCATCACTTTCGGAAGTATTTAAAATTTTGGAAAGGTAGAAATCGATCGGGTTATAAAGATAGCTTGTAAGGTGGGATGCGGAAACTTTTTCCTTCCATTTTTCCAGCCGCTGAAGAACAACTTCAGTTTTTGAAATTTCGATCGGCTGTGTAATAATCGGTTCGGAAGAATTTTCAATAATCAGATGTTCGATATTGTGAGAACTTTCCATTTCGATCTGGGTGATGAAACGGCTTTTCTCTCCCGTATTTACTCCGGAACTTAAGGCATTAAAAAGTAAATGTACATTTTTAGAATCCTGAATCAACCGGTAAAAATGATAGGCATAAATACTGTCGTTTTCCAAAAAAGTATGAAGATCAAAAAATCTTCTGATATCAAAAGGAATATAGGTATTCTGTGAATTTCCGAGCGGTAATTTCCCTTCGTTTACAGAAAGCATAATCACATTTTCGAAATTCAGGAGACGGGTTTCCAGAAGTCCCATAATCTGCAAACCTCTCAAAGGTTCCCCCTGAAAATCAATACTTTCTGAATTAATATGCTGATTAATCAAAATTTCCAGCGTTTCCATTTTAATTTCAAACTGATAAGGAGACAACTGGTTTTTGATAATTCTGAAAGCATTTTCGAAATGGGAAACGTTTTCGTACTGAATATCATCAATTTCCAGCCATTTGATCTGCTTGCAGAATTCAATTAAAGAATCTAAATAAACAGTCGTAGACTCTGCTTTTTTCAGTAAATTATAGTACGAAAGTTCATGCAACAATTCATGAAAAAGCTTTTTGGAAATGTAAACGATATTGCGTTCTTCAATTTTCGCTTTAAAATTATTGATCACCAATTCATCTTCAGCAGATTTCGGCAGCTCTTCCAGAATCGGGAAAATATCACGGTAATAATATGACGATTTGTTTTTCTCGAGTTGTTTCTGAAGATAGAAAAGCTGTTTTACGGCATTCGAAAAGGAAAGGTTTTTCAAAGGAAAACCCATGGTTATATTCAGATTAGGAACGCCGTGCATTACATCCAGACTTGCAGGAAGCAGATTTTCATCCAGCAAAACGACCGCAGTATCGGAGTATGTCTTATTTTCTATTTCTTTGAAGATTTCCGGTAAAATTTTCGTCTGGGTAATATTTCCCGAAACTTCGTAAACTTTTATGTTTTTGGGCTGATTAAAATCGTCTTCAATCCATTGAAAAAGACGGTGATCATCAAATTCTTTCCACGTTTTATGGTTTCTTAAAAACTTTCCGGCTTCCTGTCTTTCATCATCAAAATAATAATGATCTGCCTGAAAAAAACACTGTCCTTTGTCCCATTGCAGAAGACTTCTTACGAGCTTCTCTTCCGCCGGAGTAAAGGCATTGAAGCCGCAGAACACGAATTTTTCACTGGTATTTTTGGCAAATTCATCAATTTTTGCTTTTGCCGTTTCGTTGATCATCCCGGAAGTTGCCCAGTTTTTCTCCTTCAGTTTTTTCTTGAGAACCGGAAGAAAGACATTCATATTTTTCCAGAAATTAAGGAATTTTTTTCGCGGTCCTTCATCATCTTCTCCCAAATCCTGCGCCCATTCTTTAATCCGCTCTTCATCAAACATATACCGTAAAACGGCTTCATCGCTTTCTGAGAATTTCAGGATATCGTCCCAGTCTTTCTGCAAGGTAGGAAACCATTTCAGAAATTCTGCAAAATCATCATTCGGAATCAGATTTAAGCTTTTATACACATCAAAAGCGAAAAGCCAGAGTGCAATTCCCTGAATCTGCTGTTTGTCTGCAATTTTATCAATCAGTTCCTCAATCGTAAAAAAATTCGGCAGAAATCCGGAGTAATTATTTTCCTCAAGAATACGTCTGATGAAAACAATGGGACGTTTTCCGGGCAGAACAATATTAAATTCAGATAAATCGGAATTCTGGGTTAATAATTCACTGATGATTTTATTGAGGAATTTCAAGAGGTTTTATAGTTTTTGTAATTTTCCAGTTGTTCCGCAATAATACGGTTGTATTCTGCCTGCTTTTCCTCTACCATTCCGTTCCTTGTTTCGCCGTCATAAGTTTTCTGAAAATCCTGATATTCTTTAAGGATCGTATTGTAAATGGTTTTAAAATACCTGTCGAAATCGGCTCCGCTTTTAATCTTTTCCGAAACTTCTTTTCTCAGTTTTCGGGCAAAAACTTCAGCAACATCAAAATGTTTCTGCTCATGAAGCAGCACATAATCATTGATTCTTTTAACGTCTTTCCATGATTGGTATTCGTTAAAAATCGTCTGAATAGTAATTTTTACCGGAGCTTTCGGATTTGAAGATTTTACGTAGGAATACGTCCAGCCACAGTTGGTATACGCCACTACATTGTCTCCACGCTGGTTGTTGACTTGGCTTTTAAAATTGCTCCAATTCAATTTTTTTCCCTCTTCCCACTTTATTTTCTGACCGAATACAATATTGGAAATCAGAAAACAAGCTGCAAAAACTCCTTTCATTTATTTTTATTGAACTACTATTGTTTTGGTGATCCAGTTGTTGCCGCCATTCCAGAATTTAAAAGTATACGTACCAATCTGTTGCGGACTGAAATTGATCTGATTGGCAGAAGTGTACGTTTTTTCCGTACACGGTCCGTTCGTAATATATTTGTATGCCGTAACAGTTCGGGTTAAATTATCATTATGAATATAATCATACCCATAAAAACCCTGACAATGAGACGGATAAGTAGAATAAGTTTTAATACTCTGAACCGAAAAAACATCCATCGTATCGTTAACAATCCTTACACTGTCAATTTTGATTTTGTCAACAGATTCTATGGTATTATAGTCATCGTCATTGTTACAAGATGTAAAAAATAATCCTAAAACTAATGCAGAAAACCCAAAATGGAGAAACTTTTTCATAGTTACAAAATTTAGATTATTATTAAAAATATCAGAATTTATTCCTTAATGTAAAATTAAGAATTAAAATTACCTTTAGAAAGATACACTACTTTTTTTGTATCATAAAATTCTTCGTCAAAATAACTTTTCAGGCTGAAAATTTCACATTTCAGTCCGGCAAGCTCTTCAGCAAGATCCCCTCCTTTCAGATACAGAACGCCATTATGCTTTGTATTAAACTGTTCTTTCTCGAATTTACCTTTCAGCCATCTTAAAAATTCAGGCATCTGTGTTACGGCACGGCTTACTACAAAATGGAATTTTTCCTTTAATTTTTCAGCTCTTCCGTGGATTGCGGTTACGTTTTTTAATCCGGCTCCTTCTGCAACAGCATTTACCACCGTTATTTTCTTTCCGATAGAATCAATTAAAGTAAATTGAGTTTCGGGAAACAAAATTGCCAGAGGAATTCCGGGAAAACCACCACCTGTTCCAATATCCAAAACTCTTGTTCCGGGAGCAAATTCCATCACTTTTGCAATTCCCAAAGAATGTAAAATATGCTTTTCGTACAGAGATTCCATATCTTTTCTTGAGATCACATTGATTTTTTCGTTCCATTCGTGGTATAAAACCTCCAGTTTATTGAACTGATCAATCTGTGTCTCTGTAAGATCCGGAAAGTATTTTAGTAGTAACGTTGTAGACATGTAAATTATTATAAAAAGCAAAAATAAGTTTTTTATCAGCTTTATTCAAATTATCAAAACCAAGATTTATCTTTCTCAAATTTCTTTACTCTTCTTTTTCGATATAATTGTTGGTTCTTTTCTGTAATTTTGAAATTTTCTCATCCGGTTTTCCGGGATTGATGGATGACTGATTGATTCTTATTTCTACACAGATTCTGTTCATGAAGGAGCAAAACTATTTTTACTTTAAACAATTAACTGAATAAGTAATAAAACGCCAATGCAGACAAAAAAGCTGACTCCTGCTCTATTTTAACTTCTGAAGAAATACTTTTTATTATATTTGTTAAAATAGAAATAATTACATGGAGAAACTTTCAGATAGAGTACAAAGACTTGGTTACTCACAAACTTTTGTTATGTCGAATAAGGCTAGAGAAATGAAAGCCAGCGGAATAGATGTTATAAGCCTTACTTTAGGGGAACCCGATTTTGATGTTCCGGACAATATCAAACAGGCTGCTTTCGATGCCATTAACCAAAATTACAGTCACTACTCTCCTGTTCCCGGATTTTTAGAACTTCGTGAAGCAATTGCTCACAAATTAAAAAGAGATAATAATTTAGAATATAAACCAACGCAGATCTGCGTTTCCAACGGTGCAAAACAGGCGATTTTAAACGTTCTGGCTGCTCTTCTTAACGATGGAGATGAAGTAATTCTTCCGAATCCGTATTGGGTAAGTTATGATGAAATGGTAAAAATGATGGGCGGAGTTTCTGTGATGCTTCCGACTTCGTATGTAACCGATTTTAAAATTACAGCAGAACAGCTCGAAGAAGCCATTACAGATAAAACAAAGGCTGTCCTTTTCAGCTCACCGTGCAACCCTTCAGGCGGATATTACACGTATGATGAATTGAAATCTCTGGCAAAAGTGATTGCCAAATATCCTCATGTAACGGTAATTTCAGACGAAATCTACGAATTCATCAACTATGAAACGAAAACAACTTCGATTGCTCAGTTTCCAGAAGTTTATGAACAGACTGCCGTTATCAACGGAATGTCTAAAGCGTTCGCGATGACAGGATGGAGAATCGGATATTCTGCGTGTCCGGAATGGCTGGCTAAAGCGTGCGAAAAAATTCAGGGACAAATGACGAGCGGAGCAAATACAATGGCTCAGAGAGCTTCTATCACCGCTTTACAGACCGATCCTTCGGAGTATAAATATATGATTGATGCTTTCAAAAAAAGAAGGGATCTGGTTTATGATTTAATTAAAGAAATCCCAGGTTTTAAAGTGGTTTTGCCTAAAGCAGCGTTTTATTTCTTCCCGGATGTATCACATTACATCGGAAAAACATTAGACGGAACAGAAATTAAAGATTCTGATGATTTTGCGATGTTCCTTCTTGAAAATGCTCATGTAGGATGTGTTGGCGGAGTTTCTTTCGGAAGTCCTGAATGCATCAGATTTTCTTATGCTGCTTCGGAGGAAGATTTAAAAGAAGCTATGAGAAGAATTAAAGATTTACTGGATAAATTTAACTAAGAGTGATTTAAGTATTTTTTAAATAATAAGTCTGTTTAAACTTTTATTTAACCGCAAAAGCCACAAAAGATGAACTAAACTTTTATTTAAAGTTGATCATTATACATAAAAAAGTTCACAATAGTTTTAAAATCTTTGATTTTTATTCTTTTGAGCGCTTTAATTATTATAGAAATTCACTTTAACATTAGCTTTTGCGACTTTGTGGTTAATCCTGAAATAATTTAAACAATTTTAATAATCAAACATATTCCAACATCAATTAACATGAATTTTTTAAAAAGAATCACCATTGTAACCAGTATTGCAGCAGCAAGTTACTGCGGATACGCTTACGGACAGGATTTCCAGTGGAAAGAAGCACAGTCGAATGGCTACACCTATAAATATGTAACCAACGACCCTACCTCAGCAAGATATTATACGCTGAAAAACGGATTAACCGTTATTCTGAGCCCAACGAAGAAAGATCCAAGAATCCAGACTTTTATTGCAACGAAAGCAGGAAGCAAAACGGATCCGGCGGATCATACAGGTTTAGCACATTATCTGGAGCATATGCTTTTTAAAGGGACAGATCAATTCGGATCAAAAGACTGGGCAAAAGAAAAGCCGCTTCTTGACCAGATTGATGCTCTTTACGAAAAATATAATTCCACAACGGACGAAGCAAAGAGAAAGGAAATTTATAAAGAAATCGATAAAGTTTCGGGAGAAGCAGCGAAATATGCCATTGCGAACGAATACGACAAAATGATGTCGGGAATGGGCGCAGACGGAACCAACGCATTTACATCATACGAACAGACGGTTTACACGGAAGATATTCCTGCGAATGTAACGGATAAATTTCTAGCATTACAGGCAGAACGTTTCAGACAGCCGATTTTAAGACTTTTCCATACGGAGTTAGAAGCGGTTTACGAAGAAAAAAACAGAGGTCTGGATAATGACGGCAGAAAGGTTCTGGAATCTATGTTTGCCGCGATGTTCCCGAATAACAATTACGGAAAGCAAACGACCATCGGAACGATTGAACACCTGAAAAATCCTTCACTAAAAGCGATCAGAGAATACTATAACAATTATTACGTTCCGAATAATATGGGGATCATCATGTCGGGAGATTTTAATCCTGATGAAATGATTGGTAAGATCGACAAAGCTTTTTCTTATATGAAAAACAAACCGGTTCCGGCATACAATCCGGGACAGGAAAGTCCGATTATGGCTCCGATTACCCGAGAAGTTTACGGCCCGAATCCTGAAAACATCATGATCGGATTCCGTTTTCCGGGTGCTACGACAAAGGATGCTAGAATGCTGAATTTTATCGGAAGTATGCTTACCAACGGACAGGCGGGATTAATTGATCTTGATCTTGTTAAAAAGCAGAAATTACTGAGCGCTTATGCTTTTCCGTATGTTCTGAAAGATTATTCGGCGCTTTTGTTACAGGGAAATCCTACGGAAGGACAGTCTTTGGATGATGTGAAGAATTTATTGCTTCAGGAAATCGATAAGCTAAGAAAGGGAGAATTTTCTGATGATCTGATCCAGTCGATCGTGAATAATGAGAAGAAAAATGTGATCCAGAAGTATGAAAAATACAATTCCAGAGCAGAATCTCTGATGGATGAATTTACTTCCGAAGTCGATCACAAAACTCAGCTTCAGTATATTGAAGAAATTTCAAAGCTTACTAAAAAAGATATTATGGATTTCGCATCTAAATATCTTAAAGACAACAATTACATTGCGGTTTACAAAAGAAAAGGAGAAGACAAAAATATCGTAAAAGTAGACAAACCTACGATTACTCCGGTTTCCGTAAACAGAGAAGACCAGTCGCCGTTCCTGAAAAAGATCGACGAAATGCCGGAAGCTCCGATTTCTCCGGTATGGCTGAATTTTGAAAAAGATATTGCCAAAAGCAAAGTAAAATCGGTGGATGTACTTTCTGTAAAAAATACGGATAATGATCTTTTCAGATTATATTATTATTTCGATGCCGGAAAATGGAATAATAAAATTCTTCCTTTAGCAGCAGAATATCTGCAATATTTAGGAACAAAAAATAAATCTTCGGAAGACATCAGTAAAGAATTTTACAAACTGGCTTCAAGTTTCAATGTAAGCGCAGGAAATGAAGAAACCTACGTAACACTGGAAGGTCTGAATGAAAATTTTGATAAAACTGCGGCTCTGTTCGAAGATTTAATTAAAAACTGTGTGGCAGATCAGAAAGCGTTGGATTCCTATAAAGTGAGGTTGAAAAAATCAAGAGCCAATGCGAAACAGAATAAAGGCTCTATCATGAGCGGATTGAGAAGCTATGCACAGTATGGTCCGCAAAACCCATTCAATAATGTATTGAGCGATGCGGAACTGGATGCCTTAAAAGCAGAAGATTTAGTGAATGTATTGCATGATTTATTCAACTTTAAGCATAAAATTCTTCATTACGGTCCGAAATCAGCCAACGAAGTAGCTTCTTCTTTAACGCAGATCCATAAAGTTCCTGCTTCGCTGAAAGAGATGCCGAAGTCTAAAACATTTACCCAGATTCCTACGGATAAGAATAAAGTGTTGTTTGCCCATTACGATATGGTTCAGGCAGAAATTTTCTGGGTAAGAAACAGCGATCCTTACAATGTAAGCATTACTCCGACTGTAAATTTATTCAATAATTATTTCGGCGGCGGAATGGGTTCTGTGGTTTTCCAGACCATCAGAGAGTCAAAAGCTCTGGCTTATTCTACCTACTCTTACTTCGCGCTTCCGGGCAAAAAAGAGGATAAAGATATGATTATGGCTTATGTGGGAACTCAGGCAGATAAATTCAATGAATCTACCACAGCCATGAATGAGCTTCTGACAACGCTTCCGAAATCTGATCAGTTATTTGAAACGGCAAAAAGCGGACTGAAGAAAACCATTGCCTCCGAAAGAATTACGCAGGACGGAATTATCTTTACATATCTGAGAGCCCAAAAGCTTGGAAATAATACAGATATCCGAAAAAATACTTACGAGCAAGCTCCAAAACTGACGTTTGCAGACATCAACAGTTTCCACGACAAGGAAATGAAAGGTAAAAGCTACACCTACTGTCTCGTTGCTTCGCAGGATAAAGTAAGTGAAGCCGATATGCAAAAACTTGGTGAAGTGAAGAAATTGAATTTGACTGAGATTTTTGGTTATTAATAATGAAAAAGCCCTGAAATTCGGGGCTTTTTTATTGATAATCAATCCTGCGATTCAGTTCTATGGGGTTATTATTTTCCCTTATTTGCTTTTTAAGCTGTTTTGTCATCTTATTAAGATCCGTCGGGATAAGATTTCCTTTTTCATCTCCGGACTGTATTTTTATGTTTCTGGCTTTCAATTCTGCAAAAGGATCTGCATAATAATCGGATTGAATTTTCTGAAAATCTTCCCAACTTATGGTCGTTCCTTTCTTTGAGAAAAACAGATTATCCTTTTCCAGTTTTTTAATCTTTATTAAATTAAAACTATAGTTTTCCTGATCGTCCGAAATGTTGACAATAATTCCGGGAAGACCATTAAAAATATATGGACCTTCAGGAATAGGAATACTTTGCGTAAACCATGCGATCCAACTTCTTCCGCCGTACTCTACTGTTGCTTTCTGGCATTCAAAATCATCTATTTTCTTTTTGTCGGCTAAGATTTTCCAGTTCAAATTTTCATCTATTTTTATGAAATATTTGTCATTAAAAAAGCTCATGAAAATAACCTTTTGGATATTGGCTGTTTCAAGATTTTTCACAACATAAATCTGAGAATTAAAAACCGGGCTTCTGCCTAAACCAAGTCCCGTTCTTTGTATCATGGAGTCGGAAACCCTTTCGCGCTCGCAACGAAAAGCAGATTCCTTTTCAAAAACATCCAAGTAATAAGTTTCGGTAGTAAAGTCGGGTTTATTGGGATTAGGCTTAAATTTAAGATCATAAACAAAAGTCATTTTTTGAGACAGCATCATTGCTGAAAGTATGCATCCCAAAATAAGGAATACTTTTTTTATGAATAATTTTAAAATCATGGTATTTAAATTTACAGCTAAATTAAGATTTATTAAAATTTCATCTATCAGGAAATATGGCTAAATCATAAAAAACATCCTATTCAAAGTTTTTTTTCTTTCTATCAAACCAAAAATAATTATAGATTTTATTTATCAAAATCAAATTGTTCGATAGACGAAATGTTTCTATATTTGCACCAGAAAATTTAAAATAAAAAAACAGGAAAATTATGTCTTTAGTAGGAAAAAAATTCCCGAATGTAACAGTAGATGCAATGTCTGAAATGGGTGATGATCTTAGAATCAACATCTTCCAGGAAGCTACAGAAAACCAACAAAAAGTTCTTTTGTTCTGGTACCCGAAAGATTTCACTTTTGTTTGCCCGACTGAGCTTCACGCTTTTCAGGAAGCTTTACCTGAATTTGAAAAAAGAAACACTAAAGTAATCGGTGCTTCTTGCGATACCAACGAAGTACACTTCGCATGGTTAAATGTTTCAAAAGATAATGGTGGTATTGAAGGGGTTACTTACCCACTTTTAGCAGATACTCACAGACAGTTGGCTAATATTTTAGGAATTGTAGATCAGGATTTCGAATACAATGACGAAGGTGAAGAAGTTTTCACAGGTTCTAACGTTACGTACAGAGCAACTTACCTTATCGACGAGACCGGAAAAATTTTCCATGAGTCTGTAAACGATATGCCTCTTGGTAGAAACGTAAAAGAATATTTAAGATTAATCGACGCATATACGCACGTACAGAAGCACGGTGAAGTTTGCCCTGCAAACTGGGAAGAAGGAAAAGAAGCGATGAAAGCAGACAGAACTTCTACGGCGGAGTATTTAGCGAAAAACTAAGATAATGTGCTAATTTGAAAATGAGATAATTTGAAAATTGATCACATTGATTATTTAAGAATTATCTCATTTTCTATTTTTCAGCATTTTCAAATTAATAAATTTTCAAATTAAAATTATGTATACAGAATTAACAGAAGATACGCTTCAGAATATTGTAAGCGAAAATGAAAAGGTTGTAGTACAGTACGGTGCAACATGGTGCGGAAACTGCAGAATCATGAAGCCGAAATTCAAAAAACTGGCATCGGAGAACGAAAGCATTCCTTTCCTTTACGTAGATGCAGAAAAATTACCGGAAAGCAGAAAATTGGCAACAGTGGATAATCTTCCGACTTTTGCAATCTTCAGAAATGGTGAGTTGGTGAATCAGGTACAGTCTAATCAGGCAGAAAGTTTAATTAATTTATTCAACGAATTGTAATCATGAAGTTACCGATCATCAGACAGTTTTATCAGAACCAGACTCCTGAAAATCTTGAAAAAACGTTAGAAGTTTTAGAAAGCTTCACAGAATTCAGAGGAACTACCGAAGAAGATATGAACGTTGCAGGAGAATTGATTACGAATATCTGCGGAGCTCTGGAAGTTCACGCCAACGTACAGAACGGAATGAGCGAGAAAGATGCTTTAAATTCTTTTGCTCAGAAGGTTTTAGGATCGATTGACAGATAGTGTTTAAACACGAATTTCACGAATATTTTTAAAAACTGTGTCATTTGTGCTAAAATTAGTGCCGTTTGTGTTTTAGCTTAAACACGAATTTCACAAATATTCTTTCACAAATAAACACGAATATTTTTAAAAATTGTGTCACTTGTGTTTAGATCAAACCAAAAATAAAATCCCGATGAAAAGACATCAGGATTTTTTGGGTTTATAAAATTTCTCTTATTGAATTAGCTTCTTCTGCTCATTAAAATTCTCAAAATATACCAGAACAAAAGCATAATAGAAGCAAAAAGCTGTAAAGAAGCTCCAACATACTGATCTGTCGTGTAAGAATCTTTCAGTTTGCTTGTCTGATACAAAATCGTTGCAGAAGCCAGAATTACCATTCCTACCGAAAACCAAAGTCCAAGATCGAATCCGAAAATCATTCCGCCAACGATTAATCCCAGAGAAATAAATCCTCCGATTACAATAATATTTCTAAGGAAAGAAAAATCTCTTTTCGAAGTAAACGCTACAAAAGAGATCCCTGCAAACATCGCGATGGTTAACATTGCTGCCTGATAAATAATCGATCCACCAACATTCACTACTGCAATGTAGATCATCGGCATAAAAATTAACGCTTCAAGCAAAATATAAAATCCAAGTCCCATATACTGAACCGATCTGCTTTGCGAAAGAGACCATTTATTCGCTAATACAGAAGCCAGCCAGAATACTCCGATAATTAACAGCCAGGTAAATTTCCCCTGAAACATTAATCCGATAACTTCCGGCGGAACGGTTTTTAACAATACGGTTTCTACTCCAATAAAAGCAAGAATCGCCAAAGCAACGTGCAAATACGTCTTTTTATAAAATTCCGCCTTTTCCACTTCTTTGGCATGTGCCACTAAAACATCTGTCATCATAGTTTTTTATTTTTTAATATGTTATTCTAATCTTTTCATAGGTTTTATTCCTATAATTTTTCCGCTATCCTCAAAAAGAACGGTGATCATTTCTTTGGGTGGGGAAACGTCTTCTTTATATTTAAACTGAACCATCGGATATTGACTTCCATCATTTACCAACTGAAACCCCGTCATAAAAATATCAATCTGCTTATCAAAATGAATGTTTTCGGCTAAAGTTTTAAGCATATCATCCGTTGTGGAACCAGCAATTTTTTCTGAAAGTAAATCTCTTGCTCCTGCAAAATCAGAAGCTTTAAGCTTTTCAATAAATTTTAGAAATTCAATCGTATATAAACTTACCTTCTCTTTTCCTAACGCATTTCCATCATCTCCTTTTCGCTCATTTTTTACATACAATCTAATTTTATGTCCGGGAACTGTAGCCATCATTCCTTGTCTTTCATAATATTCCGAAAGATCAATATAGGCAAAGATATTTATACTGTCTTTAATCTTCCATTCATCACTTCGATGGAGTCCTTCTTTGGAATTAAGGAGATTGAGATTATTCAAATTTCCTTTCTGATGGCTTTTGCCATATTTTTTCGAAACCTCACTGATAAGCTCTTCATATTTCTTTATCATGGCTTTATTAAAGCTGATCGGTTTCTTCACATTTTCGCCTTTATCAAAATTGTAAACATCCCATTCATAAAGAATTTCCGCAATAACAGAATCGGTTTTATAGGCTTTATAAAATACACGAAGATTTGGGATTTCCTTTTCTTTTCTTTCAAAAATAACAGGCTGAAGAACGGGCTCGAAAGAAATATACTCTTCATCTGTCTTAACAATTTTGCTTCCTAACTTGTTTTCCAACTGAATAAAATCATTCAGTTTTTTCCCTTGAATATCAGTCTGAATTATATTTTGAGAATAACAAAACTGACTGATCAGGAAAATCCCTAACATTTTAATTTTCATCGTGTTTTATCAAAAATTCCCTAAATTATTTCATCATTTTATACGGTTTAATTCCCATAATCTTTCCGTCTGTTTCAAAAACTGCCGTAATCACCTCTTTCGGTTCAGCGGCTTTATCATCAGAATATTTATACTGAATCATTGGCAGACTGCTTCCGTCAATTAAGGGTTTATAACTGGCTTTTATAATCTGAAAAGTTTTGTCGGTCTTAATATCTGCGGCAAGCTTCTGGTAGACAACATCTGTTACCATGGTTTTGGCTTTTTCGGATAAAAGTTCATCCATGGCTTTTCGGTCAGAAACCTTCAGTGCAGCGATAAATTTCAGAAATTTTCCGTTGTAGAGTTCAATCTCCTCCTTGCTAAGACTTAAAGAGGGTTTTACATCGGTGGTTACATTTGTGTTTGTGTTCTTTTTTGTTTCCGGTTTCACATTTTTTGTCTTTTGTGAAAGAAAAAACGGTGCCGACAAAACGGAAAGAACTAAAAGTATTTTTTTCATTATGTTTAAACTGTTTCAATAAACAATAAACGGAATACACGATTCTGTATTGCTTATCACTTATATATTATCTGCTGTAATCCGGCATTACTCCTAAGATTTTACCGTCATTTTCAAAAACCACGGTAACCAGATCTCTTGGAGGAGAAAGCGTGTCGTCTTTATATTTATACTGAATCGTTGGATAAGTTTCATTATCCAGCAGTTTTTGGTAGCCGGATTTATACACTTCAAATGTACGTTCAAAGCTTATTCCGCCAGATAATTTCTGAATAACATTGTCTGAAACAATACTTTTCACCTTATCTGAAATCAGAGTATTGACGGCTTCTTTATCCGATTTTTTCAATGCATCCACAAATTTCAGAAAATACGGATGATAAAAGTCGATTTTATCTTTACTCAATTCCGAAGTAAGCTCTATTTTCCTGCTTTCAACAACTTTTATTTTGCTTTCCTGCGAAAAACCCGCCTGAAAAGCCAAAGCCGCAACAATCAGAAGTATTTTTTTCATAATAAAATGATTTGCAGACAGCAAGATACAAAGAATTATATTACGGATAAAAATTTCATCGTATCTACATTATCCGCATACGTATTCAACCCCGGATGTTGAGCTTCTCCTAATTTGATGGAATCCAAACCAAGCTCATCTTTCGCCACCACACACTGAATATTTTCTTCGTTTTCCGCGATAAAACTTTTCACTTCATCCAGAGAAGAATATCTGCTGAAATTGATGACAGAAAGCGGACTGAATAATTTCTCATCCTCCTTCAGCATCACAAAATTATTATCCCAGAATTTATCCTGATTTAAAAGATAAACGGCTCTGTTGTAATCATAATTATTGGCATATTTATTATGATTGATGATCTCCTGAAAATCCAGAAAACTTTCAAATAATCTGTCGAGAACAAAATCCTGAGGAATAAAAAGCCGGGTTACATTTCTGCATCCCAAACCGAAATAACGGAAAATATCTTCCGCCAGAAGTTTAAGCTCCTCTTCCGTTTCATCCCCTTTTAAAACCGCAATGGAAGTCCTGTTTTTTCTGATGATATTCAGGTGGTTTTTAAAATAATATTCAAGATATCTTGCTGTATTGTTGCTTCCTGTAGCAATTACCGCATCAAAATTCTCCAGTTTTTCTACAAACTCAAACGAGACATTTCCTTCCGAAAATTCATTCCATTTCTTTAATAAAAACGGAATCATGTATTTATCTTTTGAAGAAAGCTTAATCACCGGAATATGATTGCTCAGCACCACAGAAATTACATCGTGAAAACCCACCAAAGGAATATTTCCTGCAAGAATAAGCCCTACTCTTTTCGTAGTCTTTGAGATCTGATATTCTTTCAGCCAGTCGGTAATATTTTCTTCCGTAAGAAGATCCGTCCACTGTTTCAAAGCAAACTTCTGGTTTTCAATGGTAAACCATGGATTTTCAATTTCAGATCGTTTCAGTAACAATTCAAAGTCTGAATCGTTATCGTTATAATCCTCCTGATTTTTATTTAAAAAGTCTTTTATATATTGGCTTAGTCTCGTAAGTCCTAAAACTTGATTTTCGGTATTCATAATTGCTTTAAAATTGGGGAATATTTTGTAATTTTGTGCAAATTTAAAAAAAATTAGCGATGGCTATTAAAATAACTGATGAATGCATTAACTGCGGAGCCTGTGAACCGGAATGTCCAAACAATGCAATTTATGAAGGAGCAGTAGACTGGAAAGCTTCAGAAGGTACAGAACTGAAAGGTACCGTAACATTACCATCAGGTCTTACAGTGGATGCAGATGCACCGCAGGAACCTGTAAGTGATGATGTTTATTTCATTGTAACAGATAAATGTACGGAATGTAAAGGATTCCATGAGGAACCACAGTGTGCAGCCGTTTGTCCGGTAGACTGCTGTGTTCCGGATGAAGATCATGTAGAATCTGAAGAAGCACTGCTTAATAAGAAAGCATTCTTACACGGAGAATAAAAAACTGCCGTCTCATCAATCATGAGGCGGTTTTTTATATACAAAAATTCAGAACAATTCAATAAGAAACTATAAATGAAGCTGTAAGAAGAAATTTTTACAGGAAATCCCAAAAAATAATAATATGAGCAAAAAGCACAACTTTAGCGCAGGACCATGCATTTTACCACAGGAAGTTTTCGAAAAATCTGCACAGGCAATTTTAGATTTCAACGGAATCGGACTTTCTCTTCTTGAAATTTCGCACAGAAGCAAAGATTTCGTAGCGGTAATGGATGAAGCACGCGCTATCGTAAAAAGACTGATGAATTTAGGAGATGATTACGAAGTTCTGTATTTAGGAGGCGGTGCAAGTCTGCAGTTCGCCATGGTTCCTTACAACCTGATGAAAGTAGGCGGAAAAGCAGCTTATCTGGACACCGGAACTTGGGCGGCAGGAGCTATTAAAGAAGCTAAAAAAGTAGGAACAGTAGACGTTGTAGGATCTTCAAAAGAAGAAAATTACTCTTTCATTCCAAAAGATTACACCGTAGGTTCAGAATATGATTATTTCCACTGCACTTCCAATAATACGATCTACGGAACTCAGATGAAGTCTTTCCCTGAAGTAGATACTTTAATGGTTTGCGACATGAGTTCTGATATTTTCTCAAGACAATTAGATTTTTCAAAATTTGATTTAATCTATGCCGGAGCTCAGAAAAATATGGGACCTGCAGGAGTAACTTTGGTGGTCATTAAAAAAGAAATTTTAGGAAAAACAGGAAGAGAAAATATGTTCTCTATTCTGGATTATGCTCAGCATATTTCTAAAGAATCCATGTACAACACACCGCCGGTTTTCCCTGTTTACGCTTCTTTATTAACGTTACAGCATCTGGAAAATAATGGTGGAATTGCCGCAGCAGAAGCCAGAAACGAAGCAAAAGCAAAACTGCTATACGATGAGATCGACAGCAATCCTTTATTTGAAACATTCTGCGTAAAAGAAGACCGTTCTTTAATGAATGTATCTTTCAAAATTACAGACGAGAGCAAAAAAGAAGAATTTGATGCGGCATGGAAAGCTGCGGGAATCAGCGGACTGAACGGACACAGAAGTCTGGGAGGTTACAGAGCAAGTTTGTACAATGCTTTACCGATTGAAAGCGTACAGGTTTTAGTAGATGTTATGAAATCCATAAAATAATATAAATTATTAAATTTCAAATACTTAACAAATATTTAATGTTATTTTAAATTTTCTTAATTTGCGAGACTGTTTAAATTTTGAACCATTAAATATTTAAGTCAAAATAAAACCATGAAAGTTTTAGCCAACGACGGAATTTCGAAAGCAGGAGAACAGGCACTTAAAGATGCCGGAATTGAGGTTCTGGACAACAGAGTTGCACAGGATCACGTCATCAGTTTCATCAACGAGAATAACGTGGATGTTCTTTTGGTAAGAAGCGCTACCAAAGTAAGACAGGATCTCATTGATGCCTGTCCTAGTCTTAAAATTATCGGAAGAGGCGGAATCGGGATGGATAATATCGACGTGGAATACGCTATTGATAAAGGAATCTACATCATCAATACGCCGACTGCATCCTCAAAATCGGTTGCAGAATTGGTGTTTGCACATTTCTTTTCACTGGCAAGATTTCTACATGAATCCAACAGGTTAATGCCTTTGGAAGGAGAAACCCACTTCAACGCCATGAAAAAATCCTTCTCGAAAGCATACGAACTTTCAGGAAAAACATTGGGTGTTATCGGCTTTGGAAGTATCGGACAGGAAGTTGTAAAAATAGGAATTTCTCTGGGTATGAAAGTGAAAGTTCTTACCAGAAAGCCTAAAACCAAAGTCCTTTCACTGGAATTTTTCGACGGACAGTCTGTTAATTTCGAAATTACTTCCACCAATGATATGGATGAATTCTTAAAAGATACAGACTTCATCAGTCTCAATACGCCGAAAACAAACGAATATATCATAGACACGCCACAGTTTGAAAAAATGAAAGACGGAGTCTACATTGTAAATACTGCAAGAGGAGGTGTAATGAATGAAGTTTCCCTGATAGACTTCATTGAATCCGGAAAAGTTGCCGGAGCCGCACTGGATGTTTTTGAAAAGGAACCCACTCCGGAAGTGCTTCTGCTGATGAATCCTTCGCTTTCCCTTTCTCCGCACGTAGGCGGAAATACCGTGGATGCACAGGAAAAAATCGGACTTGAGCTTGCAGAACAGATTATTAAGATTAAAGAAACTATAAACTAAAATATGCCAATTTTTAAACCTTTTCGTGGAATAAGACCTCATAAAGACTATGAGAGCACCTTCCCTACTCATCCTCTGGACAATTTTACGCAGGAAGAGATCGCGGAAAAAGCTCAGGTGGAAGACACTTACATTAACATGATAAAACCTTATGTCGTAAGTAAATCCAAAGATATCGACAGGAATTTAAGGAAGATCCGGTCGACTTTTGAAGAATTGATGGAAGAGAAAAAACTCGTTCAGGACAATTCTGCGTACTATCTTTATGAACAGATTTATCCCAACAAACAGGTTTTCAGAGGGCTTCTCGGTTTGGCGAGCATCGAAGATTTCTGGAACGGAAAAATCAAGAGACACGAAAGTACCATTCCGCAGAAAAAGGAAAAACTGGCTCATTATCTTGAAAAAGTAAATCTTCAGGCAGAACCTGTACTTCTTACCTATCCTGCGAATTCGAAGATCGAACTGCTGATGAACCATGAGGAGAAAAACGTTCCTATTTTCAATCATGTAGATACCAAAGGAATCCGTCATAAAATCTGGAGAATCGATAACCGTTTAAAACTGCAGCAGTTTAAGGAAGTGATCGATCAGATCGATTCTTTTTACATTGCAGACGGACACCACAGAATTGGTTCCACTGCGCTGAATGCCAAACATCAGAAAGAAAAAAACAAAAGGCATAACGGGACGGAACATTACAATTTCGTGTACAGCTTTATCGTTTCCAACCAGTCGATTAAAATCCACGATTACAACAGAATCTTAACCGATCTTAACGGTCTTTCGAACGAAGAATTTTTAAAGGAACTGGAAAAATACTTCCTGATCCACGAAAAAGGAGAAACGGCATATTTTCCTTCACAGAAATTCCACATTTCGATGTATATGGACGGTAAATTTTACTCCCTTCACGTAAAGCACGACCTGCGTTCTCAGGAAATGTCTCTGGATAATCTGGATCATCATCTTTTAGACAAATACATCTTTAAAGATATTTTAAAAATTGAAGATCCCGACAGCTCGGAGAAAATTTCTTACGTAAAAGGAACATCAAGCATTGAAGGAATCAACCAGCTTAAAGAAAAAGTAGACAACGGAGAAGGTAAAGCAGGATTCGGGATCTACCCTGTAAGTTTTAATGATATGATTAAAATTTCTGATCTGAAACTCAGCATGCCTCCGAAATGCACTTTTATTGAACCTAAATTGGTTACCGCACTATTAATGTACGATATGAAACCTTAATCAGTTAACTTTATTCAATATAATTCTTTCGATGAACGCTAAGATTGCAAAGAGGTAATTAAAATTTTGAAATATATTCCGTTCGCAAAGACAATTCGTTCAGCAAATGACGCCTTTGCTGAGTTAAACGCCCTTGCGAACGGACAATTAAAGTTATACATAAAAAATCCTCGCGTTCATTGCATTAAAAATAATTAACTGCGGGTTTCTTAATCCGAATTTAGATTAAATTACTATTTTTTCCCTACTTTTATCTGCGGAAAAGAAAAGGTAAATAAAAAATGAAAAAAATATTCATTATCATTCCACTCTTTTTGGGTGGATTTTTATTTTCTCAAAAAAAACCTCTTAAAAAGCCGGTTAAGAAAACTGCTGTCGGCGAAAAATTCAATTATCATGATGAATTTAAAAAGATTTCCGATGAGATCATGACCAACGGAACGGCATACGAAAATCTGGGACAGCTTACCAAAGGCATCGGTCCGCGTTTCAGCGCAACGCCGGGTTACATGAGAGCGGTAGACTGGGCAGAAAAAAAGCTTAAGGAAATCGGGATCGATATGATCTGGAAAATGGAAGCCAAAGCTCCGGTCTGGATCAGAGGAAAAGAATCTCTGCAGATAAAAACCGCCAGTGGAGACTGGAAAAACATCAGAATGCTTTCTTTCGGAAATTCTGAAGGAACGGGCGGAAAAGATCTTACCGGAGAAATTGTCTTAATCAATTCCGCTTCAGACCTTAATGCCATGTCTGTCGGACAGCTCAAAGATAAAATCGTTTTTGTGAATCTTCCGATGGATCCGAAGATCATCAATACCAGCGATTCTTATTTAATCACTGCAAAATCCAAACTTATTTCCGCTTCTGTCATTGCTAAAACCGGAGCGAAAGCATTAATTATAAGATCATTAACCACGGCTTCAGACGATACGCCACACGCAAAAATGGTGTATTACGAACCGGATGATAAAATAAGAATTCCCGCTTTATCCATCGGAGTAAAATCGGCTGATGAACTGGAAAAATTATTAAAAAGCCAGAAAGTTACCGCTAAACTGAATATGACTGCCCAATCCAAAGGCGATACCACCAATCCAAATATCATTGCTGAAATTCAGGGTAAAAAAGATTCTAAGGTAATTGTTTTGGGTGCGCAGCTCGACTCATGGGATTTCGGAGAAGGAGCAATTGATGACGGAACCGGAGTCGCGCAGTGTATTGAAGTTTTAAGAACATTCAAAGCTTTAGGTCTTGAAAATAACCATACGATACGTGTTGTTTTCTATGCAAACAGTGAAAATGGCGGACAGGGACGAGAAATGTATGCAGCGTACGTGAAGAAGAAAGATGAAAAGCACATTTTTGCACTGGGAACTGATGCAGGAGGCTATTCTCCGAGAGGATTTTCTTTAGATATGTCTCCGCAGAGAAGAAAACAGATCTTCGAATGGAAAAATTATTTCCTTCCTTACGGCGTTTACGATTTTGACCAGACAGAAGCCATTCAGGATATTTCTCCTTTAAAGAAAATGGATATTCCTTTGGCTGAGCTTGTGGTAGATACACAAAGATATTTTGATTATCATCATTCCGAACAGGATACTTTTGATAAAGTGAACAAAAGAGAGCTTCTTCTCGGTGCGGTAGCGATGACGCAAATGATTTTTATGATTGATAAAAACTGGTAAATGAAAAAGATATTAGGAACAACTTTAACGCTTCTGGGCTTGGCGGTTTTTGGTCAGGCAAAAGAAGACTCCATACAATTTGCAAAAATTTCTACGGAAATATTAAATAAAGGAAAAGCATACAACGAACTGAGAGAATTAACCAAAAATATCGGTCATCGTCTCAGTGGTTCAGCATCCTACGAAAAAGCGGTAACATGGGCAGAACAGAAGCTTCGTGATGCAGGAGCCGACAAAGTCTGGCTTCAGGAAGTAATGGTTCCGGTGTGGGTTCGCGGAAAAGAATCTTTACACATTAAAACCTCCAACGGAAAATGGAAAAGCTTAAAAATGCTTTCTCTGGGAAATTCTGAAGGAACAGGCGGAAAAGATATTTCAGGAGAAATTATCATGGTAAGATCCATGGAAGAATATGATAAACTTTCGCCGGAGCAGGTGAAGGATAAAATTGTGTTCTTCAATTATCCTTTCAGCCAGACGTATATAGAAACTTTCAGAGGATATGGTGATGCCGCAAAATACAGATCTACCGCTGCATCATTAACAGCTAAAAAAGGTGGAAAATTTGCGATCATCCGTTCTCTTTCCTCTGCTTTTGATGATGTTCCGCATACAGGTTCCATGCGTTATCAGGATGATAAAAAAATTCCTGCTGTTGCGGTCGGAAGCACGACGGCGGATGAACTGGCAGAACTTTTAAAATCACAGAAAATTACCGCCAAACTCAACTCCAACTGCGGCATGAAGGGAGAAAAACTCTCTCACTCTGTGATCGGAGAAATTACCGGAAAGAAAGATAAAAGCGTAATTGTTGTCGGCGGACATCTGGATTCGTGGGACGTGGGTGAAGGCGCCCATGACGACGGTTCCGGAATTGTACAGAGCATTGAAGTTCTGAGGACTTTTAAAAATTTAGGCATTCAGAATAATCACACCATCCGTGTCGTTTGTTTTGCCAATGAAGAAAACGGCGTAAAAGGCGGCGTTATGTACGGTAAAACTGTGAAAGAAAACAATGAAAAGCATCTTTTTGCCATAGAAACGGATGCCGGAGGATTTACCCCGAGAGGAATTTCCCTCGATATGGATAACGAAAAAAGAAAGCAGATCCAGAGTTGGGCAGACCTGTTTTTACCTTACGGAATTTATGATTTTAAAAATACCTATTCCGGAACAGATCTTTACCCGCTTCACGATTTAGGAATTCCGACAGCGGAACTGGTTCCCGATTCTCAGCGGTATTTCGACATCCACCACACGGAAGAAGATACTTTTGAAAAAGTAAACCGAAGGGAACTTCTGCTCGGAGCAAGTACTCTGACGCAAATTATTTATATGATTGATAAGAACTGGTAAAATATCATACACAACCGCTCTTTAAAGGGCGGTTTTTTGTTTAAAATTCTGATGAAGAGACTCTTCGACAGGCTCAGAGTGACACTGCGAATACTAACTGTGTTATTTAAACAATGAAAGATTGTTTTTAGTAAAATCTTTAACGCTACATTGTCATCCTGAAAGAATTTCAACAATACATTGAAAACTTTATTCAGATGCTTTCAGCATGACATACTGTAAATAAATCATCCTCCAATTGTTCTGAAAATTATTTTTTTTGGTTTCTCGCAGATTGTGCAGATTACGCAGATTTTTTTCAATGTAAAATTGTTTGTGCTTTCTAAAATGTTTTTACAGCTTTTTTGTCATCCTGAAAGGATCTAAACAATGATTTAAAATAACAGAGATCAATAAATAAAACATTCAGAAACGAGCTCTTCGACAAGCTCAGAATGACACCGCGAATACTAACTGTATTATCTTAGCAATGAGTAATTGTTAAAGGCTATTTTAACATATAAAATTATTAACAATCCTATGTCATTCTGACGAAGGAAGAATCTGAAAATATACGGTCTTACTAAATGATGACAGAGACTCTTCGACAGGCTCAGAGTGACACTGCGAATACTAACTGTAATATCTTAACAATGAAGAATTGTTTTTAGTAAAACCTTTAACGTTACATTATCATCCTGAAAGGATCTCAACGATCTATTGAAAATTTTGTTTAAATGCTTTCAGCATGACATACCGTAAATAAATCATCCTCCAAATGTTCTAAAAGTTATTTTATTTTTTGGTTTCTCGCTGATTGAGCAGATTATGCAGATTTTTAACTTAATCATCTGTTAAATTTGCAGAATCTGCGGGAGATAATAATAATTCATACAGCTTGTCATCCTGAAAAGGATCAAACCAAATTATAACGATTGTTCAGCGATGAACAAATCCTACGAAAAAGAGACTCTTCGACAAGCTCAGAGTGACAACGCGAATACTAACTGTGTTATTTAAACAATAAAAAATTGTTTTTAGCAAACCTTTAACGCTACATTGTCATCCTAAAAGAATTTCAACAATACATTAAAAACTTTGTTTAGATGCTTTCAGCATGACATATCGTAAATAAATCATCCTCCAAATGTTCTAAAAGTTATTTTATTTTTTGGTTTCTCGCAGATTGTGCAGATTGCGCAGATTTTTTTCAATTTAAAATTGTTTATACTTTCTCCTATACATTTACATCATTTTGTCATCCTGAAAGGATCTAAACAATGATTTAAAATAACAGAGATCAATAAATAAAACATTCAGAAACGAGCTCTTCGACAAGCTCAGAGTGACAACGCGAATACTAACTGTATTATCTTAGCAATGAGTAATTGTTAAAGGCTATTTTAACGTATAAAATTATTAACAATCCTATGTCATTCTGACGAAGGAAGAATCTGAAAATATACGATCTTACTAAATGATGACAGAGACTCTTCGACAGGCTCAGAGTGACACTGCGAATACTAACTGTAATATCTTAACAATGAAGAATTGTTTTTAGTAAAACATTTAACGTTACATTGTCATCCTGAAAGGATCTCAACGATACATTAAAAACTTTGTTTAAAATGCTCTCAGCATGACAAAAAATCAATCTATATATGTACAGAATAATAACTGTTATCTGTTTTGTACAGGCATTATAAGAATTTTTATATTTTTGATAAAACTCTTTGAAAGAGAGCATGGCAAAAAAAATAAAACAGCACAGGAGAATAAAAAAAGCTGCCGGAAAGTTTACACAAAAAACACAAAATTCAGGATTGCATTATCGGAAACTTCCGAAAGTCTCATCCTCTTCGGGTTCTCTCTGTCGGAATTTCCGACGACCCGAAACTGTTTTGGTTTGTGCCGCCGGAGATCTCCGAAAGCTTACTTTGATAGTGGTTTGCCCTGCCGGAATTTCCGACGATAAGAACCTCTTACAGTTTGCCGTCGGAAATTTCTGAAGATAGAGAAAAAAAATATCCGCAGACTCAGTACGATACTGATCCTCTGTGGCAGATATAATAATAAAATATAACGCACATGAAAAAACTAATTTCGATGGATGCCACAAAACTGCATCATGCCGAATTCGGGCAGCTTATCATCCGTTTCTATGAAGATTTTGCAGCTTCTGCCCTGAATGCAGAAACAGACCCTGATTTTAAAAGAATGTACGATGCCATACAGGCACAGATTCCTACGTATAACAGCGCACTCGATCAGATACGTGCCAGTGAAGAATCTAAAAAGATCGCTGAACTGGACGATATTCGTGATGCCGACATGCAGGCGCTGAGAGATGCCATAAAACCGTACAGAAACGCTAAAACAGAAACTGAAAAGAATGCCTATGCTTTCGTAAAAATTCTTCTGGATCAGTATAAAAATGTGCAGGACGATTCTTACGAAGAAGAAACCATCCGCCTGAATACAATGCTGGAAAAGCTGCTTTCTTCAGAATACAGCGCAGCGGTTTCAGCTTTGGGGCTGGTAAAATTCATCAATCATCTGGCAGAATCCAATACAGATTTTAATGATCTTTTTTCGCACCGTTCTTTTAAAACTTTCCAGAAACAGACATATGATGTCAAGATGCTGAGACAGACGCTGACTATAGATTACAAACAGATGTGCAATTACATCGCAACGTTAGCCGATGTGAAGCAGGATATTTTTTATCAGAGTGTTCTGGCGATTATTAATAACGGAAGGAATTATTTTGCCAATATTGTTTTGGCAAGAAGACAGGGAAAAAAGAATAATGATCCTAAAACAGATTAATCTTAAAACCGCTCTTTCAAAGGGCGGTTTTTTAATGAGAACATTTTAAAACAGAAACTCTTCGACGGGTTCAGAGTGACACCGCGAATGCTATATGCAACATTTTAAAACAATGAAAAATTGTTTCGTTATTTTCTTTGGTAACATCATTAACACAAATCGTGTCATTCTGATTGAAATTTTACGAAGCATTATGGAAAGAAGAATCTTTTGAAATGATCTCCCACAGATTGTGCAGATTGCGCAGATTTTTTTTTCAATTTAAAATTGTTTGTACTTTCTAAAATGCCTTTACATCACTTTGTCATCCTGAAAGGATCTAAACAAATTATAAAAATTATTCAGCAATGAACAAATCCTACGAAAAAGAGACTCTTCGACAAGCTCAGAGTTACATCGCGAATGCTTAATGCGATATTTAAAACAATGAAAAATTGTTTAGTTATTTTCTTTGGTAACATCATTAATACAATCGTGTCATTCTGATTGAAATTTTGCGAAGCATTATGGAAAGAAGAATCTTTTTGAATGATCTCCCGCAGATTATGCAGATTACGCAGATTTTTTTTCAATGTAAAATTGTTTATACTTTCTAAAATGTCTTTACATCATTTTGTCATCCTGAAAATGATTTAAAATAACAGAGATCAATAAATAAAACATTCAGAAATAAGCTCTTCGACAAGCTCAGAGTGACAACGCGAATACTAACTGTGTTATTTAAACAATGAAAGATTGTTTTTAGCAAAACCTTTAACGCTACATTGTCATCCTAAAAGAATTTCAACAATACATTAAAAACTTTGTTCAGATGCTTTCAGCATGACATACTGTAAATAAATCATCCTCCAATTGTTCTGAAAGTTATTTTATTGTTGGGTTTCTCGCTGATTGCGCAGATTGCGCAGATTTTTAACTTAATCATCTGCTCAATTTGCAAAATCTGCGGGAGATAATCATCATTCATGCAGCTTGTCATCCTGAAAAGATCTAACCATATTATAATGATTATTCAGCGATGAACAAATCCTTAGGAAAAAGAGACTCTTCGACAAGCTCAGAGTGACATCGCGAATGCTTAATGCGATATTTAAAACAATGAAAAATCGTTTGTCCTTTCTCAAATGTCTTTACAACTTTTTGTCATCCTGAAAAGATCTGACCAAATTATAATGATTATTCAGCTATGAAAAAGTTCTTAGGAAGAATAGACTCTTCGACAGGCTCAGAGTGACACCGCGAATACTACATGCAATATTTTAAAACAATGAATAATTGTTAAACATTTTCATCCATTGAAGCAGTTTAAAATAAATTTTATTCCGTGTCTCAACTCTCAAAAAATTATCCTACTTTTAGCCCTTAAAATAATAAACATGAAGAAACTCATTTTTGCATTCTGCATGATCCTTGTATGCAGCAGCCAGATCGTAATGGCACAATCTAAAGCCAAAACAAAAGTACAGACTACGAATTCCAAGGAATCCATCTTAAAAGCAATGTATAAAGACATTTCTGAAAGCATGGTAAAAGAAGGAACTCCCAAAGAAAAGGCTGAAAAATTTGCAGACTGTCTTACTAAAGATCTTGGTGCAAAATTAACTACTGACGAGCTTAAAATGCTTGACAAGCTGAATACGATGAAAGACAAAAAAGAAAAGGAAGAACTTGCGAAAAAAGCAGAAAAAATGGGGATCAGAAAGAAAATGGAAACCGTAGGTGTTAACTGTGGATCAATCCTGAAATAGTGACAATTCCCAACAATCCATAAGATTCTTATTCACTAAAAAACAGACGGTACAAATGAATGTACCGTCTGTTTTTATATTTCACTAAGCTGATTTCTACACAAACTCATTCGTGTCGGCTTTATATTTTTTGTTGAATAAACCTGCCTGTTCCAGCTTTTTCAGATGGGCTTTCAGTCCGTTGATTCTTGTCGGATAGTGGGTGTTTCCTATCGTACACAGATTCTGGAATGCTTTTTCGTGACTGTCGGTGTCCAGCGCATAACTGATCCTGTCATACGTTCCTCTTCCCTGATGCAGAATATCGCAGATCATAAAGCATACTTTTGCAGGATAACCGTTCAGATTAAGCCTTTTGCTGTACTTTTTCATGTTTTCTTTGTACAGACTGATCGACTGTTCTACCTGTACTCTTCTGTGATTCGGGTCGTTGGTCGCCCAATGGATAAATCTTGCCGAACAGATGAGTTCCTGCTGTTCCACTTCATTAGTGGTAGGATTCAGATATTCCATCAGCTTTTGGGAGCTGCTGTCGTTCTCAAGCTGTGAGGTCGCTCCTGTATCATTTTTATAATAGATTCTGTCATCGACCAGGCGAAGTCTCGGGAAATAGTCTGAAGCATTTTCCAAAGCCAGCAACTTTCTGAAAAATCTTACAAAATCTCCGTTCGGAACGTGTGCCGCAAACTGCATAAAACCGAATGTAAAGTACGCTCTGTCATAGGTATTGAGACAGAGAAAAGAGCCCTGACTTTCCACTTTCGCGGTAGCCTCGATAAAGTATGCCCAAAAACCAAATTCGTTCACATAATCGGCGGCATTGTACACCAGATTATTAGAAACCGAAACATTGTAAAGTCCGAATCTTTCCTCATACTTCGTTTTGTATGCCACAAAAAACTCAGGTTCTGTAAGACCGGTCAGCTTTGCATAATACGCGGTTTTTCCTGTGGAAGTAACTGCTGAACGGATTTTAAAATCGTAAGCCATAGTTAAAAGTTTTAAATTTAGTGTACTGCTAAGGTAACACTTCACTTTTATTTACGGAATAGCTATTTCGGGTGATTTATTTACGGTATGTCATGCTGAAAGCATCTAAACAAAATTTTTAATGTATCGTTGAGATCCTTTCAGGATGACAATGTAGCGTTAAAGGTTTTACTAAAAACAATCTTTCATTGTTAAGATATTACAATTAGTATTCGCGGTGTCACTCTGAGCCTTTCGAAGAGTCTCTATCATCGTTTAATACAACTGTGTATTTTCAGATTCTTCCTTCGTCAGAATGACATAGGATTGTTTATAATTTTATACCTTAAAACCACCTTTATCAATTATTCATTGTTAAGATATTACAGTTAGTATTCGCGGTGTCACTCTGAGCTTGCCGAAGAGCTTCTTTCTGAATGTTTTATTTATTGATCTCTGTTCTTTTAAGTCATTATTTAGATCCTTCAGGATGACAAGCTGCATGATTATTATCTCTCGCAGATTTTGCAAATTTAGCAGATGATTAAGTAGAAAAAATCCGCAAGATCTGCACAATCTGCGGGAGATCATTCAAAAAGATTCTTCTTTCCATAATGCTTCGCAAAATTTCAATCAGAATGACAAGCGACCGTTAAAGATGTTGGCAGACAAAAGAATTGTTAACAATTATTAATTGTTTTGTCTTTCGTTTATTATTCGCGGTGTCACTCTGAGCCTGTCGAGGAGTCTTTTATAAAAAATCAGACTGTGTTTATCTGGAATTCTTCTTCAGAATGAAAGAAAACCATTCATTACTATTCTAAATCACCATTAATTTCCCTGATTAAATCTTCCATTTCACCTCTGAAATCATCCTCAAAAACCAATGGTCTGTTGTCTGACTGAATCATACTTTTTATTTTTTCGCAGATGTCTATGAGTTTTCCGATTAAAGAGTTCTTTTCGGGTGATGAGATTTTCCCCATTTTCAAAACGTTGGAGAAATAATACTGTACTCCGTCGAGAACAATACGCCGCTCTTTAGGATATCTCGTCTGATAAAGCGCACTTTCAAACAATTGTTGCAGTATTTTATAGGAATCTGGTGACAGTTTTCTTTGATATTCTAAAATTCTTTCTTCTTCGTTACCTTCCGAAAGGCGGATCGTACGTTCTGCAATTTTATAAACGATGCGGTAGTTTTCGATTCCTTTTTTTCGTTCTACAAACAGTATTCTTTCGGTATCGAAAGAGGGAATTTCCAGAAAATACAGTTCTGCACATACGTCTCCCATGAGTGCATTCATGATTTTCACAAAACTGCCGAGACTTTTATGGCTCGAACTGCTTCCGCAAGGTTCAAGATGGTTTCTTTCTAACATGGTTTTTAGATTGAGCGGAAATTGGGGAGTGAGTTTTTCATGGGGTGGTTTTTGGGAAAATAAGGAGTTTTTGCGAAATAAAAAAACCATCTAAAAAAACGGTTTTTAAAATATTACTCTTTCACTGTTCTTTTTTGAAACTCTAAAATTAATTTATTTAATCGACTAATAGCTTGTAGCTGTTCTAGTGTTTTATATTCTTTAATAAATTCTTTTGAAATTTTAATTTTTAAAGATTCTAATTTTTGTTTATCGTTTTTAATTTTTTCGTTCTGATTTTTAAGCTGAATTATTACCGCTTCATTAGTATTCAAAGTTAAATTTACTTGTAGTTCTTTTTCCATAAATTCTTTAAAAAAATTTATTGGATATAAATCTTCTATAGTAGAATTATCGGGAAGATCATTATTTAAATCTTTAATTGTAAAAACATTCGTCTCATTATAGCTATCTTTATAATTTTCAAGTATCTTTTTCTTATTATCTTTTCCTTCTTTATCAGCATCAAAAATAATTATTGGTTCTAGATTTTCATTACTTAATAAACTTGCGAAGCCTGGAACTTTACTTGCACCTCCAGCAGATTTAATTGCAAAATTTTTGTAATTATATTGATTGAAACAATAATTAAATAAAAACTTATCATCTCCACCTTCGACAATTATAATTTTTTCAGGTAATAATTCTTTATATAAATTTAATCCAAATGCATTTTTCAAAACTGAATCTTCTCTAAAATTCGTATTTTCATCAACCTGCTCAATTTTTGTTTCTCCTTGTCTCTTTGTTACCATGTAATGCCTTCGCGGAGTATTAACATCAATTAAATAAGGACTATGTGTTGAAACTAATACAATATTATTTTTTCCTATTTTTAGAAGTTCATCTCTCATATATGATATTCCGGAAGGATGTAAATGGACTTCAGGCTCGTCAATTAAAATAATATTATTTTTTAGAGTAGCTGCTTCATTTAAGGTAGACAAAGAAAGAATTAATGATATAAATTGCTTAAATCCATCACTTCTCTGATCCATTGAAAAGTATGAGTATTTTTTATCCTTATCTTCAACAAAAACATTACAAATAGTTCCATTAATAGAAATTTTAATTTTGATCTTATGTTCAATCCAAATCTTATTTATATACTTTGTAATAGCATCAGAAATTTTATCCTGAAACTCTTCTCTTTTCGCTTCTGATATTAGTATTTTTTCAATCAAATTATAAATATCATCTTTGTTTTATTTTCCATAAATACTAAATATATTTTTTAATGGAATTGATATGTCAGGATTGTTTTTAAATTCATTCAGATCTATAGGAGTGCTTATTAAATATTCAGGTTTGGATTTCCATAATTGAATTTTAGGAAATTCTTCTCCTATCTTTCTTATAATTATTCGTTTCAATACATTTTCGACATCAATTCTAGTAGATCTTCGATTGGCTACTTCTGCCGTATGTAATCTTCTAATGTTATTTTCATTAATAGGTACTCCGTTTGAATCAATATCTCTATAAGCTATGACATAATAATCGTTTAAATCAATATTCTTGATCTCAAAATCAAGCTTATCTATAATATTTAGCGCTTCTTTTCTGTTTGATGAATAAGTTTTTGAAAAGCTTTTTATTAATATATTTTTTGATAAAGGAGCATCAATATTTTTTGAATTAATTATGAATTTAGATGCTTCTTCAATATTAATATTATATTTTATTATTAGTTTTAATTCTAGATCATCATCTTGAGCTTCTTTATTACAATATTCTTCGTAATTTATTGAACTAAAAGAATCATTTATAAAATTTATAGCCTCAAGAAAAGCTGATTTTCCGCTCTCATTTAATCCAACAAAAATCCCTGTGCTACTAGAGTCAATACTAATGTTTTTAAAATCAAAAGTATAGTCTTTGATACTTTTAAAATTAATAATTCTAATAGAATCTATTTCTAACATATTATTTTTTTATTATAAAGCTATAAATATAATATTCCAAAACTTTACGGAAAACCGTATTTTCCCTGAATTTTCAACAAAAAAACCACCCTTTCGGATGGTTTTCAATAAATAAAATCAAAAATTTTAAATTTTATCCAAAATCTTCTTCGGCAACACTTTTACCAATTGAGATTTGTATTCATTTTCGAGGATCACAAACTTCCAGTATTTTTTGTCTTTGGAAACCGCACAGGCTTTCATATTGGCGTTGATTATGTAAGAATTTTCCTTCGCAGCATACTGTACATTGTTTTTGCCGTATTTCTGAATCAGCATCGCTTGGATTTTCTTCTTCATGTCTTCATTCAGGGAACCGACATTGCATTTCAGCTTGAGAAAGTAATTGACGATGGAGAAATATTCTTTATCAATCTGTTCCGGCTTTGCAATATTCCCAAACTTAAAATCCTGAATTTCAATCTTCATAAAAGGATTGTTGTAGGTAATGTTCAGAATCTGCGTCATCTGATCTTTCGGAATCACCGTGAAAAATTTCGGATAAATACAGTTCACCGACTGATCGATTTTCTTTGTTTTAATCGTATTCACAAAATACGACAGTGATTGTTTAATGGCTGCATCTTCCGGATTTGCCTTCGTCTGAGCAAAAGACATCAATGACAGGAACATGAACAGAAACAGGAATGATTTGGCTTTCATAATTTTAAATAGACAGTTGTTACGATTTTCAAAGAAGACGATTACTTCTTCTTTCCTTAAATCTGTCGCAGAAGTCCGGCGAATCGTTACAAACAAACGGCAACGAAAAAAGCCATCCTTTCGGACGGCTTTCAGAATATTGTAAGATTCAGATTATTTTACTTTTACAAGCTCAACATCGAAGATTAACCATGCGTTTGGCGGAATTACTCCTCCTGCTCCTCTTTCTCCGTAACCCATTGCCGGCGGAATCAGTAAAGTAGCGGTTTCACCTTCTTTTAACAAAAGGATTCCTTCGTCCCAGCCTTTAATCACTCTTCCCATCCCGATAGGAATTTCAATCGGCTCATTTCTCTTGAAAGAAGAATCGAATTCCGATCCGTCTACCAGTTTTCCTGCATAGTGTACAGAAACGTTATCACCCGCTTTCGGAGCTTTTCCTTCTGTTGTTTTCGTGATTTTATAGTAAAGACCGGATTCTGTTTTCTGCATTCCTGCTTTCAGATCTTCAACCATTTTCTCCTGATTGGCTTTGAATTCAGCTTCTTTTTTAGCTTTTTCAGCTTCTTCTTTTGCTAAAAACGCTTTGTTGTTTTCTGCAATTTTAGCTTTTCCTTCTGTAAACGTTTTTGCTGCATCGTAGTTTTTGTATTCGTCTCCTTTGCTGAAAACAGAAACTTTTTCCAAAACGATGTCAGTTTTAGGCTTATCCTGCGATCCTTTTTCTACATTCGCAATCGCATCGATTACATCCTCTCCTTTTACCACTTTCCCGAAAATCGTGTGTCTTCCGTCTAACCAAGGTGTAGCCACTTCCGTGATGAAGAACTGAGAACCATTCGTATTCGGACCCGAATTCGCCATAGAAAGCACTCCTTTTCCGGTATGCTTAAGATCGTTTCTTTCGTCCTCGAATTTATATCCCGGATCTCCCATTCCAGTTCCCTGAGGATCTCCCCCCTGAATCATGAAATCTTTAATCACTCTGTGGAAAATCGTTCCGTCATAATAAGGAACGCCTTTCGCTTTCGCTTTGTTATCGATTTTTCCTTCTGCAAGACCAATAAAATTAGCCACAGTTACCGGTGCTTTTTTATCCTCGAATTTTACGATCAAATTACCCTTTGTCGTCTGAAGATTCGCATAAAGTCCGTCATTAAGACCTTCGTAAGTTTCTTTGTCTACGTTCATTTTTTTATAAATTGGTGTACAACTCATCAGCGAAACACTTGCCGCCGCCAGAATTATATTCTTGTTAAACAATTTCATGGATTATAATGCTTTTAATTTTATGATTAGTGGGATGTCGTTATCTATTTTCTTCTCATCTCCGTACGTTCCATACGCCAGTGCAGACGGAACCAGAAGCGTAACTTCCTCACCGTCGTGTATAAAACGCAAAGCATCTTCTACCGCCTTCAGTTCATCAAAATGACCGAATTTGGCATCTCTTCTTGTGATTGGCTGATCGTAGATTTTCGTCTGGTCGAAGTCGTACAGGTCGTAAGAATAAGAAATCAGCGTATTGTCCTGTCTTCTCTGCCTTTGGTCAAAACCTTCCGTATTCGTCCAGTAATTAAGCTGCGTAGGATAAAATTTTACCGGCTGATTGCCAATCCATTCCTGAATATGGTATCTTTCCTGTGCATTCAGGTTTTTCATCCTGTTTTTGGAAACATCCAGATCGTTCTTGCTGAGAACGCCGCCAACGGGAGGATGAGTCTGCGCATTTTTGCTGCAGCTCAGTAAACCCAATATCGATATGAAGAGTATTTTTTTCATAAACTTTTGCGAAAATACACATTTCGGGAATCAATTACAAAACTTCAGGAACTTATTGAATTAAAAATTATCACAATTTTACGGTCTTCTTGAATGCGAAACAGTCGAAGGATTTTCACCTTAAATTTCTGTTTTTTGAAAGGAATTGTATTTTTCAGGAGCTTTATCGCGCTTTCCGCACTCGCTATTTCTTTAGTTTACGGCGCGGCTTCGCCGCGCCGTAAACTAAAAAAAATGAGCTCAGACAATTGCTCCAATCCCGGCTAGGATTGCAGACGTTTCTTACAACACCCTAAACAAGTACAGCTTGTTATTTTATTCAAATCTTTAACGAGTCATGTCATTCTGATTGAAATTTTGCAAAGTAATATGGAATGAAGAATCTTTCGAATAATCTCCCGCAGATTGTGCAGATTGTGCAGATTTTTTTTCAATGTAAAATTGTTATGCTTTCTCAAATCCATTGACAGCGTTTTTGTCATCCTGAAAAGGATTTCAACGATACATTAAAAACTTTATTCAGATGCTTTCAGCATGACAAACCTAATGTAAATAATTTAGCAGATGGTGCGGATTTTTTTCAACGTAGAATTGTTTATACTTTCTCAATCCATTGACAGCGTTTTAGTCATCCTGAAAAGGATTTCAACGATACATTGAAAACTTTCTTAGATGCTTTCAGCATGACAAACATACTGTAAATAAATCCCCTTCAACTATTCTGAAAGTTATTTTACTTTTTGATTTCTGGCAGATTGTTCGGATTTATTCTACTTAATCATCTGCTAAATTTGCAAAATCTTCGAGAAATAGTAATCATCATTCAGTTTGTCATCCTGAAAGGATCTAAACACAGGACTTTTAAAGAACAAAAATCTATAAATAAATGGCTCGAAAAAAGCTCTTCGACAGGCTCAGAGTGACACCGCGAATACTAAACGAAAGACAAAACAATGAATAATTGTCAACAATTCTTTTTATCTCCCAAAATCTTTAATGGTCGCTTGTCATTCTGATTGAAATTTTGCGAAGCATTATGGAGTGAAGAATCTTTTGAATTATCTCCCGCAGATTTTGCAGATTACGCAGATTTTTTTCAATGTAAAATTGTTATCCTTTCTCAATCCATTGACAGCAATTTTGTCATCCTGAAAAGGATTTCAACCATACATTGAAAACTTTCTTTAGATGCTTTCAGCATGACATACTGTAAATAATTTAGCAGATTGTGCGGATTTATTCTAATTCATCATCTGCGAAATTTGCATAATCTGCGAGAGATAATCATCATGCAGCTTGTCATCCTGAAAGGATCTAAACACAGAACTTTAAAAAACAACAATTTATAAATAAAAGGCTCGAAAAAAACTCTTCGACAGGCTCAGAGTGACACCGCGAATACTAAACGAAAAACAAAACAATGAATAATTGTCAACAATTCTTTTTATCTCCCAAAATCTTTAACAATCCCATGTCATTCTGATTGAAATTTTGCGAAGCATTATGGAGTGAAGAATCTTTTGAATTATCTCCCGCAGATTTTGCAGATTACGCGGATTTTTTCAATGTAAAATTGTTATGCTTTCTCAAATCTATTTACAGTAGAATTGTCATCCTGAAAGGATCTAGGCAAAGTATATAATACATTAAACAATAAATAAAAAATTCGAACTAAAAAACTCTTCGGCAGGAGTGACACCGCGAATACCAACTGTAATACTTTTTACTATTACAATTCCAAATATAATCTTTGTGTAAAAAATAAACCATTAAGATTTAGATTTAAGAAATTAAGCTTCATTAAGAAAAATCAAATTGATTTTAATTTTAAACGCTTTATTTAAAGTTATAAAAATGATATTAAAACTCTTAAAATCTGAAATCTATCTAAACGTTAAAATTTAAAACAAAAAGCCGGAAAAAATTTCCGGCTTTTCAATATCTAACATTTAAAAAATTAAACTGTTTCCAATACGTGATCCACTAAAACTCTCCATCCGAAAGGATCGTCTGAAAGGTTTGTCTGAAGATTCACAAGATCGTTTTTCAAAGTAACTGCGAAGCTTTCTTCGTCTGATAATCTTGGCAATTCAAGCTTTTCTCCTTTGTAGCCTAAAGCCTGGAAAACGGTAGTAACCACTGCTGTTCCCACTCCCCAAACTTCTTTTAAAGTTCCGTTTTTCTGAGCTTCTATAACATCCAGAACTTTAATAGGTTCTACTTTTACTTCAATTCCTCTCTTTTTAGCCAACTGGATGAAGCTGTCTCTTGTAACTCCGTCAAGGATTTTTTCTGAAGTCGGAGGTGTATAAATGGTATCGTTGATTCTTACGAAAACGTTCATCGTACCACTTTCTTCGAAATATTCATGAGTAGCGTCATCAGTCCAGATAATCTGCTCATACCCTTCTTCAATTGCCAACTGAGTCGGGTAAAAAGAAGCCGCATAGTTTCCGGCAGCTTTAGCAGAACCTACTCCACCGCTTGCCGCTCTTGAATAGTGGTCTGAAATTTTTACAGAAACAGGTTCTGTATAATACATCTTTGCAGGAGTTGCAACGATCGCGAACATATATTTATTGGCAACTCTCGCCTTCAATGCTTCTTCTGTAGCGAAAATCAATGGTCTGATGTACAAAGACATACCTTCTCCGGAAGGAATCCATTCTCTGTCGATATCCACCAATGCTTTCAGTCCGTCCAAAAACATTTCTTCCGTTATTTCCGGCATGGCAAGACGTTTTGCCGACTTATTGATACGTTCAAAATTCTTTTCGGGCCTGAAAAGGAAAACCTGTCCGTCTTTGTCTTTATAGGCTTTCATGCCTTCAAAACAAGCCTGTCCGTAATTTACACCCATCATTGCCGGTGTAAATGCCAAAGGACCATAAGGAACCAATTTTACATCACCCCATTTTCCGTTTTCGTACTCACAGATGATCATATGATCGATAAAAGTATTTCCGAATGAAAAATTGTTTGGGTCGAATGTAGAAATTCGGGAGTTTTCAGTTTTTTGAATTATCATTTCTAAAATTTTTTATGAGGTTCTACAAATTTAACATAATTTTCTAAATATAAAAATTTTAGAGTAAATTTGTAAAAAAATAGCTTGAAAAGAGAAATTAAGACCACAAACGACGGCAGCAAAACACTGTTTATCATTGATTTAAATGAAAACTATCATTCACACCATGGTGCATTACAGGAAGCCGAACACGTGTTTATCAAAAATGGATTAAATCTGATAAATGATTACGAAATTAATATTTTAGAACTCGGTTTTGGAACAGGTTTGAATGTTTTGGTAACAATTAATGAATATTTAAAAACTGACAAAAATCATATCATCAACTATTTTACCCTTGAAAAATACCCCATAAGTGAATCGGAAATTAACGATTTAGCCTATTTTGAGCTTTTCGATAACCCCGAATTCAAAAATATTTATCAAAAAATTCATCTGGCAGAATGGGAAAAGTCAGAAGAAATCATTAGTGGTTTCAACTTAAAAAAGATAGAATGTGATTTTTTTGATCTGAAGAATATCGATTTACCAGCAATAAATCTGGTATATTACGATTGTTTCGGAGCAAGAGTACAGCCCGATCTCTGGGAAAAGCCTCTTTTTGAAATGGTTTCGGATAAAATGGCTGTTAACGGATTATTAACAACCTACTCTTCGAAAGGAAGCGTGAGAAGAATTCTTCAGGAACTGAATTTTAACGTTGAAAAAAAGCAGGGACCTCCGGGAAAAAGAGAGATGATTAATGCGGTGAAGTTGTAAGGAAGGGAGAAAGAAGATGGAAGCTTGAGGCTGGAAGATGGAGGTTTTATTACTTGATGTTTTATAGTCTTTAAAGTTTTGAATGTATACCTTATTATATATTGAAGTTTTTTTAATTCATCCTAAAAGTTTGTCATTTCGGAGAAATCTAAATATCTCATTCGACAAAAGACTGGAAAAATTTGCTTCCTGATACATTTGAGTATGTAAATCTAAGGTTAAAAAAATTAAAATAAGCCGTAAACTTCCAGATCCTGTCTTCGGGCATCCGACAAATTTTCCCTAAATTAGCTTTAACAAATTATTATATATGATAGATAAGATCAACATTAGAGTTTACGCCTGTGCGGTAAAAGATAAAAAAGTCCTTACTTTATTTGAAGAATACGCAGGTGAACCTTTAATGAAATTTCCGGGTGGCGGACTGGAGTTTGGAGAAGGATTAATAGATTGTCTGCATCGAGAATTCGATGAAGAGCTGAATGTAAAAATAGAAGTTGTGGAACATTTTTATACGCAGGAAGATTTTCTGGTTTCGCGTTTCAGAGAAAATGAACAGCTTCTTACCATATATTATATTGTAAACATCATTAACGAAGGCGATTTCCTGATTCTTGATCCCTGCATCGAAAAAACAGAATGGATTGAGATCGACAGACCGGAAAATCCGTTTCCGTTGCCCATCGACAAAATTGTTTTTGATAAATTAAAAGAAAAATTCCTGTAAGATCGTTACAGGAATTTTTTATGATCGATATTATTTGTAGACTTTAAAACTGCTCGCTCCGGAATAAGGCTGAAGATAACCTGAATTCCAATTAGATTGAAGCAGGGATTCCAGATATTCGTCTGTTCTATTTTTGTGCGGATCGTAGGGGTCTTTAAGATCAATATCTGCCATTTTTCCTTTTACATTCCACCAGAAAGCACTCCATCCTCCTCTTAATTCTTTAATGATTTCGTAGACATTTTTTCCGGTTGCTCTGTTCATCAGTTTGGCAAAAACCTGTCCTTCTGTTGTCGTAAGATCACGAAGCTGTTTTTCGTACTGATCGGCAAGAATATTCTGTCGGTCTCTGATGTATTTTCGCTTTGCCTTACTGTCCATATTCGTCATTTCCCCCTGAATATCTCTGTATTGCTGTAAAGCAGTTAAAAATAACGGATATACTCTGTAAAGCTTTTTATTTAAGAAATAATAATAGTTTCGATCTAGCTGATTATTGAATTTCGGTTTATTCAGCAAAACCAGCTCATCCATTACCACGACGGTTTCCCCATTGATTTCATAGATTCTTGCTTTCTGCCTTTCATCATAGAAATATTTATTGCCGAATTCATCTGTTTTCAAAAGTTCTGCAGGGTACTGACTTAAAGGTTTCGCAATGATGGAATCCTTCTGAGCCGAAATACTGACTCCAAAAAAGAAGAGAAAAAGACAAATAATCTTACTAAAATTCATTATTTTTACGCGTATTAGAACAAAAATTGAACGCAAAAATCATTCCTTTTTATGAAATTTGAAAAGAAATCTTTAAAATTTTTAGAGAAATATTTAAACACTTCATCTCCGACTGGATACGAACATGAGGGACAAAAAGTATGGATGGACTACATTAAGCCTTATGTAGACAAAATTGAAGTGGATCATTATGGAACCTGCTACGGAATCATTAATCCTGAAGCGGAATTTAAAGTAGTGATTGAAGCGCATGCAGATGAAATTTCTTGGTATGTAAATTATATTACAGACGACGGATTGATCTACGTGATCCGAAACGGAGGTTCTGATCAGACAATCGCTCCGTCCAAAGTGGTTCATATTCACGGTGAAAACGGAATTGTAAAAGGCGTTTTCGGATGGCCTGCAATCCACACAAGAGTCAACCAGAATGAGCCTACTCCAAAAATTGAAAATATCTTCATCGATTGCGGGGCAACTTCCAAAAAAGAAGTGGAAGAAATGGGAATTTATGTAGGATGCATGATTACCTATCCCGATGAATTCTTCGAAATGAATGACCGCTATTTCGTTTGCCGAGCTTTAGACAACAGAATCGGTGGTTTTATGATTGCTGAAGTGGCAAGACTTTTAAAGGAAAATAAAAAAACAATTCCGTTCGGATTATACATTACCAATTCCGTTCAGGAAGAAGTAGGTTTGTATGGAGCAGATATGATTGCAGATACTATCAAACCTAATATTGCGATCGTGACAGACGTTACGCACGATACCACCACTCCGATGATCGAAAAGAAAAAAGAAGGCGACCAGAAATGTGGAGACGGACCGGTAGTTTTCTTCGCACCAAGCATTCATCACACCATCAGAGAATTAATTATCGACACCGCAAAAACAAAGAAAATTCCTTTCCAGAGAGCAGCAGCGAGCCGCGCTACGGGAACAGACACCGACGCTTTCGCGCATTCTAACGGCGGCGTTCCGAGTGCATTAATTTCTTTACCTTTGCGTTATATGCATACCACAGTGGAAATGGTTTCCAAAGAAGACGTAGGAAATGTAATCCAACTGATCTACGAAACACTTCTGAGAATTCAGCCGGAAATGAAACTGAAGTATCATTAACAGAAGTTAAAAGAGACAAGTTAAAAGTAAAAAGTAAAAATGAAAACGAAGCTTATTGCTCCATCCCTTTTATCCGCAGACTTCGGGAACCTGCAAAGAGACATCGAAATGCTGAACAATTCTCAGGCAGACTGGTTTCACGTAGATGTAATGGACGGAAGATTTGTTCCGAATATTTCGTTCGGATTTCCGGTAATGAAAACCGTTCAGCAGCACGCCAAAAAATTTGTAGATGTGCATCTGATGATTGTAGAGCCTGAAAAATATGTGGAAGAATTCATTAATCACGGAGCAGATCTTGTATCGGTGCATTACGAAGCGTGTACTCACCTTCACAGAACGATTCATCATATTCAGAGTCTGGGTGCAAAAGCCGGTGTTGTGCTAAATCCTTCCACTCCGGTTCTGATGCTGGAAGATATTATTGCAGACGTAGATCTTGTTTTGCTGATGAGTGTAAATCCGGGATTCGGAGGGCAGAAATTCATCGAAAACACTTACAAGAAGATTGCGGAAACGAAAGACTTAATTTTAAGCAACAATTCGACAGCATTAATTGAAATTGACGGTGGTGTAAATATCGACAACGCCTCTAAGCTTTTCGAAGCCGGAGCCGATGTTTTGGTTGCAGGAAATGCAGTTTTCTCAGCAGAAAATCCGGAAAGAACGATCGAATTACTGAAAATTTAATTTCATTTCAATACAAACAAAAAGGCAACTCCGTTGAGTTGCCTTTCTTCTTAATGAAAATCTGAGCCTTTAATGGTTATTAGTTTTGAAGAGTTTAATGCTTAAATTTTCCTTCTCTAATGCTGATGTAAAGATGGCAATAAATGAGGACAAAAACATCCGTAAAAACACGGAATTTTAATCTCGGTATTTTTACTTAACCCCGAAGAACAGGAAGGTTTAAATCATTCAATAATAAATACAGGAGCTCTATGAAGTTCTTTTTAAGTATTTTTAGATCACAAAAAGAAAAAATGAAAGGGAAATTAATCGGCATATTGTCTTTAGGTCTGGTTTTATCTTCAGGAAAATATCCTGCACAGAATCAGCTACAGGAAAATCAAAAAATGGAATGGTTTCAGGATGCCAAACTCGGAATATTTATTCATTGGGGAATTTATTCTGTAAACGGAATTCCGGAATCATGGGCTTTTTTCAATAATTACATCAGTCATGAAAATTACATGAAACAGCTCAATGGTTTTTCGGCTGCAAAATATAAACCTGATGAATGGGTAAAACTGATTAAAAATTCCGGCGCAAAATATGCCGTGATTACCACAAAACATCATGATGGTGTTGCCCTTTGGGATTCAAAAGCTGAAAAATCGACTACCATTCCTAGAAATTCATTAGCCAAAAAAGATGTGCTTTCTCCGTTTATCTCTGTGTTAAAAAATTCCGGACTGAAAACCGGACTTTACTATTCCCTTCCCGACTGGAGCCATCCTTATTACGACATCAATACCCGGACAAAAAAACGTTACGAAATTAAAAATGATCCGAAACGCTGGGAAAATTTTGTCACCTATTATCAGAATCAATTAAATGAACTTTCTTCACAATTGAAACCTGATCTTCTGTGGTTCGACGGAGATTGGGAACACTCATCAGAAGAATGGCGTGCTACGGAAACACTGGAAAATCTGAAAAAATTCAATCCGGACATTATCGTTAATTCCAGACTGAAAAATCATGGGGACTACGAAACTCCGGAACAGGGAATTCCTGTAGTAAAGCCTCAAAGCAATTACTGGGAACTTTGCTACACCATGAATGATTCATGGGGATTTCAGCCCTTCGACAATCATTATAAAACTCCGAATATGATCGTAAGAACTTTGGCGGACGTGATTAATATGGGTGGAAATCTACTGTTGGATATCGCTCCGAAAGAAGACGGAACCATTCCGGAACAGCAGGTTGAAATTTTAAAGAACTTAGAAAGATGGACAACAAAAAATTCCGAAGCCATTTATGGAACAACACGAGGTTTGCCATTCGACAATTATAAAGGAAAATCTGCATTTTCTAAAGACCGGAAAAAAATATTTCTCTACCTTGAAGAAGCCAAAGACTTTGTAAAAATATACGGTTTAATGACCAATATTATTTCTGCCAGAATTCTTGGAGACGATAAAGCGAAGATTGATATTAAAAGTAACGGTAATGGAGATTTCACTTTCAATTTTTCCCATGTAAAATTTGATCAGGACGTAACCGTTGTTGAAATATCAATTGACGAACCTATGATCAGAGTACAAAATGATAAGCCTAATTTATCTCTTTCTGAAACTTTAGAAAATAAAAATACGAAAATGACAGTCTATGAAATTGCAGAACAGCTTCATTCGGGAAACAACATCTTCAAAAATTCAGGTTTAACAGAGGACGGAATGGAAATGAAACTTCCCAAAACCGGCAAAACCAATCCCGAAATTCTAAACTGGATCAGCAAACACGCAGAAGCACTTTATGAAACCGAAAAAGGGCTTCCAGAAGGTCATTTTTCAGGAAACTCTGTACTTTCCAAAGACAGACAGACCCTTTATCTTTTTGTGGAAGGAATTCCGACCGGACCGATCGCTTTAAAAGGTATTAAAAACGAAATTGCCCGAATCCGTATCGTGGGTGAAGGAACTTTATTAAGCCATGAAATATACAATAAGCTTTACTGGAGTGAGGTTCCGGGAATTATTTATATTGATGTACCCAAAGAGAAACTGGATAGAAACCTAACTGTTATTGCCGTTCTTCTTGATCAACCGCTCGAATTATACCGTGAAAAAGTTGGCGCAATTGAAAGTAATCTGTAAAAAACAAAATCCGAAGAAAGTTTCTCCGGATTTTTTATTTTGAAAATGATTTTTCTTAGAAAATTTCTCTTCCTGAAAAATGGAATTTTGCTTCGATAAGAGCGTTTTCGTCAGAGTCAGAACCGTGAACAGCGTTTTCTCCGATGCTTCTTGCAAACATTTTTCTGATTGTTCCTTCTGCAGCTTCCGCAGGATTAGTAGAACCGATTAAAGTTCTGAAATCTTCTACCGCATTGTCTTTCTCAAGAACAGCAGCAACAATAGGTCCAGAGCTCATGAAATCTACCAATTCTCCGTAGAATGGTCTTTCAGCGTGAACTTCATAGAATTTTTTTGCATCTGCAACAGTAAGTTGAGTCAATTTCATTGCTTTGATTTTGAAACCACCTTCTGCGATCTTTCCTAATATAGCACCGATATGTCCGTCCGCAACTGCATCAGGCTTAATCATAGTGAATGTAATGTTAGACATAAATGTATATTTTTTTAATGGCGCAAAAATACAAAAAATTCTTTTGATTTTAATTTTAAAATATTTTTAACATAAAAATAACATTTGTTAAGGTTTTGTGAACGAAACTTTGGCACAGTAATTGTTTATTTTATTGTGATTCTCATGTTTAATTTGAGTTTTCATGGTTATTAGTTTTTACCCAGCTTCGGCTGGGTTTTTTATTGACTGTAATTCCCCAAAAACTACGCCTAACTTCCGGTATCTAAAAGAATTAAACGTTTATTTAAATTTTAAATTCCAAATATTAAACTTTGTTCATCCAGAATTTGGAATTTAATGCAGGGTTAAAATAGTTCGAAACTTATTCTGTGAGTAAAAAATTTTTGCACAAGAGAAATTGAAATTCATTATTAAAACTCCTGATTGTCCTTCATTAATCATAATGCTTAATTTTATGCATAGATTCACAAAGGTTCAGTAAAGATGACACAGCCTGAACGGATGCGAACGAAGTTCAAAGAATCTAATTTTTTTTTAATGATGATAAGTCGCGGACAACCATTTTAAAACTAAGTTTGTTTAAACTAGTTTTAAATTTAACCGCAAAAGAGACAAAGGACTTTATTGGATTTATTTAAAGTATTTCAAAAGTCTGCAAAGAGAAAAAATCTTTGATTTTTTTAACTTATGTGCCCTTTCTTTCCATTTAAATAGTAAACTTAAACAACTTAAGTGTTACAATCTTTTGCTTCTTTTGCGGTAAAAAAGTTTAGACAAGTTACTTTAATAATGGAGAAATTTCCGAAAAATAGAAATTATTTTTGAGAAGCTTCTTCCGCCTCTTCCATTAATTTAATATAGGTAGAATATCTTGAATGCTGAATTTCTCCGGTTTTCAGACCATCGATTACCGCGCATTTCGGTTCGTTGATATGAAGACAGTTGTGGTATTTGCATTCTTCTCTTTTTTTGAAAATCTCCGGAAAATAATGCTGAACCTCTTCTTTTTCGATGTCGATCATGGCAAATTCACGCACTCCGGGAGTGTCGATAACATTTCCGCCAAAATCCCAGAAATGCATCTGCGCAAAGGTGGTCGTATGTTTTCCTTTTAAATGCGTATCGGAAATTTCAGAAGTTTTCAGGTTAAGTCCCGGTTGCAAAGCATTCACCAGAGTAGACTTTCCACAGCCTGAATGTCCGAAGAAAACTGACGTTTTGTCTTTCAGCAATTCCTGCAGCTTTTCCAGATTTAATTTTGAATAGGAAGAAATTTCCAGAGCATCATAGCCGATTTCATTGTAAAGAAACTCAATATCCTTTACAATTTCAATTTCTTCTTCATGCAGAACATCAATTTTATTGAATAAAATCAAGGGAGTAATATTGTATGCTTCGCAACACGCCAGAAAACGGTCTAGAAATCCAAGTGAAGTTTCGGGATGTTTTAAAGTGAAAATAAAGCAGGCAAGATCAATATTTGAAGCGATGATGTGTGCTTCTTTTGAAAGGTTTACAGATTTTCGGATGAGATAATTCCTGCGGGGCTCGATCTTTGTAATCCACGCAATGTCATCCTGTTCCAGCTGAAATTCTACAAAATCTCCTACAGCAAGCGGATTGGTAAGTCTTGTTTTAATCAATTTAAATTTTCCGCGAATTCTTGCTTCGAAGATTTTCCCGGTTTCCATTTCCAAAACCTGATACCAGCTTCCTGTAGATTTAATGATTTTTCCTTTCATACTGTAAGATGCTGCAAATATAGGAAATTTAGTTTGAGTGTTTTAAAGTTTTAGAGTAAGAGCGTTTTATACATGGTATAGAATTGCTATTCAATCAACAACTCACAAACGCTCCTACTCTGTCACTCTAAAATTCAAAATCCAGATTATCTGTTAATCATAATGCTGTTCTGAACTTCGATAGACTCTTCATGAATGGCTTTGAATACTTTTTCGATAAATTCTTTCGTCATTCCGGTCTCAACAGCCTTCTGAGTGGCATATTCCGTAATTTCTTTCCAACGTTCCGGCTGGAAAATCGCGATATCGTTTTCTTTTTTAAGCTTTCCGATCTTTTCAGAAATTTTCATTCTCTGCGCAAGCATTTCAATCAGTTGAAAATCTATATCAGAAATTAACGTTCTGTGTCTTCCCATTTCTCCTTCAAATCCTGCCAATCCGGAATTTCTCACTTTTAAATTTCCTATTAATTCAGCCAGAACTTCCGGTGTAATCTGCTGTGCGGCATCACTCCAAGCTGCATCCGGATTGCTGTGTGTTTCTATAATGGCGCCTTGGTAACCTACGTTTAAAGCTTCCTGCGTAATATCTGCCAAACCTGTTCTGTTTCCGCAGATGTGCGAAGGATCGATCAGCATCGGAATATTCGGGAACTGACTTTTAAAATCCAGAGCAATCTGCCAGTTCGGATTGTTTCTGTATTTTGTTTTCTGATACGTAGAAAATCCTCTGTGAATAACGCCTAAATTGGTAATTCCCTGACCTAAAAGTCTTTCCAAAGCTCCGATCCACAAAGCAAGATCCGGATTTACAGGATTTTTTACCAACACGGTTTTGTCTGTTCCTCTCAATGCCTGTGCAATTTCCTGAACTGTAAAAGGATTTACCGTAGAACGCGCCCCGATCCAAAGAATGTCTACATCCGCTTCCAAAGCTGCAAAAACGTGGTGTGCATTGGCAACTTCCGTCGCTGTTTTGAAACCGTATTCTTCCTTCACTTTTTTCAGCCAGTTCAGACCGATTACTCCTACTCCTTCAAATCCGTTCGGTTTTGTACGCGGCTTCCAGATTCCTGCACGGAAAACCGGAACATTGGCATTGGTTTCCCTGATTCTTTTTGCTATTTCCAGCATCTGTGCTTCACTTTCCGCACTGCACGGTCCTGCAATCATCATTGGCTGCTGGAATTCATTAATCCACTCGTTTTTTAAGTCTTTTAAATTCATATTTTTAATTTTACTATTATCATTATTGTTCATATCCAAACACAAAAAAGTATTATAAAATTACTTTATAATTCTTTCTAAAAAAAGCCGTTAAATTTTGTTTAAGGAATCAGGAAATAAGAAGAAATCTATAATCCTGTAGATTTTTTTGAAAGAAATTTATACTAGCAGTACCAATAATAAAATCGATAATACGTTCTGAAATTTCTAAAATACGGAAAAGAAAAGCCAAATTGCCCGCTAAAGAATTCAGCAGGAGCAAATACAGATTGATATGACTTTATTAATTTTTCCAAAATAAACTATCTATTTCTAGATTTTCGGTTTATATTTTAACTGAAAAACTGATGTCTTGTTTTTCAATTGTCTGACAAATATATAAATTTTATTTAAAAAAGAGTTTTAAGTACCATATTTTTTTTCAGATAAAAATTACAATACTTTTATTGAGCATTATTTTGCAGAAAGCAGGCATTGAAATATAATATTGATTATCCGTTATCAATCATAATGCCTGATTTTAACGCTAAGCACACAAAGATTTTTTATAAACAAACTGTTTTTAAGGTTCGCAGAGGCGTTAAAACTTAACCAAGATCGCAGAGGTTTTTATTCTGACAAATTACGGACAATCAGAAATATAATTATGTTAAATCAAATTTCATCAGATCATCCAGATCCTTCAAAAGTGGATTTAATTTAACAAATTTCTCGAATTTTTTTCTTGGAGTCATTACTTCTACTTTCAGGTTTTCGGCATCTCTTTTATAGATAACCTGAATGGAGTGATTGTGAACTTTTGTTTTAAAATGGTTAAAAAACTCACGGCTTACTTTATCAAACTCAGCTTTTGCAGAATCGGAAGGAAATAAAACGGTAATTTCATTTTCTCCGGATTTTATCATTTTGAAAGATTTAATGGCATTGAAAATAATGGCGTCTTTTCTCTGGAGCTGCTTGAGCTGTAAATTCCATTCTGCCTGAAGATCTGTTTCGGTAAAATGATTTTGTGGAAGCTGTTCTGTTTTGGGTACTGCTTTTTCTTCCACAACAGTTGTTTGTTCTTTGTTTAAAAAAGAGTTGATGCTGAACCCTGAAGAAATTCCGGGTCTGGATAAAGGTTTTGAAGTTTTTTTGATCTCTGCAGCAACAGGAAGTTCCGGATCTTCAGAGGATTGCTCCTGTTTAGGTTTCTGTTCCTGAGTTTCCGTAGGTTTTACGGGAATTTTGACTTCCTGCTTCTCACTGAGAAACGGAGCCAGAATTATAAACTTTTTTTTTTAGCAACGTCTGAATTAGCCGTCAAAGAAGCCAATTGCATTAATGCAATTTCTACCGTAAGTCTTGGATTTTTAGAATTCTTATAATTGATGTCTGCATGATTGCAAATTTCAATAGCATCAATAAGCTGTTGTGGATTCCATTTCTGGGCCTGTTCAACAAACTTGGATTTGGTCTGTTCTCCTACTTCTATCAGATCAATGGTTGAAGCATTCTGAGCCATCATCAGGTCTCTGAAATGACTTCCCAATCCTGCAATGAAAATATGAGGATCAAATCCTTTTTTCACAATTTCGTTAAATGCGGAAAGAACTTCGGGAATTTTATTTTCTTTGGCTAAATCTACAATTTTTAAGTACTGATCGTAGTCCAGAATATTTAAAACTTCTGCAGCTTTTGCCAAAGTAATATTCTTCTGGGAAAAAGTAGAGAGCCTGTCGAAGATGGAAAGTGCATCTCTTAAAGCACCGTCTGCTTTCTGGGCAATAAGATACAACGCATCATCTTCATATTGAATATTCTCTTTCTGAGCGATATTCCTAAGATGTCCCTGAATGTCTTCAATTACGATTCTTTTAAAATCATAGATTTGACAGCGGGATAAGATCGTAGGAATAATTTTATGCTTTTCTGTAGTTGCTAAGATGAAAATAGCATGAGCAGGCGGTTCCTCAAGTGTTTTAAGGAAAGCGTTGAAGGCTGCCGAAGACAGCATATGAACCTCATCGATAATATACACTTTGTATTTACCAACCTGAGGCGCAAAACGTACCTGATCGATCAATTCTCTGATATCATCCACAGAGTTGTTCGATGCGGCATCCAGTTCATAAATGTTATAGGCAAAACCGTCCTCCGAAACTGATCCGTCCTTTTCATTGATCTTCCTTGCCAGAATTCTGGCACAGGTTGTTTTCCCTACTCCTCTCGGACCACAGAACAGTAATGCCTGAGCCAATTGATTTTCTTCAATAGCGTGTTCTAAAGTATCCGTAATATGAGACTGCCCAACAACAGTATCAAACTGCTGTGGGCGATATTTTCGTGCAGATACGATAAAATTTTCCATTGGCCAAAAATAAGAAATATTGTTGTAACTTAAAAATGAAATTCTTTTAAATTACGTTTAAAATAACTCTGTTCTGACAATAGTAAACTTTTCTCATATTATCTTTCTTCGTAAGCAAAATCGATGATCTCTGTGATTGCTTTTTCGATTTCTTTTCTGCCTTCGTCACTTTTTAAGTCTATTCCGCAGAATACACTTGCATTGTGTGCCGTGTAAAGATTAAGATAATAGGCTCCGGAAACCAGAAGTGCTGCAATGGCACGATATCTTACCGCTTTATCCTTAAAGTGCGGATCTACGATGTTCGTGAAAAGCATTTCTCCCATTTCTTCTCTTTCATCTGCTACTTTTTTCAGGATCGGCTTACTTTCTGATAATCCCCAAAGAATAATTTTCTGAAGTTCTTTATTTTTCTTGATATGCTCAAACTGATTCAGGATGGCAACTTTAGAAAGTTCTTTTCCTCCATCAGAAAAATCCACATGAATATTATCCTGGTTCATTTTGCTCCAGTAATCCTGAGATCTGATATATTCATCAATAAGTTTTTCGGTACTTCCGAAATATTCGTAAATTAATTTTTTATCAAATCCTGCCACTGCTGCTATTTTACTCACCTTCAACCCTGAATACCCTTTGGTTCTCAGAATTTTACCAACAGCAGCAAGCAATTTTTGCTTTGTTTTTTCTTTGTCCCTTATAGGACCTTGTACAACTTTTCTTGGCATTTGTTATCTATTTTTTTGCAATATGCAACTTTTTATTGATATCCGCAAAGGCATTGAGGGTTTTATCAAGATGTTCTTTATCATGTGTTGCCGTTACACTCATCCTGATACGGGCATCTTTTCTGGCTACAGCAGGGTAAATAATAGGATTTGTATACACTCCGTGTTCAAGAAGCATTCTTCCTACATCGCCTGTAATGTGCGGATCTCCTATTTTTACGGGAACAACCGCGGAACACGTAGTCCCGGTATCCAGCCCCAGATCATTCAGTCCTTTTTTGAAGTAATTGATATTTTCCCATAGTTTTTCTCTCCAGTGGGGCTCTTCATCAATAAGCTCTATGGCTTTTACAATTCCTGTAGCTGTGGAAGGAGGCGTTGTAGCCGAAAATATCTGCTGTCTGGACTGGAATCTTATAAAATTGGTAAGGCTTTTATTGGCGATTACATATCCTCCAAGGTTACCGAATGTTTTACTGAAAGTTCCCGTAATAATATCTATTTTATCCAGCAATCCTGTATCTTCAATTGTACCTCTTCCTGTTTTCCCTAAAATACCTACTCCGTGAACATCATCAACCATGAGATAGGCGTTATATTTTTTTACTAATTTATAAATTTCTTCAATAGGTGCAGTGTCTCCATCCTGAGAATATACACCGTCTATTACCACAAGCTTTGTACGAAATTGTTTTTCCGATGTTTTTAAAATCTGTTCCAGAGCCTCCAGATTATTATGCGGAAATGTTTTTCTGTTGGTAAGAATACATCCTTCGTATACACTTGCATGGACCGCCATATCTACAATCGCAATGTCTTCTTTCTGTAACAGGATTTGTAAAGTTGCACTGTTTGTTGTGTATCCTGTTGTAAAAATTACGGCTTCATCCTGAGAACGTCCAAAAAAGGAAGCAATTTTAGCCTCCAAATCGTTGTGGTAAGAGTAATACCCTCCGATAAGCGGTGTTGCAGCCGTACCGGTTCCGTATTTTTCCACTCCTTCTATAGCCGCCTGCTTTACTTTAGGGTGTTGTGTAAACCCTAAGTAATCACTTGTAACGAAGCTCACAAACTCTCTGGTTACGTTGTGAGTTCCTACGTTCATTACAGAACTGCAACCTGTGTTATTCTGCAATCTGTAGTGATGACGCCCGTTTGATTTCATGTATTCCAGAAAGTCATAGTAAATGTCTGCACGCTCCATCATATCGAAGCCCGGAATATTTTCGAAATCCTTAAAAGTCGCTGTTGAAAAGTTAATATCCATCCTTAATTTTGTTAGCTGTTTAATGTTAAAACAAATATAGTATTATTTTAAAAACAAATAAATTAATTTCCTACAAAAATTTATTATGTATAAAATATTTTTATTAAATAATCTTAAAAAAATTTAATATTCATAAAATAAATTAAATATTAACAAAAAAGTAATAAAATAAAAAAATATATAACCGCTTAGGAATTAAGCAATTAACATCTTGGGTGTTTAACGATGATTTGGTGTTGATGATTTATAATTTTTCCGGCTTAATATCATTGAAAATCAGAAATATAAAAAAGTACAAAATCCTTTATGCGGAATTCCATTCATGCCTTTCTTAACATTATCCTTTAGAATGTACTGTCCGTAATCATTAAGCTAAATTGTTATATTCTCTTTGGGCAAAAACTGTTACTAAAAAATCTCATTCATTAAAAGCAATTTCACCTTCAATGGAATTATAACAAATATAAATATTTTATTTAAGAAAATTTAAGATTTAAAAAATATTATTTTAACAGATAATACAAGAAATCAGCAACAATAATTCAGTTATTCTTTATTAATCATAATATCCGAAGCTTTTAAATCTTTATTGCTGTGATTTTAATTGTGTATAAATACCTAATTAAGCACGAAGCTACATTTTTATTCAAATGTTTTTAAATGATAACAGTCAATAATAAACTCTGTAAAATATTACATCTGTTGAATATTTTGTTACAAATTTTCAATACATTTAGTCAGATTATAAAAATTGGTTGGATATTTGAAGTATAAGATTAACAGCCAAACATCGTTTTCACCAATTCACTTAAAGTAATTATTATGATTATTCAGTACTCTTTTCTTACAGACTACATCATACGGATGATGAGAAAATCATTTACAATACCCGTCAATTAATTTCCAATTATCATTTTAACGTGTTATTAACTATTGTAAACTTAAGCTTTTACCATCATGATTTTTGAAGAGAACCATTCTGTATTACAGGATAATCATAACCTTTCGTATGTAAAAAATGTAATCAACTTTCACGGAGACAAATCTTTCATTCTTAACTCTTTACAGAAAATAAAGAATAATACAATCTGTAAAATTAAGAGAAAAACCATTAATAAACTGATTAAAGAATATACTCGTCATCTTAATCAGTATATTGAGAATGAAGATATTAACTCCAAACCTGAGAATTATGAACTTTCGCCTGTTTATGCACGACAGTCGTATGAAAAAGTGATAAAAGAAGATGAATATCTGCAGAAAGTATTAACCTTTCTAATGAATCAGTGAAAGTCTTTCTTCCTCCAGATCGATCTTTACAAGATGTCTTCGGATAAGATCTTCATCAAAATGCTGTTTTTTGTCATAGTTTTGCTCAATCAGCCATATTCTTTGTGCATTAAGAACATCAAGATAAGCATCTTTAATTTCGGAAGATAGTTTAATATCAGATTCTTTTTCCACTTTACCTTTCCACTTTTCATGTATCTGTTGTAAAAACATACTTTTTTGCAACAGTTCACCATGATTTTGCCTAAGATGCTCTAAAGTCATTTTTGCCATTTCACGACGGATTAATTCTTCAGCCTCATCTTCAGGAAGATGATCGTTGTAGGAAGGGATTTCCATCTTTCTGATAAGGTAAGGAAGTGTAAGTCCCTGAACCAGCAATGTCGTTAAAATAACAATAAAAGTGATGAATAAAATTAAGTTTCGCTGAGGAAAATCCGGACCGTTATGATACAGTTTTACCGGAATAGAAAGTGCCGCAGCTAAAGACACTACTCCTCTCATTCCTGTCCATCCCAAGAGAATCGGAGCTTTAAATCCCGGACTTCGGTTATCGGCAACCGTGATGAAGTTTCTTGCAATTAAAGTGACCACTACCGCTCCGTAAGCCGACAGAATTCTTACCACGATCAAAACCGCAGTTACAAGCAATCCGTATCCTACCGCAGCGTAAATACTTACTTCTCCCAATCCTGAAGTAATTTCCGGAAGATCCAGACCAATGAGGATAAAAACCAAACCATTAAGTACAAAGGACAGACTTTCCCAGACATTCAGTCCGCGCAAACGTGATGAAGTACTGAGAAAATTATGACGGTTATTGGAAAGCAGCAAACCACCGCTTACGACAGCCAAAACTCCTGAACTGTGTGCTTCTTCTGCGGCGATATACATTAAATAGGGCGCAACAATGGTGAGAATGGTATCCATATTGGCATCCGTAGGAAGAAGTTTATGCCCTTTCATGAAAAGCCAGCCAATGATTAACCCGATTCCGATTCCGCCAATCAGCATCCATGAAAAACTGAAAACCGCATCCTGCCAGATAAACTGTCCGGTTGCAACGGCAATCATCGCAAAACGGAAAATAATTAAGGAAGACGCGTCATTCAGCAAACTTTCTCCTTCCAGAATAGAGGACAGCCTTTTCTGAACTTTTACAAATTTAAGAATCGCTCCTGCGCTTACTGCATCGGGTGGCGAAACAATTCCCCCTAAAAGAAATCCTAAAGCAAGAGAAAATCCGGGAATAAAATGATTGGCAACAAAGGCTACTGTAGTTGCAGTAAGAAAAACTACAACAAAAGCAAAACTTCCTATAATTCTACGCCATTTCCAGAGTTCCTTCCAGGAAATTGCCCATGCCGCTTCATAAAGCAACGGAGGAAGAAAGATAATAAAAATAAGTTCTGGATCTATTCTGATGATGGGAACATTGGGAATAAAACTGATTAACAGTCCCGCTATAACCAGCAGAACAGGATAAGCAACCCTGATCTTGTTAGCAATCATGATAATAAAGACAATAGCAAGAATCAGTGAGAGATAAAAAGGAAAGTTTTCAATCATTTTAAATTTTTTCAGAATTAAAGATACATATTATAGTGAAAAACTGCCGTAAAAATTTAACCGGAAAAATGTTGAGTTAATTTAAAAATTCAATTAAAAATCAATTAAAAAGACATTTTAAAGATTTAAAAAATTTCATCAAATTAGCAGATCAAAATAACTCCATAATTTTTTTGCTTGATTTTTTAAGCACATCATGAATATTCCAAGGAAAGCAGACAGGAAAAGCAGACGGTTCTACTACATAAAACTGTGTATATTTTTATCGGGACTTTCGGTATTTGCGCAGCTTTATCTTTTTCAGCCGTTATTACCGATGGTTGCAGAGCATTTCCACACAACAGTTGGCGACAGTTCCCTGCTTGTTTCTTCCTCAACAATCGGAATGGCTTTAGGGCTTTTCTTTTTTGCGTTCCGCGCAGACAGTTTTTCGCGAAAGAAACTGATGGTTTTTTCTTTGATGGCATCGGCAGTTTTAACCATCATTTCAACATGGATTCCGAGTTTAAGGCTGCTCATCATCATTGGAATGGTAAAAGGTTTTGTCATTTCAGGAGTTTCTTCTGTGGCTCTGGCTTATCTTACGGAGGAGGTTGAAATTTCTGTGGTGGCTTTGGCAATCAGCATGTATCTCAGCGGAAACACAATTGGAGGAATGAGCGGAAGGATTTTGGCAACTCTTCTTGCCGGAGAATTCGGCTGGAGAAATGCTGTTTTGATGATCGGGATTCAAAGTCTGATTTTGGGGCTGGTATTTTGGAAACATTTTCCGGATTCAAAATTTTTCAAACCTCAGAAAACAGATTATCATCTGAAAATAAAGCAGATGAAAAGACTGATCCGTGATTCTTATATGCTCCGACTGTATTTTATCGCTGCTTTGCTGATGGGAACTTTTGTAAGCATTTATAATTATATGACATTCCGATTGGAATCTGATCCGTTTTCTTTGGGCCATGTTTTTATTGCTTTTATTTTTCTGATGTACACTTTTGGTGTTTTGGGAACCATGATAACCAGCAGATTATCCGTAAGATTTGAAAAGAAATACATTCTGAAAGGTGCAATTTTCTTTTTGTTAACCGGACTTATTCTTCTTTTTTCAGAAAATATCTATGTTGTAGTATTTGGACTAGGTTTATTTACGTTATGCTTTTTTGCTGCTCATACCATGGCAAGTCAGATGACAGCGTTGCATGCAAAAGAAGGAAAATCTTCAGCAACTTCTATTTACTGGCTTTTCTATTATTTCGGATCCAGTTTTTTAGGAAGCGGAACAGGATATCTGCTCCACTCTACTTCATGGAATGTTTTTATTGCTACATTAATTTTGGTGATTATCATCGCATTTGCCTTAACTATTGAATATAAGTCTTTGAAAACTGAATAATTACATTTTTTTTGATTTAACATAACATACCACATAAGTACCACAAATTTAACTTTTATAAATATTGTTTAAATCTTTTTAAATCATATAAAGTACTACATATCAATAATTTAAACAAAAATCACCATTTATAATTAACAATAGTTTAATTTATATTCAAAACATAAGGCATAGTATTTGCAAAACTACTTATACAAGAGCATTCACTAACCTTGGAATAATAACATAAACACCCACAAAATATTATGAACGTTGCAGATTTAAAAATTAAAAATCTAGTGGAATATAAAAATCAGATCTATACGATTACTGAAATATTCCAGAATGATGAAAAAGATTATTTTGTACAGATTGAAAATGATTTCCATAGCTTTTCTGTTCCGGCAAAATCAATCAAGCCTATTCAGATTACCGAAGAGTGGCTGGAAAAATTCGGGTTTTCAAGAACATACAGCTCAGAACAGCGCATTCGTTACGAGAGACCTGAAACTTTCATAAAATATGATTTTGATCTTGATTCCAGAAAGATTGTTGAAGGTCTGAAAATCTACGGAAATTCTATTAAATGCAAGTACATCCATGAATTTCAGAACATTTTCTCTTGTCTTTTCGGCAAAGAGCCCACTTCCATAAGTTATGGACTGATGCACACCGAATCTTAATAATATATACTTTCATTAAAAACCACAACTCTCGGGTTGTGGTTTTGTTTTTATTCCTCTTCCAATACTTCTTCCAAAGCTACAGGATCTGCTTCTTCCTGATATTGCTCCCACTCTTTCTCAAGCTGTTTATTGGTCTTCATTTCCTCTTCAAGTTTTAGTGTTTCGCGATATTGTCTGGCTTCTGCGGTAAGAGTCCATTTGCAGATAATTCCGGTATCTTCCAGATAATTTTTAATATCGTTAATTCCAAGTCTGAAGAATTCTTTCCGCGGATTGATTTTATTAAGCTGATTTTTTAAAAACTTTTTGTGAAGCTGTCTTTCCAAAGCCGGAGCATCATCAGAATAAATCATGGCGTGAACATCAAATTCAAACGGAACACTTGCGTCTCCAAGCTCACGAACACGATCCAGAGGTTCCAAACGTCTCGTCATTCCGATTTTATAAACATCTTCTCCAAATGATCCTACATTTGAAATAATATAAACATTTCCGGAACGCGTTTGCTGAGCCATAGAAATTGCTCTTTGATTTTTTTCTTCCGCAACTAATAATTTACCCTGAAGTTCTTCAAGTTTCTGCTGGAACATCATTCTTTGCTCTTCATTGGCTTTTGCAACCTGAGATTCTGCTTTTTCAATCAGTCTTTTCAACGTTAATTCTTCTTTTGCAGCATCTTTTATGGCTTTTTCATACTCTCTTCTTGCTTTTTCTTCTTCCCGCATCTGTTCCCTGATCTGCCTTTGCTCTTCCTGTTCCTGCCATTTAAGTTCCTGAGCAATAACCGCCCATTTCAGTTCTTCAAGACGGGCTTCGTGGTATTCAACCGAAATTCTGGCTTTTCTGAAGGCTTCTCCGTTGAAATTAACCAACTGAAAAGCATCATCTATTTTCTGTTTCAGAATTCCGTAATTGTCTTTTTTTACCGAATTTAAAATTGTTTCCACTTTTCCGTTATAAGCATCAATAACAAAATCTATGGCAATATTTCTTCTGAATTCATCCATATATTCGCAGATTCCGGCTTGTCGGCTTGTGATCATTAATTTGTTATTCTGTCGAAGCTTTTTAAGATTTTCTCCGGCTTCTTTGTGGCTGAATTCTTCAGCAAGATCATCCAGCAAAGTATAAGAAGGCACAATGTATTCGTTTCCGTAGCCTTTTATTACATTTTTCATTGCTTTTATTCTGTCGGCAATTTCATTCGCTTCGCGCAAACTTCTGTAAGCATCTCCACCAATGGCAAGTGCTTTGCCTTCAGCAGTATCGATAATTCTTTTGGATTCTCTTACTGCATTTTCATACAATAATTCAACTTCTCTGGTTCTTTTTTCAACAAGTTCCTTCGCCATTCTTCTCGACTCTTTCGCCTGAAGCTGCGCGTTATCCAGCTCCGCCTGTGCTCTTTCTTTTAATTTCAAACTGTCTCTTTCTGCTCTTTTCAGAAGATACTCGCATTCTACCTGAACATTAATAATATCCTGATATTTGCTTAAAGCATCATTTTGATTTTTCAATTGAATATTCTTTTCGTCTACCGAACGTTTCTCGATCTGCAGATTAGAAAAATCGGCTCTTAATCTCTGGATTTTGTCCTGTAAAGATCTTTTGTCTGAATTGAGGTTTGAAATCTCGGCTCTGAGCTGATTGATTTCCTTGTTGAGATTTGCAATTTGAGCTTCTTTCTCAGAAACCTGTTTTTTATTTTTACCTGATTTACTGAATGCAACAATCAGCAGAACCGATAAAATAATAATGAGTAAAATTTCCATATAATTAAAGTTTTTATTTGATGATTAGATTGAACAATAATACGCTTTTGGAACATCTGTTGATTATGGTTTCCCATAAGATCATAAAAAAAATTCGGCTTCAAATCTTCGATTTGAAGCCGAACACACCATCTAAAAAAAATATTATGCCTCTGCATATTCCCATACTCCGGAAACGGAAAGTAATTCCAGCCCCGGTTGTTTTTCGCCATAACTGAAAATTACGATGTATTTTGCAGCGCAAGATTCGCAGTCTGTTCCAAAATACAACGTTGGTAAATTATGAACTGTAAATTCTCCGGCATGAAGCATATTCTTTTGCGTCTCTTTTATCATTGAATTCTTAAGTAAATCATTGATAGATAAAATTTTATTTTCATGATAAAGCTGAAAAACAGGAAACCCTGATTCGTAAGGAGTAATGTTCACCAGATTTTCATGAGTACAGTTGCAGCAGATGAATTTCAGTTCCGCAGACGGACTGATTTCATTATTGATAAACGTATCTTTCGAAACAACTGCTTTCTTTACGATCTGTATTTTCTTCGTTATTGCGTACATTTTCAGTTAAATTTATTGAATCACCATTCCAACCGCTGAAGGATAATTTCCGCTCGGACTTTTCTTTATCGTTATCTTAATATAACCTTCCTGCGCAAGCTTATTCCATGTTTTTGTATATCCGGTTGAAGGATCCAGAGGAATTTTCCACATCGTCTGTTTCCCTTTTCCAACCTGCCCGAACCACGGAATAATGTCTGCCGTTTGTCCCTTGAAAGGTAGCAAATTATTCAAAACTTCTATTTCATAATAGAAATCATAGGTATTTTCCGGTTTGTTAAGGGCGCGTTGAGCGAAAGTGTAAACGTAGCCATTGATGATCGGACTGGTAAAATTTCCACCCAAAGTCGGCGCTCCGGTTCCGCTGTATGTTCCGATTGCCCCGCTGTAGCGGTCATATTTTTGTCCGGCTGTGAAATCTGTATTGTCCACAATATTATACCCTCCGTTTGCAGGCGGCCATCCTCCGTTAAGGTTATTCGCTTTAAAAACAGATTCCAGTTCGCTCCATTTTCCCTGCTTGTATAAATCGTAAATCTGATTTCTTAACGTCTGATTTACTGTATTCGAAGGATCATAAGTTGCAGCGAGTTCATCGGCATTTTTATAAAATACCGTGGTTACTTCACTGGACGCATTTTCATCTTCTATGGTGGAAGAACTGCACGCGACAGAAAACAGTACAACCGACAGAAACGAAATGTAATTGAGTAGTTTTTTCATGTTTATGAATTTCAATAATGATTAATTTTAAAATGTTAAAGCAAAAACAGCCTCACAGATTGTTATGAGGCTGTCATTACTAATTTAATTTCATATCCCAACCTCTTACATCCTTTTTTTCCAAAACACTGAATCGCTCCAGCGTTGTTCTTTCTGATAAAAAAATGTTTTCGTCGTGAGATAATTATGATATATTGTATTAATGTTTTCCTGATAGTTAATAAAAGTATTTTCGTGCCCTGAATCTGCATCAATAATCGCTTTTGCAGCATGACAGGCGGAACTTATGGCAAAACCGATCCCCATGGATGAAATAGGATCAAATGAAGCGGCTGCATCCCCCACCGCCAGAAAATTTTTGCTTGAACGGATGTCTGCAATCTGAGAAAATGCATTTTTCACCCAGGGTTTTCCTTCGGAAGCCGCTTTTGATATTTTATGCTGAATGTGTTTTGTTTTTGATAATAACCTGCTCCAGTTTTCGGTATTTTCAAGCTTTTTTTCTTTGATAATCTGTGCATCCGAAAAGAAAGTTAAAGTCACCTTATGATTCGGCAGAGAAGCACAATACCACCACCCATCTTCAATTGATTCTATCATGATGTTCTGCTCAATGGTCTGAGATTCATCAAAGTAAAAAAATCTTCCGATCGCGGCAAGTTCGTCATACCGTTTTGACTGAACTCCGATTTTCCGGCATACACTTCCCATTCTTCCGGTTGCATCAATCAGATAATCTGCTTTTATCGTGAAATTTCCTTTGGTTTCATGTTTTACATCTACCGTCCATTGATTGTTTTCATCCTGATGGAAAGACAGGCATTTTGTTCTCGGAAAAATAATCCCTCCTTTTTCTGATACAGTTTCCAGAAGCAGATAATCGAATTCTTCCCGATTCAGCTGAAAACTCTCGGTTTCTGTATTGAAAATAGAATCACGAACCATCAGTCTTTCGCTTCCCCAAGCTGCGGTACTGCTGTGTCCCCGGATAAAATTATTCTGATGTAAAGCTGTCTTATCGATTCCCATGTACTGAAGAAGATCAAAAATGCTTGAGTTTACCTGTTCACCAATTTTTACAGATTCCAGACCGGTTTCTTCTACAATAACTACTTTCAGGTCAGAATATTTAAGCAGACTTAAAGCGGCGGAAGTCCCTGCTGGACCTCCACCGACAATTAATACATTAGTTTCTAACAAGTTTTGCATTTTATCTTCTGTTTCGCGTTCCGGAACGAGGTAACGGCATACGGTCTGCTGCAACAGCAATCTCTTTAAATCCTACCTCTTCCAGATGTTCCATCATCATTCTTCCTTTTTCACTTCTTTCGGTAACCACCTGCGTTTTCTTTTCGATGTAGAAAACCGGAATTGTGGTTTCATCATCCTCTTCGTTTCCGCTGATCTCACTTACAGGAACATTTTCATATGTAAATATTTCATTATTTCTTTCAGTTTCCACAAAGAATGGGAAACCTGCGCTGTGAGAATTTTTATCCCTGATAAATCCTAGCGCGTACCAGTACTGAACCATCTGCGTAAAACTGTTGATTCCGCGTGCGTAGTTCATCTGCTGTCCTGCCGGAACATTGGTAGCCGACTGACCTTCAGCGGTAAATTCACCTACCAAAACATCCCATGGACTTTGAGGCGGCCACCAGTAAGAATAATACGTTGGAGGAAGCGGTGCAGGTGGAGAACCCGCTTTATTCACAGACGGATCTGTAAAATTAATCAGCTGAATCGTACACTGGAAGAAATCCGCCTGCCATGGGCAAGCCATTCTTTTGGTAAGATCTCCCGGTTCACAGCCTCCGCCTTCACATTCGTCGCGAGACGACGTTAAACCTTGTGCTGCATATTGCTGTTCGTTTCCGTACTGTAAAATTCTGTATGGATTTGCATAAATAATAGGATTCTGTAAATTCCATGTTACTTCAATTCCCGGACACATTGGAAGTCCTACACAATTTCCTACACTTGCCGCATCCATAGCATTTATAGGATATGGTTCGTAATTCGGATCGCTTACAAAATTTCCGTCTGCCCATTGCTGCATAAGGAAAAGCTGTGTTTCATCCAAAGCCATGAATTTCATGATATTAATATTGCTCACCGAGTTGCTTCCTGAATTTAAAGGCATCATCGGGAAAATATCGGTTCCGTTTTCTTTCAGAAGCTGTTCCTGTGGTAAATGAGGCGGAACCGGCGGCTGAGCATCATTTTGTCTGAAGTATGAAAAATAATTCTGTCTGTTCTGGCGGTTTGCCTCAGAATTGTCTGTAAAATCAAAAATATTGCTGGTAAAAGCCATCATCGACTGTACATTCGCAACCCATTGATATTTACTGATTCTGTTGATAATCGGTAAAATATCTCTCTGAAAATTTGCCTGAAAGTCTGGATTATAATTTCCGTTGCTGTACATCTCAGGAACCAGATTGAAATTTCTTACCCCGACATCGAACATCGTGTCGCTTAAATTTGAAATATTAACAATTTCCGGAGCGAAATCCGGTGAACCGATAATTACCCACGCTGTAAGTGAAACCGAAGGCGTTCCGTCATTAAAATTTACCGTACAGTAAACCGGTCCGTCCGAAATATCGTCATGCCATGTACTGGAACCTCCATAACTTGTTAGGGGCAGATCTCCGCCCGCGTGACCAAAACCTCCCAAAACAACCAGTCTTCCTGAATTATCTGTAAGAAGATCTCCCAACGTAACCACCGGAACTCCGTATGAAACTTCCTGTGGAGGATATTGTGCAGGATAGCCCGAAGGAACATTATCTTTATCAAATCCTATCGAACTCTGTTTTCCGGAAATGGTTCTTGGTCCCGGATCTACGATTAAAGTCTGTCTGTCATTCTGTGGCACATCGGGATTTCTGAAAGGAATTTTCTGATTCTGATAACTGTTTTCCTGCCCGTATAAAAGATTCCCTTGCAATTCGCTGTATTGATACCACGCTGCTTTTTTGTTTGCTAAATGAACTGTCCATTCAATAGAAGCAACATTCGGAGTGTCTAAAGTGATTTCTTCTCCTGTGTCTGAAAGGATTTTAAACGGTTGTCCCTGTCTTTTAATAAGACCTGCAGCATCTTTGAAGGATGTAATAGGACCTAAGGAATTCCCGTTGTTGTCGGAGTCAAAAGGAAGACCACCGATAGTGTCCGGAGACAGACAAATTGCAGTTGTGCTATTCCCTAATCGGGCAACACCTACTGATGGATGAATTGATAGATTCATGGTTTAATTATTTAGTTTTCCCTACTCTGTTATTGGCTTTTCGGTTCCGCCTTTTATAAATGGTTGTTCAGTTTTGTTTAAAATATCACTCCTAAAACGAGCAATTATTTCGATGATAAATTTAAAATATTTTTCTCATATATTGGTGAAATTATTATAAATAAATTGAAAACTTTAAATTAACAACAATCATAAACACTTTAATGCTATTAATTAGACGTTTAATAAGCAAAAAAAACCTTCAGAGATAAAATCTGAAGGCTTAAATTATTACAAATGAAAGTTTTAATTGATATTTAAATAGTCTTTAATTACTTTCAGAACTCCAAAATGATCATTAGATCCGGCTTCAAAACTTGCCGCTTTTTTTACCAGAGGATGTGCATTCTGCATCGCATAAGAGTACTTTGAATTTTCAAGCATCTGAATATCATTCATATAATCTCCAAAAGCCATGGTTTCCTGCGGAGTAATATTTAAAGTTTTCTGTAATTTTTCCAGCGCAACCCCTTTATTAATATTCCTGTTCATGATATCCAGCCAATACTGACCTGAAACCACCACTTCAAGATCATAATTTTCAAATTCCTTCAGCACAGGATAAACGTTTAATTCCGAACCGCCGGAATGATACACTGCAACTTTAAAAATACTGTCGTCTATTTCCTGCGTAAGATCTTCCCTTCTTTCATTATCTGTATAAAACTGGGAGACATAATCAATAAAATCCTGATTATCGGTTTCAAAGTATGCTTTTTTCTTGCCGGACAATACAGCTGTAGCGCCGGGAATCGTCCTGATTGCTGTGATAATTTCCGTAATGTATTTTGGATCAAGCTGATCTGCAAAAAGCTCTTCATTTTTGTAAATGACATACCCTCCGTTTTCAGCGATGAAAGCCATTTCACTTTCTATCTCACCAAAATATTTGGTAATTCCGAACATCTGCCTTCCGCTTGCAGGAACAAATAAAATATTTCTCTTTTTCAGCTCTTCATATATTTTCGGAAATTCCGGACTTACTTCATGGGAAGAATTCAGGAACGTTCCGTCCATATCCGTTACAATCATTTTAATATCTTTCATAAAATATTTTATGCTAATTCTAATTTATCTTACAAAGATATTGCTATTGTTTTAATTCGGAGGATCTCAATTTTAATAAATAGTTAAGAGAAAATGATGTTAATAAAATATGACGGATAAAAACGATTATTTTAAAATAATCTTCAAAACAAAACATTTACTTTTGAAAGATTCTAAATAAATAATATTTATTCTATTCAATGTGAAAAATATATAACTTTATAGACGAAAATTAGATAACCCAATTTACCTGATAAATAAAATTATCTAAAAATAAAAACTAAAACTTTAACCATAATTCAACGAGATGATTATCAACAAAATCCTCAACGTCGACGATTACTATTACGACGTGTTCATGGCGATTTCAGAATCCCTCACCGGATTTTCCGTGAACGAGCTGCAATCTACAGGTTTAGCCGAGATTTATTACAAGTACATTCTCAACCAGATTGAAACTGCCACTTTTATTGAATTTCTGAATATTTCTAAAAATGTTCTGGAAAATTCTGTAAGTCAGGATCAACTGAAAAATGCGATCACCGCAGAAATTATTGCCAATCCTGCGACTCAGGAAATTGCCCAGAGTGTAATAACGCTTTGGTATATGGGAACCTGGGAAGGCGCTTACGTAAACGACAGATCTTACAAAGAAGGTCTCGTATGGACGGTAATGCATGCGCATCCGCCGGGAGCAAAACAGCCGGGCTTTAAATCTTGGGAAACAAAACCTGTAAACAGCAACTCATGAATCAGACAGAAAAACCTCAGCAAAAGAAAGATGTAATCATCGTAGGAACAGGAATCGCCGGATCTTTGATTGCCAAACTTTTAACAGATCACGTTTTTGATACCGATGCAAAAAAAATGATCCACCGTTCCGAAACGGACGACTCCAAAACGTATAAAGAACTATCGATTCTAATGTATGAAGCGGGGCTTGAAGCCGGAATAGAACTCGATTCAGCCACTTCAATGGTTACTTACAACGATTACATCCGTAAGTTTTACATAGAAGAAGCCAAAGTTCCGAATTCACCGTATCCGAATCTGAAACAGGCTCCCTCTCCGAATGTTCTGGATATAGAGCCGATTGTTCCGCCGTTTCCGGATAAAAAAGGTTATCTGGTACAGTTCGGTCCGATGCCTTTTGCAAGTGATGCCATTCGTGTAGGAGGCGGAACTACACTTCACTGGCTCGGAACTACCCCAAGAATGCTTCCGAACGATTTCCGACTGAAGGAACAATACGGCAGAGCCATGGACTGGCCAATTGATTATGAGACATTAAAGCCTTATTATGAAATGGCGGAATTTGAGATCGGTGTTTCCGGAAACGTTGCAGCGCAGGAATATCCTATTAAGGAAAGCATGGAAGAATATTACGGTAAAAATTATGTTTTTCCGATGGAAGAAATTCCGCAGAGTTATATGGATCATCAGATTATTAACGGATTGGCAGGAACTTCGGTTCAGCTCAACTTTGAAGAATATCCGATAATGCTTGTTCCGTCTCCGCAGGGAAGAAATTCTACCCCGAATATTGCTTACGGAACATCCAAAATAGTGAAAGCTGAAGCTTCTGAATCCGGATATACTTTAACTTTAAAAAATATTGAAAGCGAAGAATACAAAGCTTTAGGAGCCGTATGGAATCCTTATATGGGAGAACGTTGTGAAGGAAATGCATCCTGCGTTCCGATCTGTCCCGTTCAGGCAAAATACAACGCTCTGAAAACGCTGAAAAAAGCTTTATATAAAGTTAATAAAAACCATAATCTTCAGAGAAATCACAATATTCAGGTTCAGGCACAAAGCGTGGTGTACAAACTGAGTGTAGATGTGGCAGATCAGGAAAAAATCTCTAAAGTTCACATCCGAAGATATATTTCAAGAGAGAAAACAGAGTTTGTAGAAGAAGTTATCGATACGAACGAAACGATCGTTATTCTTGCTGCCAATGCTTTTGAAAATCCGAAAATTCTTTTAAATTCAAAATACACTGTTTTTGAAAACGGACAAAATATTGAAAAAACCGTTGCCAACAGAAGCGATCAGGTAGGAAGAAACCTGATGGATCATATGGTAATGCTTACTTGGGGATTATTTCCGGATCCTGTTTATTCTTACAGAGGTCCCGGTTCCACCACCAATATTTCGTCTTTCCGAGACGGAAATTTCAGAAGCGAATTTTCTGCATGGATCTCTCCTCTAGACAACTGGGGATGGAGCTGGCCGGCTTTTTCTCCGGGATCAGACCTTTCAGAATTTTTAAATGACGGACTTTTCGGAGAAGAACTGAAAGACGCATTAACACACAGACTTTCCAGACAGGTGCTTTTCCATTTTGAGATCGAGCAGCTTCCGAATCCTGATAATCGTGTAACTATTAACGACCAATATCTCGATGTATTGGGAATTCCGCGTCCTGTTATTAATTACGGACTTACAGAATACGAAATGAGAGCAATGGAACAGGCAAAATTAGCTTCCGACCAAATGTTTGCAAGACTGGGTATTGAAGATTTCACCAAATACAATGCGACAGACAATAATACTTTTGTATACAATAATGTAAGATATTCTTATAACGGAGCCGGACATATTGTAGGAACCCACAGAATGGGCGAAAATCCGGACGATTCTGTAACGAACAGCTATTGCAAATCGTGGGATCATCCGAATCTATACATTGTAGGAGCCGGAAATATGACAACTTTGGGAACTTCCAACCCTACTCTTACCTTATCCGCATTCACCATCCGTTCCGTAGAATCTATTCTGAAAGATCTGGAAAACATATTAAAATAGAAAACATGAGACAAAGACTAATCAATAAAACAGAACCTCAGGAAAACAGCAGTCTTCTAAGAAGTTCTTCAGAAAAAAATACCATCGTAGACGAAGCCATTTCTTTGCAGTCGTTATTATTCGACAATACAAACAGCAAAGAAAACTGGATTGAAGGAATAAAATACCACAGTAAAAATGTAACCAATCTTTTGCTTAACAACCAGATTGATGCGTTTAACGAATATCTTAGATCACAATTTGGCGGTGAAGTTCCGGAAATTAATCCGACCGCAGATTTCTCCGGAGAAAAGGCGTTTCAGGTAAAAAAAGGATTGGAGAATCTGGATTACCGTCCGATTTTACAGGATTTGCTTCAGACTGCGATTTTAATCGAACATTCCACAATTCCTCCGTATTTAACGGCTTTATATTCTATTAAAGACGGAACGAATATTCTTCCTTCACAGATCATCCGAAGTGTAGCGGTAGAAGAAATGCTTCACATGATTATGGTTTGTAACGTGATGAATGCAGTGAGCATTCAGCCTTCGGTAAACAGACCGCAGAATTATCCTAATTACCCGATGAAACTGCCATTGAATGTGGATTTCTACGTAGGTCTGGAAACATTCTCATCCAACAGTATTGCAACCTTTATTGCCATTGAAAGCCCAAGTAATCCTTTGGTAAAAGCACCGAAATATGATTATGAAGCACAACCGGAAGCCATGCTTTCAAGAGGTGCCGTTCAGGAAAATAATTTATGGACCTTGGAAAACATGAAGGATTTCATCATGAAAAACGTTCATACGATTGGAGAATATTATGATGTAGTGTTCTTTTACATTGTTGTATTCCAGATTATTGCCTATTATAAAGCAAACGGAAAACTACCGCAGACTTTTGAAGAATTAAATAAAGGCGGAATTTTTACCGGAGATCCCGCGAAACAGATCCGTCCGGAACAATACTACGGAAGCGGCGGAAAACTCCATCCTGTTGATGCATTAGAAGGTGTTATACTTGTTTTTCAGGAAATTAAGGGACAAGGAGAAGGTGCGGATGATTCTATTTTTGATGTAGATCCTTCACAGTTTGAGGAAGGTGCAGAATTAGCACATTATTTCAGATTTAAGGAAATTTTCCATGAACATTTTTATTTAGGCGGAGATTATAGACCGTTCACCGACGAAAACGGAATGATGCCTGTAACCACTCCACCGGTTGGAAAACCGCTTCCCGTAGACTGGAGTGCAGCTTATCCAATGAAACCGAATCCTAAAATGTCAGATTACCAGTCGAATCCTCAGTTATTCGAGCAGGGAAAACAATTTAATATTACGTATAAAAAGTTATTGGATGCAATTCAGGCTGCCGTAGAAGGACATTCTGAAGAACTGGCAAAATCCATCATGTATATGTATGCATTGAAAGAGCAGGCAATCGGATTGATGAGCCAGCCATTGACTTCCCAATACAATGCAGGACCAACTTTTGAGTATCCTTCTAACTAAAAAATAAAACTAAAGCCCGTTTTCAATAATGGGCTTTAGAATAAATTTAATAACCAATTTACCATGAGCAATCAATTACCGCCAATTCCCGAAGGATTCGGACTTCCCTTCTATTACGCAACACTTTATAACTTCGAAGTTGCTTTTCTTGTAGACCGGGAAAAAGTTTTAAAATATCTTGAAAATACAGGACTAACGGCTTCAGATTTTAACGGAAAAGCTATTGTAAGTTTTAATTTTCAGAACTATACAGGTCAGTTTCCAAACGGAGCAAGCACAACTCAGGAAATAGAATTAAATATTGTCTGCTATCCTGAATCTCAAAAAGATACCGTGGCTTTTGTAACAGCAGAAGAATATCTTAGAGGTGAAGAACAAACGAAATTAATGGGACACAAACGCGTTTATGTTCCCTGCGATGCCGACATGGCAATAAAGGCAGGAATAGAACTTTTCGGAGAGCCGAAATTCAAAACAACTTTCACTATTAATATTCCTTCCCTCAATGTTCCGGGACAAAATACATGGACAGTAACCTGCAATGATCCTGAAAACAGTGAAGAAACCATTTTCACCTGCAAGGCGGATGTCGCAGATCTCATTCCTGAAATGTCAGCTTTTTCGCCCATTACGGAATACGGGCAAAATGAAGGAAAACTGATCGGATGCCGATGGAATATTCTGCAGCCCACGAATTTATATTTCCTTAACGAAGATGAAAGTAGAAAAAGAGTAAGCATGGAATATGGAAACTCCGAACATCCGATGAAAAAAGATATGGAAATTCTTATTGGAGATACTCCGGCTTTCGCGGTAAGAACCAGCATGTCGGCTCCGGCAGCCATTCAGACAAGAGCATATTATATTTAATTAAACTAAAACTTAACCATAAAACCCATCATTATGAATTTAGAAAGTAAAGTAAGAGGCTTAACTTTGGGAGCACAGGTTCTCCCGTTACATAAAGTTGAATCATCAGATTTGGGAGCTCTGGCTCCTCTTGTCGGCGTTTGGGAAAACATCCAGATTCCTGGAAGCGAGGCTTCTTCGGGCTGGAACACGATTTCCGTACCGGGACAGGATACGGGCTGTCTTTGAGGTGATCCCTTACACAGAAACTTTAACCTTTAATCCGGTAGTCGTACAGGCAGGAAACAGAGGTCCTGTTGTAAAAGGACAGCAGGTAGAACAGCTAATTTTCGGATTATTGTATGAACAACAGATTGTAAGTGCATGCGAAACGAGTTTCTGTAACGACAGGGGTTTTCCTAAAGGTTCAACCATACACGTAGAAACAGGTTTGTTTTTAAACATTGGGCAGCCGAACGGAGGTTACACCATTGCAAGAATGTCGACGATTCCTCACGGTAATTCTTTATTAGCTTTAGGAAGTTCTTTTGATACAGAAAATCCGGGAACAAGCTTTTTTGATCCCGCTTCATCCATTCCTACGATGCTGAACGGAGGACCAATTACTCAACTGGGATATTCGGATGCCATCATTGGAAATCCTCAGTTTGCGGAATTTAATCAGGTAAATCCAAACGCTTTTCTTCAGTCTACTCTGGAAAGTCTGGTAGGTTCTACAGGAGGAGTAACCAACATGACGGTAATCGAGATGTCTACAAGCACTCCGGACGCTAATGGCGGAATTTTAAATATTCCTTTCATCCAGACGAATGTAAATGCGACCAAAATGGATGCTACCTTCTGGATTGAAGATATTACGGACAGTGACGGAAACGCGGATCAGATTCTTCAGTATTCCCAGACCATCAATCTTGTATTTCCGGCTACCGGTTCTGCACAGCCGATTAACTGGCCTCACGTAACAGTTAATACGATGAGAAAAAGACAGGAAACACAGATGCAGTTCAAAAGTATGGACGAAAATGAAGCTTTTGATCCTACAGCTGGTCTTACTCCAAGCTAAATTTAAATTTTGCGATTTCATAAAAAACCTCCGGAGAAATCTGGAGGTTTTATTTTACTTTATGACATTTTAGAGATTAAATCGTTAATCCATGTGTATTCTTAACCTGAGCCATCACAAAAGTGCTGTGTGTGCTTCCGATAGACGGAACGGCACCGAGAATATTAAAAACAAAGTTCTGATATTGCTTCATATCTTTCACGTAGACTTTAAGCAGAAAATCAAAATCACCGGAAATACTGTAACATTCTGCCACTTCTTCGATTTCCATAATTTCTCTTTCAAATTCTACCGCCAGATAACTGTCGTTGCTTTTTAATTTCAACTGGCAATATACCGTAAATCCTAAATTGAGTTTTTCAGCATCCAGAATAGCCGCATATTTTTTTACATACCCTTCCTGTTCCAGTCGTTTTACACGTTCGAAAACCGGCGAAGGAGAAAGATTAACCTCTTTTGCCAGTTCTTTCACTGTTAATTTCGCATCACTTTGGAGTAATCTGAGCAGCTGCAAATCTTTATTATCGAGATGATCCATAGAATATTATTCTTTTATAGGTTATTATTATCCCAAATATAAAGAATTATATTCTACATTATTATAATTTTTAAGTTTATTTTACTTAATTATTTAATATTGATTATTGTTTTATTCTAAATGCCTACTTTTACTAAAATCAAACACCAGTCATGCAGGTAATACTGTTTCAAGAAAAATCATACGACATACAAGTAAAAGGGAATATTTTATAGTGAGATCACTCTAATTGCGGGGTGGTCTCCTTTTTATATGCTTTTATTTTCCGATACGTCCAATAAATATACATTTTATCTGGATATCATTATAAAAATATTTCAATTAAAAATATACGTTTTTAGTTAAAATAATCTTAGGGACTACAGTTGTACAATTCGTGCAACTGTTTTTGTTTTTAAAAAATCTGCACTGTAAATCTATCTCAGATCCTGGTTTCGAAATTATTAAAATAATTACGATACATAATATATACTATTTTTTTTTACTTAAAAGAATATTATTCTATGAATAATTAATTTTAATTAACATTAAAGTAATTTTCACTTTTTACTATTAAAATTAAAGATTAATTTACTTATTTATTCCAATATTATCAAAAACACATCTATAAGAGGTAAATTTATACGAAAATTACAATCCAATCACTATTTAATTATTTACAATAAATATTTTCATAATTAAATATAAAAAATCAATACACAAAAATGAAATGAAGTTATCTCTGTAATGATTATTCACAGATTATATAAACTTTTAGCGTATGAAAAAAAGCTATTCTTTTTTGTTATTTATTTTATTTTCATTTCCTAATCTATTTTTTTCCCAAACATATCAGCTAACAGGAAATCCCGTTAATACAACAGGATGGACAATGGTAGCGCCAACCTCTGTAAATACAGACTTTATCCAGCTGACTCCGGATGCTAATTACCAATCAGGCTCTATCCGGCTGAATCAGCCCATTAATCTTAAGTATTGTGACAAATGGAGAATAGAATTTGATTTCAGAATGGATTCTAACCAAACGGCGAACGGAGACGGTATTGCTTTCTGGTATCTTGCCAATCCTCCGGTTGCCAGTGTATTAGGTTCAGGTCTTGGTGTTTCATTGAACGCAGTAGGATTTGTGGTAGGATTCGATACTTATAACAATACCACCACTGCTGTAATGAGTAAGGTTCACGTCGGTTACGGACAGATCGTTAACACAACAGACACCAACAATGTTGAGTTTTTTAATGTTCCCGGAAGTTCTTTTCATTCTCCGGATATGAATACCACACTTCCGTTTCAGGGAACCATTTACAAACATGTAGAAGTAACAGCACAGGTAGATCCGGCTGCTCCGGCAAACTGGATCGTGAAAATAACCATCAACGGAAATTTAATCTGCAACCAGTCTTTTGCACCTTCCGGAACTGCTGCTGCAATGACGGTTGGATATTTTGGTTTTTCTGCTTCTACAGGTGGAAACAGATCCAGGCATTCCATTAAAAACGTAAAGGTTTTTGTAGACAAAATTCCTTTGCTGCAGGGAGCCATTACGAAAAATATATGTCCGGATCTTACCGGAATGGCAACCGTAGATTTAACTTCTTTAAATTCTCAGCTTACCACCAATCCGAATAACTATACTTTTGCTTATTATACCGGAGGTTCTCCCATCACCAATCCTGCCCAATTTCAATACAGTACAGACACCAATGTATCGGTAGTAATTAAAGATCCTTCACAGGTTCTTTGCGACAACAACGATGCTACAATTGCTTTAAAAGTTGCTCCTACCGTTACCACTACTGATGCTTCGCTTCGAACCTGCTTTCTGGAAAATAATCCGGCAACAGGATTATTCAACTTAACAACGGCTTCTGTCATTAGCACACCTGGGATTATTAAAAATTATTATCCTTCTTTAACCGACGCTGAAAATCAGACCAATGAAATTTCAGATCCTGTAAATTATATTGCCCCTAATGGAGTTGTATTCATAAGAGTAAGCAATTCTTTCGGCTGTTATGACATCGCAAAGGTGACTCTTGAAGTAATTCCACCAGTATTTTCTAATGTTCTGGAAGATAAAATCATCTGTATGGGAGATAAAACCACCCTGGATGCAGGGTCTGGATTCACCAGTTATTTATGGAGTACAGGTGCAACAACTCAGTCGATCAGCAATGTGGGAGTGGGAACATACTGGGTAAAACTTAAAACAGGACAATGCGTTGCTTTACAGCAAGTAAAAGTATATGCATCGGAACAGCCTGTGATTGCAAGTATTGACATCAGTAATAATGAAGTGACGGTTCATGCAATCGGCGGTACGATTCCTTATCAGTATTCATTGGACGGAATCAAATGGCAGGATTCTAATCAGTTTAAAAATATACCAAGAGGTGACATTAAAATTTTTGTAAAAGACGCCTATAACTGTGATCCTATTACCGTAAGTGTATTGGTTCCTAATCTAATCAATGTAATAACGCCTAACGGAGATGGTGTGAATGATTTCATAGATTATTCTGCACTCGCCGGAAAACAAAATCTTGTTTTCAATATTTTCGACAGATATGGTGCACAGATTCATAAAGCGGACAAGTCTAATAAATATAAGTGGGACGGGACTATAAATGGGAGAAAAATATCTACCGGAAACTACTGGTATTCCGTATCATGGAATGAAAATGATAAGAAAAATACTCCTGTAAAATATTCGGGATGGATTCTTGTAAAAAACCGTGACTAAACAATTTCAAACAAATAATACCTTATAATTTTTTAGCATGAATTTAAAATTACTTTCAGGGGCTGTGTATGCGGGTGCTGTTTTGGCAGCTTCTACTGCAGCAGCTCAAAATTTCCAGCCAATGCTTATTTCTTCGGGGCTTAATTCCGATGTTATTGCAAACGGAGTCGGATCTTCCGCAACAACTACCTCAACCGATGTAGACGGCGTTTCATTCGCTTTTGTATCAAGAGATTTTCAGCTTACTTCTTCCAGTACTCCCCTTACTTACGGTTTACCGAATGACGGCATCGTTAACAGTGTAGTTTCCACAACTCCGGGATTATCTTATAAATTAGCCAGTTACAGTGCAAACAATTCTCTGAAATTGGCTAATCAGAACGATTCCGGAACAATAACTTTTTCAACACCGACAGCAGCATTTAAATTATATATGCTCGCAACCAGCGGAAGCGGTGCTTCTACCGTTACGGTAACCGTTAATTTTACAGATAATACTTCACAAACCTTTACAGGAGTTGCCGTTTCAGACTGGTATAACGGAACCGGATTCGCAATACAGGGATTCGGAAGAATCAACAGAGCAAACGACACTCTGGAATCAGGAAGCGGAACTAATCCGAGATTGTACCAGACATTGCTGACGTTAGATGCAGCCAATCAGACAAAACCTATCCAAAGCATTACGATTACCAAAACATCAACCGCACAGGGCTATACCAATGTTTTTGCATTTTCGGCAGATGCCTACTCCACTTGTGCGCCTCCGACACTGAATGCGACAGGAACACTTACAGCAAATTCCGCAGCAGTTTCATGGACACCTGCAACGGGAACTACCGCTACAACGTACGATATTTACTACAGTACAACCAATACAACACCGGCTTTGGGAGCAACCGCCAATCTTACGGGAATTTCGGGAACCTCAACTACAATTCCGGGACTAAATCCCAATACCACCTATTATTATTGGGTAAGAGCAAACTGCAGCGGTGCAGCAAGTCAGAGCGCGTGGTCTTTTTCAGGCACATTCAAAACATTATGCGGAGCCATGACTTCCATGTTTGAAGATTTTGAATCTTATACAACAGGAAATATCGTACCGGATTGCTGGGCAAGAATTATTGATACCAACGGAAGCCAGACGATCACAACGACAACACCGGCTTCGGGTGTAAGAAATATTTACCAGTATAGCTCAACGACTCAAAATCCAACAACTGTTGTTCTTCCTCAATTCAGCAATATCAATGCAGGAACACACTGGTTAAGATTAAAAGCAAGAGTAAGCACTGCGACAGGAACGCTGAATGTAGGATATGTAACTGATCCTGCAAACAGCTCAACATTTGTATTGTTACAGGCTTTAAGCATCAGCAATACCACTTATGGCTCAACAAGCGAATATTCTGTGATCGTTCCTTCCTCTGTTCCTTCCAATGCAAGATTGGCGATCAGAAATACGGCAGACGGAAAATCTTACTATTACGATGATGTATACTGGGAACCTCTTCCGTCATGTTTTGCTCCTTCTGCATTAATTTCGTCTAATGTTTTGGCAAACAGCACAGGAATTTCATGGACGGCTCCGGCTTCAGCTCCGGCAGCAGGATATGAATACTATTATTCTACAGGCAGCACGGCACCAACGGCAGCAACTACTGCATCGGGAACCAGTACAGCCACTTCAACAACCATCAACGGACTTTCTCCGGCTACAACTTACAACATCTGGATAAGATCTGCATGCAGCAGTTCAAATAAAAGTACCTGGTGGGGACCTATTTCGGTTACAACGGCATGTGCCACATTATCTGCGCCGTTTTCTCAGACTTTTGATAATGCAACCGTACCGAACTGCTGGACGAATACCAATCCAGGAAGTACAACAGCGAATCTTTTATGGAAATTTTCAGGTAGCGCCGATTATGGAGCCAACCTTGCCAATAATGGAAGAGCTGCAGGAACTTATGCGTGGGTAGACGCGAGTTCTCCGTACAGCGGAGCGGGAGCCAATACAGTACAACTGGTCACCCCTTCAATAAATTTAACTGGATTAACATCTCCTTATATTTCTTTTGAATGGTTTAAAAATCACTCTACCTCTACAAGTACTACAGTAAGCCCTTCAACGTATGACAATAACAAACTTATCGTAGAAGTAAACAGCGGAAGCGGATGGGTTTCTTTGTGGAGCGACACTTCTAATTCCAACCAGTGGAGATCTGTAGGAATTCCTTTGCCATCCTCTTATAACGGTACCACTATTCAGGTGAGATTTACGGTAGATAAAAATGTAAACGGGAACGGTTATTTTTATGATGATGTATTGCTGGACAATGTTGAGGTAAAACAGAATCCTATTCTGGCAACAAGTGAAGTTTCAGCGGCTAAAAATGCAGTTCAAATATATCCGAATCCTTTCAAAGACACCGTAAGCATTTCAGATATTGAAAAAGTAAAATCTGTGAGCATCAGCGATGTTTCAGGAAGAATAATTAAAACTGTTGAAAATCCTTCAAAAGAAATTAATGTAAGCACATTAAATTCAGGCTTATACCTGTTGATTATCCAATTGAAAGACGGTTCTAAGTATACCGTAAAAGCAATAAAAAATTAGGCAACTATACGCTGCTTCACACAAATAAGTTTAAACTCATTTTAAATTTAACCGCAAAAGAGACAGAAGGCTCTATTAAAGTATTTCAAAAGTCTGCAAAGAGAAAAAATCTTTGATTTTTAAACTTATGTGCTCTTTTTCCATTTAAGTATTAAGCTTAAACAACTAAAGTGTTACAATCTTTTGCATCTTTTGCGGTAAAAAAGTTTAGACAAGTTTAATATAAATACCAACGATGACAGTTGGTATTTATATTAATTTAAAATTTTACAAAATGAAAAATCAAAACAGAACTATTTTTAAAGAAAAGTTCAATAAAGATGTTGCACAAATTATAAATATTTTAAAAGGAAGAGGATTTAAATTTAGGTTCAGAAGTCTCCTCGTCGGTTAACAATTTATGAAAGTCTTCAATTTTCATTTCAACGGATATTGTAGAACCATCTGTAAGTTTTACAGTAATATAGTTTGTTCTGCCACGAGATTCTTCGTGTACTGATGAAACACTGGCTGTATTAATGATAGCTTTTCCATTAAAGCCATCAAGCTCGATAAATTTAGTCATAATTTTATGTTTTTTTAGTTATCAAATATACAAATAAACCATTTACATTTTGTATATCTAGAGAAATATTTATCGACCAAAAGCGAGCGTTAGTTTTAAATATATTCCTATAAAGTAACTTATAATTAACAAAAATTAATTATTAATATTTACATTCGCAGAGGTATGTAAGAATGCATCTGCTTCCAGAACCTTCGGAATTTCCGGAGGTTTTATTTTGGTAATTCGGGTAAACATATTTTTTCCGTTTTAGAGGATAACGTTTTTAAAAAAGCTTCCAGCTGTGCAATTTCTTCATCCGATAGTTCAAGCATTCTCACCATACCCGATTTTTGAGAATGTAAAGTAATTCCTTCATACACGGTAGATCTTTTCTGTGAATATTCGGGATTTCCCTTGCTGTAAAATTCAATCACTTCTTTTAAACTTGTCATAGATCCGTTGTGCAAATAAGGTGAAGTTTTAGAAACCTCCCTTAAACCCGGAACCCGAAATTTTCCTGCATCATCTGCCATTTTTGTCACCACATATCTGCCTAAATCCTCTCCTTTTTCGCCCAGTAAGGAAGTTCCCACATTTTCAAACCTGTTATTCGAAAAATATCCCGAATTGTGGCAGTTGATACACTGCGCTTTTGTTCTGAAAAGATGAAGCCCCATCAATTCATCATTGGTATACACCTCCTGTTTTCCGTCGATAAATAAATCAAACTTACTCGGAGAACTTTTTACCGTTCTTTCAAAAGTGGCAATAGCTTTGGAAATACGGTCTTTGGTAACGGCTTTATCGCCAAAAGCTTTTTCAAATAAAACTTCATAACCTTTTATCTTTGCAATTTTTCCTGTGGCAATATCAATATGTTCGCTCATTTCACGTTGATCCTGAATCGGCATCTGCGACTGTTCTTCCAGAGATTTTGCTCTTCCGTCCCAAAATAAAGATTTTGCAAAAGCAGCATTCAGGATGGTCATTGCGTTTCGTGTTCCCAGCTGTCTGTCGTGTCCGAAAGAAAGCGTTCTGCTGTCGCCCCATCCCAATTCCGGATCGTGGCATGAAGCACAGGCAATCTGGTTGGATTTTGAAAGTCTTGGATCGAAAAAAAGCGTTTTTCCCAAGAGTTCTTTTTCGGAAGAATAGGGATTGTCTTTTGGAAATTCCACGTCCGGTAAATGTCCGATTTCCACAAAAGTGGGCGCAGATTCAGGATCAAGAACAGGTTTTGGCCATTGCGAAGAATCGCCTGAAGAATATAGTTTTCTCAGGTTATCCAAGAACGTGTTTTTCTGATTGATTTCTTTTTGAACCTTACTGTTTAAGCAGTTGTTTAAAAGCGAAACCAAAAGAAATAAGATCAAAATCCAACTTAAACTATTCTTCACAATTATCCGGAGTTTTGGCAAAAATAGGATATTTAATTGTTTTTAGAGATGTTTAAGTATAATGTAAGAAAACTCTGTGTAGAAATCATATTCGAAGTATGTTCGGCGTTCCGTAGGAACGCTATCTTTATAACATTCATTGAAAATTATAGATATCAATCCGCAAGACTGCTTTGATAACCCTATTCTTATTTCTACACAGATTCTGCTTCTAAAGGAACAAAATCTTTACTTTGACAACTTAAAAGTTTAAACCATTTTATTTAAATTTCGGAAAATTTCATGTTTTCTTACATGCTTTAAGCCAATAAAAATCTTTAAAAACCGTTTTCACTATGAACTTTTCACGAACATGATTAAAGTTCAGATTAAAGCCTTAATTTTATGCTCTCTTCACATACAGGAGATGTAATAATTTATATTTAGCGAATTATTCAAATAATAAACAAACTTACATGCAGACATTATCATTTAAAATTGCCACTACCGCAGCAGCAATTTGCTTCAGTACGGCAGTTTTTGCCCAGCAGAAATATTCTGTGAGCGGTACTGTAAAAGATAAGAAAAACGGAGAGCTTCTCATAGGCGTTACAGTGAAAGTTGCTGAAGATCCCACCATTGCTGTGGTTGCCAACGATTACGGCTTCTACTCTCTTTCTCTTCCCAAAGGAAATTATACTTTGATGATCTCTAATCCCGGTTTTAAGGATTTTACGAAAAGTATTACCGTAGAAGATAACATCAAGCAGGATCTCGAACTGAGTTCCGGAGAAGCGGAAGCTGAAGAAAGAACTGGGAAAATTGATGAAGTGGTAATTTCCGGAGTGAAAAAGGATAAGAACCTCACCTCTGCACAGATGGGAACCGAGACTCTTAGCATTAAAAATATTGAAAAGCTTCCGGTTCTGTTTGGAGAAAAAGATGTTCTGAAAACCATACAGCTCCTTCCCGGAATCAAAAGCAACGGCGAAGGAAACAGCGGATTCAGTGTAAGAGGCGGTGCAACAGATCAAAATCTGATCTTACTGGATGAAGCAGCCGTTTATAATGCGTCCCATTTGCTTGGATTTTTCAGTACTTTTAACAGTGATGCGCTGAAAGATGCAAGCATCATCAAAGGAAACAGTCCTGCCCAATACGGAGGAAGGCTTTCTTCAGTTCTGGATGTAAAAATGAAGGACGGAAACAACAAAGAATATAATGTTAACGGAGGATTGGGATTAATCAGCAGCCGACTGAGTGTGGAAGGTCCCATTCAGAAGGAAAAATCTTCTTTCATTGTGTCCGGAAGAAGAACGTATGCCGATCTTTTTCTAAAAGCAACAGACGATTTCAAAGACAGCAAACTGTATTTTTATGATCTGAATTTAAAAGCCAACTATCAGATCAATGAAAACAACCGATTGTATTTATCCGGTTATTTCGGGCGTGATGTTTTAGGCTTAGGCGATACGTTTTCAAGCGACTGGGGAAATACAACAGCTACCCTGCGCTGGAACAGCATTATCAGCAGCAAATTATTCTCCAATACTTCATTAATTTACAGCAACTACAATTATAATGTAAGCTTAAGCAGCAATAACAATACTTTCGGACTGAGTTCCAAAATTGAAGACTGGAACCTGAAACAGGATTTTTCATGGTTTGCAGGGAATAAGCATTCGGTGAAGTTTGGGCTGCAGTCTATTTATCATACCATTACGCCAAGCAGTGCTTCCGGAACCAGTGTAAGCAGTTATCCGAGAAACCCGAGATATTCCTGGGACAATGCTCTGTATATTAATGATGATTTTAAAGCTACCGAAAACCTGACGATCAACTACGGAGCAAGGCTTTCCCTGTTCAGTGTTTTGGGAGGAGATATTTTTAACACGTATGATAACGGAGTTCTCACAGATTCTAAATTTGTGGAGAAAGGAAAGTTTGGTAAAACATATGTGAATGTAGAACCGAGAATTACGGCAAACTACAGAATTAACGAAGTAAGCAGCATTAAAGGAGGCTATTCCAGAAATACTCAGAATTTACACCTTTTAAGCAACAGCGGAAGCGGAAATCCTACCGATCAGTGGATTGGAAGCAGCTTTACGGTAAAACCTGAAATTGCAGATCAGGTAAGTTTAGGCTACAGCAGAAATTTCAGCAACAACAACTACGAAATCAATACTGAAATCTACTACAAGTCTCTTCAGAATCAGATCGATTATAAAAATGGAGCTCAGATTACTTTTGATACAGCAGCGGATGTGGAAAGCGAACTGCTGTTCGGAAAAGGAAGAGCCTACGGACTTGAAATTATCGCCAAAAAGAAGAGCGGGAGATTAACCGGATGGATTTCCTACACCTTATCTAAAACGGAGAGAAAAATTGACGGAATCAATAATAATGAATGGTACAACGCAAGACAGGACAAAACGCACGATCTTTCAGTTGTTGCCACTTATCAGCTGAATCCGAAATGGACTTTTTCAGGGCTTTTTGTTTACAGCACCGGAAATGCAGTCACATTCCCAACCGGAAAGTATGAATTGAACGGACAGACGGTTTTCCAGTACAGCAGCAGAAACGCAGACAGAATGCCTGCTTACCACAGACTGGATTTTAATGCAACCTATGAACCTGTAAACAATAAACGCTTCAAAGGATCATGGTCTTTCGGGATCTATAATATTTACGGCAGAGAAAATGCTTACACCATCACTTTTGAAGACAATCCGGATAAGCCGGGAACAACACGCGCGATGCAGACTGCCCTGTTCAGATGGGTTCCAAACATTACGTATAATTTCAAATTTTAATTCATGAAAAATATATTTTTAATCATACTGTCTTTATTTTTAGTCACTTCCTGCGAAAAAGAAATAGATCTTGATCTCGAAGATCAGAGCGGACAGATTGTGATCGAAGGAAACATTACCGATCAGGCAGGACCTTATTTTGTGAAGATTACCAAATCCGTAGCCTTTACACAGGCGAACCAATATCCTGCCGTTACAAATGCGCAGGTTATTTTAAGTGACAATACAGGACAGACGGAAACCCTTCAGTATGCCGGAAACGGAAATTATAAAACGTCCACCTTTGTGGGACAGCCCGGAAGAATTTATACGTTAACCATTAATGCAGAAGGAAAACAGTACACCGCACAGAGTACAATGCCGCAGGCTGTTTCTTTTGACGGTCTGGAGCAGGACTCCTTCCTTGTGGCAGGACAGACGAGCTATACGCTTCTGCCGCTTTTCGTTGATCCGGCAACTTTAGGAAACCGTTATCTGTTTGTGTATACCGTAAACAGCAATCCGAAAAAATTCTTCTCAGAATTTTCCGATAATGTGAACAACGGCTTACCGAACCAACGACCACTTTTGCTTCCTAACGATGACAGCAATGCAAATGATATTAAAGTGGTTGCGGGAGATGTTATTCATGTAGAAATGCAGTGTATTGATGATAAAGTGTATACCTATTATTCTGCACTTCTTCAGCTTTCAGGAAGCGGTCCCGGCGGAGGAATTACTCCCGCCAATCCACCAAGCAACATCAGCAACGGCGCTTTAGGCTATTTTTCAGCACATACTGTAAGAACAAGAACCGCTGTTATTCAGTAAAAATTAAATAAAAGCTATCTGTACTTTCCGGATAGCTTTTTTTGACTTCTGTAAACAACTGACCTTTCAGTTCTTAAAAATTTATTATAGAATTAATACGATGTGATGTAACAAATATTCTCTTTACGGTGTCTTATGTAGGAAACATTATTTTTTTACATGAAAAATATTTTGATACCCATTGCCTTTTTAGCAGGCATATTTACATTTGCACAGGCTGAAAAGGATACCATAAAATCTAAGGAAAAGGCTATTGAAGGAGTCACCGTAACGGTAAGAAAACCAACCATTGAATCCAAAGTAGACAGAACCGTTTTTAATGTTTCCAACAGCTCTATTCTTGCAGGAAACACCACTTGGGACGTCTTGAGAATGACTCCGCTGGTAAGTATTGATAACAATGATGCCATAAAAGCTGAAGGAGAGACCGTAACAGTATACATCAACGACAGGAAGTCTGTTTTTACAGGAAAGGAACTTAAAGAATACCTGAAAACCATTCCTGCGGATAATCTGATGAAGATTGAAGTAATTACAAGCCCGTCTTCGCGCTATGAAGCCACAGGATCTGTCATCAATATTGTTTTGAAAAAGCGTGATGATGAAGGAATAAAAGGGAGTGTTACCTTAAACAACAGGCAGAACACCAAAAACTCTCAGTATACCAACCTGAATTTAAATTACCACCGTAAAAGCTTTACACAGACCTTCATCGGAAGCTACAGCGATAATACCAATGTACAGAGCAATTCCAGTCTTTATAAAGTGGATGCAGAAAATTCTGAAACCTACAGAAATTCTAAAACCATAGGGAGATACAAAAGTCCTTCCCTTTCTTCCACTTCAGAATTTGAACTGAACAATAAAAATACAGTAGGTGTAATTCTTGAATATTACCAAAGCAACTCTTCTTCCAATACCGATGCAGACGGATTGAGAAATGTTAATGGACTATTCGAAAATTCATATCTTCAGAACCAAAATTCTACGGGACTTAACAGAAACTTTGGTTCCAATGTTTTTTATAAATGGTATGATAAGGAAAAGAATAAAATCCTTGACATTAATTTAGGTTCCAATTACTACGGGCAGTCGAGTGACGATTATTTTGTTAAGAACATGCTTTACAAATCCAAACCGTCTGAAAAACAGGAAATCGGAGTTCTTACAGATACCGAAAACAGAAATTATTATCTGAAAGTAGATTACACGCAGCCTATCGGAAAAGAAGGCGGAAACTTTGAAGTCGGCGGAAAGATCGATTTCAATAATAATGTGATCCCAAACAGCTTATACGGAAATATACTTACAGGACTCAGTTCCGGAGATGTTTTCCACTATGAAGACAACATCAGTTCCCTGTACGCCAACTACAGCAAAACATTCTTTAAAAAACTGGAAACCAGAATCGGACTCCGTTATGAATACATCGATTATAAAATACGTCAGGATAATGCCGGAACTTCGAGAAGAGATTCTTACGGAAAACTGCTGCCCAATATTTTATTGAAATATTCTTTTTCAGACAATTATGATTTAAGCTTAACGTATAACAAAAATATATGGCGACCGTGGTATGCGGAATTCAATCCTTTTATGATCCCGAACAGCGACGGATTCTACAGCCGTGGAAGCATCGATCTGGAACCCAACCCAAGCGACAGGGTTTATATGAAGTTAGGGATTCATAAAAAATACTTTATCTCTGCGAGATATATGTTTACCGATCAGGATTACTGGACCAATTATGTAACGGGAACGATTAATGATATCAACGGAAATCCTCAAAACATCACCATTACGCAGCCCTCCAACTTTTTCGGGAAAGTGCATAAGTATTACGTCTTTGCCAATACGAACCAGACTTTCTTCAAAAATAAATTTACGGTGAATCTTGGTCTGGGATGGTATTATATTGATAACAGCGATTTTAACAAGAAAAACGGTTTGGAAAATGCCAATAACTACATCAGCTATCTGAGTGCTTCCACCAACCTTACGTACACGAATCTGTTTAATAAAAATATCAATCTGAGCGCATGGGTGGAAGTGTCTAACCAGAACAACGGAAATTCCACAACGAACAAAGCGAATATTTTCCATAATATTTCAGCCACAAAGATATTTCCGAAAACCCAGATGGAAGTCAGCCTTCAGCTCATGAATATTTTTCAGCGGCCGAATTACGATGCTACCACTTTTGTGCAGGGAGGAACTTTCCGAAATTCTTCGAAATGGGACTGGTACGGAGCATCTATTTCATTTGTAAAACGTTTCGGAAACCAGAAAGTAAAAGAAAATACCAAAACCGATGTTGAGAAAAACGGCGGCGGCGGAAAATAATTTTAATGTTAAATTTTAGTACGGATGATGGATGAATTTCCATTGTCCGTTTTTTTTCATACATTTTCAATTTATCCTAATTTTATGTTCTATGGTGGCTTTTTTAAAAACGCTAAGTTCGCTGAGTTTTGCTTTGAAATTTATGAGAATATTTTTCGAGCGCAAGGGCGTGAAACTCAGCTAATGATAATCATCGTTTTTAAATCTCTGAAATTTTAATTTCACTTTAAGTTTTGGCTAAAGCCAATTTATTTCATGGAAACATTAAAATGGGCTAAAGCCCATTCCTACTGATAATTTATATTGGTTTTGAATTGAACTCACGTTAATTTTAATCATCACACTTAACGTACTTTTTTAAAAACGCTAAGTTCGCTGAGACTGCTTTGAAATTTATGTGAATATTTTTCGAGCGCAAAGGCGTAAACTCAGCTAATTATAATGATGGTTTTTAGATCTATGAAATTTTCTTTCGTTTTAAGTTTTGGCTAAAGCCAATTTATTTTTTAGAAATATTAAAATGGGCTAAAGCCCATTCCTACTGATAATTTATACTGATTTTGAATTGAACTCACGTTAATTTTAATCATCACACTTAACGTACTTTTTTAAAAACGCTAAGTTCGCTGAGGCTGCTTTGAAATTTATGTGAATATTTTTCGAGCGCAACGGCGTAAACTCAGCTAATGATAATAGAATTTTTATGAGAAATCAGTTAAAATTTAGGCTTTTGAAAATCTTATTGATTCCTACAATACCTGAACAAAGTAATTATTATAAGTTTGTTTAAACTCATTTTAAATTTAACCGCGAAAGAGACAAAAGACTTTATTAGATTTATTTAAAGTATTTCAAAAGTCTGCAAAGAGAAAAAATCTCTGATTTTTTAACTTATGTGTTCTTTTTTTCGATTTTAAGTATTAAACTTAAACAACTTAAGTGTTAAAATCTTTTGCTTCTCTTGCGGTTAAAAAGTTTAGACAAGTCTTATAATAAAAAAAGCCGGAAAAAGATATTTCATCTTTTTCCGGCGCTGATTCTTAAAATCTTTGAAATTACTGTTTACGGATTCGGTAGAGTCTACCTCCGTCCGTCACTGCATATAAATTGCTATCTGTTCCCTGTGTAATATCTCTGAAACGCTGGTTTTCGGATGAAAGAAGCCTTTCTTCGCCTATTACTTTGTTGTTTTCCATAACCAGTCTCGCGATGTGCATTCCGCTTAGGGAAGCTACGAAAAGATTATTCTGCCATTCCGGAATGGTGTTTCCTTTATAAAAAGTGATTCCGCTTGGCGAAATTACAGGATCCCAGTAATAAACCGGCTGTTCCATTCCTGCCTGCTGCTGAATTCCTGCGCCGATGGTGGCTCCACTATATTCAATTCCGTAAGTAATGGTTGGCCAGCCATAATTTTTACCAGCTAAAACCCTGTTAATTTCATCTCCGCCTCTCGGTCCATGTTCACTCTGCCATAATTCTCCTGTTACAGGATGGATGGCAATTCCCTGCGGATTTCTGTGCCCGATGCTGTATAATTCCGGCAAAGCTCCGGATTGCAAAAATGAAGGATTTCCGGGAGCGGGTTGTCCGCTGGTTGTAATTCTCAGGATCTTGCCTAAAGCTGCGGTTACAGACTGTGCAAGAGGTCTTGTAGAAAGATCGGAACGTTCTCCCGTACTCACAAAGAGATTTCCTGTGTTATCAAAAGCAATTCTTCCTCCGTAATGAAGATTTCCCACATTGGCAGAAGGATTTGCCCTGTAGATCACCACAGGATTTTCAATCATAGTTTCTGAGCTGGAGAGTCTTCCTTTGGCTACTGAAGTTATATTTCCGCCTGAAACATTTTCAGAGAAAACCCAATATACCATTCTGTTGGAAGTAAACTGCGGATCTACACAAACTCCAAGCAGACCACCCTGCCCTCCGGAATTCACGGAAGGAAGTCCTGTTATAGCACTGCTTACAGTTCCGCTACTGCTTATAATCCTCATGGTTCCTGCTTTCTCGGTTACGAGAAGTCTTCCATCCGGCAGAGATGTAATTCCCCACGGCGAAGCTAATGATGAGGTAACGACTTCACTTATATAGGGTGTGGAAGTTTTTGCGCCATTCGCTCTGGTCTGTCCTGCAAAAGCCGGCTGATAATTGGTATTTGCCGAATTGGTCTCAACAGGAGGAAGTGATGGCCCGTTATTTCCGCCGCTGTCATCGATAGTGTCTGAACAGTTTGCCAGTAATAAAGACACGGCAATTAATCCATAATAGCTTGTTATTTTCATATTTCGAGATTTTGGTGTACTGAAGAATTTTATTTTCAAAAACAAATTACCTGCCGTAAATCCTATCGTCGTGGAATTCCCGCAAAAATATTCAATCGGTTACACTGATAATAGGATTTCTTTAAAATTTCAATAATTGATTAAGAAAATTTTAAGACTTAAAATGAAAGTATGGCATGAATATTATTATAATTAATATAAACACGTTGAAGATGGAAAACCTGTTAGCCAATAAAGATTTAATAAACAACTATTTAAAGTTAGTCATAAAACTGCAATTCAATACAGAAATTGATTTAGAAGGAGAATATACATTTACCGAAAATCTGGTTTCCAAGAAACCTATTATAGCAACTACTTTCTCTGAAAGAATTTTGTCCAGCCCCGATATAAAAACGGTTTTGACATCTGTAATTACAGAAATTAATATCGGAGTCTGTACCACAGAACAGATGAGAAAAGCAGTTCAGGATTATCCGGAAGCAGATTCGCGGGAAATGCAGGAAATTGTTTAAATAAAACTCCCTGTACAGCTGGACTGCCCCCAAAAAGTTAGACACTTTTTAGGGGCATTTTTATTTATGGGATTATCAAAGTATAGTTTAGAATTTAAGTTAGATTGCATTGAAAAAATTTCGAGTAATC
>NZ_JBBCWG010000015.1:0-102187 GCF_037146035.1 Chryseobacterium sp. MMO-72
ATACAAAGTTTTGTAACTCCAGAGGGCTTACTCCATGTTTAAGCGGAACTGATGCCTTTGGATGTCGTGTTGATGGGCAATGCGTCACTTTTTAAAAAATCATTTAAAATCCAAAATATTATGAAAAATCTAAAAAAACTTTCAAGAGAAAATTTGAAATCCGTAAAAGGAGGATATACACAAGAACATACAAAGTTTTGTAACTCCAGAGGGCTTACTCCATGTTTAAGCGGAACTGATGCCTTTGGATGTCGTGTTGATGGGCAATGCGTCACTTTTTAAAAAATCATTTAAAATCTAAAATATTATGAAAAATCTAAAAAAACTTTCAAGAGAAAATTTGAAATCTGTAAAAGGAGGTGTAAAAGAAGGCTGTCCTGGACCAAAGTCACCATATTATCGTCCATATGCTACACAAGCAGAATGTGAAGCAGCCACAGGAAAAACCTGCTCATATTCAGAAGATAGTTATTGCTTTCCTGCCGGATGGAATGCTGATCTTTAAAAATTAAAAATTTAATTTTTTGAAAGAAAATAGTTGTCGTCTTACCGGCGGCAACTTATTTATAAATAAAAACGTCAATCATTGAAATCTTTTCCTTTCTATCGCCAACCAGATTCTAAAGACTGCGGTCCTACCTGCCTTCGTATTGTAAGCAAACATTATGGCAAAAGTATATCTTTACAACAAATCCGTAACCTCTCTGAAACGACAAGAGAAGGAAGCAGTTTACTCGGATTGAGTGATGCAGCGGAAGACCTTGGTTTCCGCTCTTTGGGCGTTCAGATTAATTTCGAAGCTTTAGCGGAGGAAGTTCCTCTTCCGTGTATTGTCCACTGGAATAAAAATCACTTCGTGGTTGTTTATAAAATAGACAAAAACAACAAAGTTTATGTTTCCGATCCGGGCTATGGATTGATTACTTATACCAGAGAAGAATTCATCAAGTTATGGATCGGTGAAAATGCCAATGAGAAAACAGAAGAAGGTATTGTTCTTATTTTAGAAACAACTCCTGCTTTTTTTCAGACAGAATTTGATGATCAGGAAAGTAAAGCCAGTTTTTCTTTTCTTTCAAAATATGTATTAAAGTATAAATCGCTGGTTATCCAGCTCGCAGTAGGACTTTTGGCAGGAAGTTTACTTTCTCTGATTTTCCCTTTCCTTACCCAGAGTATTGTAGATGTTGGTATTCAGAATCAGGATCTCAATTTCATTTATCTTGTTCTTTTAGCACAGGTGATGCTTTTTATGGGAAGAATGGGAATTGAAATGATTCGAAGCTGGATTTTGCTTCATCTTTCGGCAAGGATTAATATTTCTATTATTTCCGATTTCTTTATCAAACTCATGAAGCTTCCGATCAGTTTTTTCGATACGAGAATGACCGGAGATATCATGCAGAGAATTAATGACCATCACAGAATCGAGCAGCTTCTCACAAGTTCTTCGCTGAACACCCTGTTTTCATTAGTCAATCTTATTATTTTCAGTATTGTACTGTTATTTTATGATTATAGGCTGTTTATCGTTTATCTTATCGGAGCAGCGGCTTACATCGGATGGATCAGTTTTTTCCTGAGCAAAAGAAAAGAACTCGATTACAAAAGATTTTCACAGGTTTCTCAGGAACAGAGTAAAGTGATTGAGCTGATCAACGGGATGCAGGAAATTAAAATGCATAATGCCGAGAAACAGAAAAGATGGGACTGGGAATTTCTTCAGGTTAAATTATTCAAGCTGAGAATAAAGTCTTTGTCTTTAGAACAATGGCAGTCCGTAGGAGGAAACTTCATCAATCAGATGAAAGATATTTTTGTGAGTTTTCTTTCTGCAAAACTGGTGCTTGACGGAAATCTTACCTTAGGAATGATGCTTTCTGTTCAGTATATCATCGGGCAGTTAAACAGTCCATTGCTTCAGCTGATCGATTTCATTAAACAGTTTCAGGATGCTAAAATTTCTTTGGAAAGATTGGGTGAAATTCATGATAAGGATGATGAGGAGAATAAGGAAGAGCAATATTCCCACGAAATTCCGGAAAAAGACATTCTGGTGGAAAATGTTTCGTTCAGATACACCGGTTCCGATGTTCCCGTGTTTGAAAATCTTACACTTAGCATTCCTTTTCAGAAAACGACAGCCATTGTTGGAGCCAGCGGAAGCGGAAAAACGACACTTTTAAAACTTTTAATGAAATTCTACGAACCTTCTCAGGGAGAAATTCGATTGGGGAATACAAAGCTTAACAATATTTCTCCGAGATTCTGGAGAGACCATTGCGGAGTGGTGATGCAGGAAGGCTATGTATTCAATGATACCATTGCCAATAATATTGCCGTAGGTGAAGATTATGTGGATAAGCAAAAATTGAGGAGATCCGTAGAAATCGCCAACATTAAAGAATTTATTGAAGAACTGCCTTTAAGCTACAACACAAAAATCGGAAATGAAGGTTTGGGAGTGAGCGGTGGTCAGAAACAGAGACTTTTCATTGCAAGAGCAGTTTATAAATCTCCTGATTATATTTTATTCGATGAAGCTACTTCAGCTTTGGATGCAAACAATGAAAAAGTAATCATGGAAAATCTCGAACAGTTCTTCAAAGGAAAAACAGCAGTTGTGATCGCCCACAGGCTTTCCACCGTAAAACATGCCGATAAAATCATTGTTTTGGATAAAGGAAAAGTGGTGGAAGAAGGAAATCATGCAGAATTGGTTGCTCTGAGAGGAGAATATTACCGATTGGTGAAGAATCAGTTAGAACTTGGAAATTAAATTTTAGGTATACAGCGAAATCCGAAAAGCTTACAGAGTAGGAGTAAATAACAAAAATCAATTTATTTTATGAAAAAAATGAAGAAGTTAACAAGAGAAAATCTCAAAAATGTAAAGGGAGCAGGTGGTCCCACATATCCGGACGATTCTATTTATTATTGCCACTGTGGCGGAACCGGATGGTATATTGTAGAGGAAAAATCATGTATGGATATTAACGGGAATTATTATCCGCCGATTTGCCAATAATTCAACTTAAATCACATTCAAAATTACTATGAAAAATCTTAAAAAATTAACCAGAAAAGACCTTAAACATCTAAGAGGAAGCGGAGGCGGATTTTCAGGTGAAGGTTTAGGCGGCGGAGATTGTGGAGATTATTTCCCTCAAGATCCTCCGATGCCGGGAGAGCCTTATAACTGCGGATGCAATTATCTTGCGTGGTGCGAAAAAATGTCCGCCTGTGTACACATGAACTTTTATAGTGCAGAAAATTGTCACCTTTAATACAAATTAAAACAAATTTTAATTATGAAAAATTTAAAAAAATTAACAAGAAAAGATTTAAAAGATCTTAAAGGAGGAGGATTAAACGATTGCGGAGCATATTTCCCGCCAGAACCACCACTTCCGGGAGAACCGTATGATTGTGGCTGCAACCTTATGTGGTGCTCAAAAAGAAGTGCATGTATTCATCAGAATATGTACTCTCCGCAAATCTGCGAATAATTAAAAATTTTAAATTTCAATTTAAATCTGATGTATAACAATAGCAATCTTCTAAACGGAAGATTGCTTATATTAAAGTATGGAAAAAGACATTTTAGATAATATTGAGCTTCGTTCTGAAAGTGTTCAGGATATTCTTACCCAGCCTCCTCATTGGATGATCCGATGGGGGAATACCATTATATTTCTAATATTGGTACTGATACTAATCATGAGTTATATTATAAAATATCCGGAATTCATTCCTGCGCCAATTATTGTGACTTCACAAAATCCACCGGAAAAATTAGAAGCCAGAACCAATTCTAAAATCGAAAAAATATTCATCAAAGATCATCAGGAAGTTAAAAAAGATCAGGTATTGATGGTCATGCAGTCTTCTGCAAACTACAAAGATGTTCTTGCATTAAAAAAAATAATCGATTCTTTATCTCCGAATCAATTATCATCGTTTCCACTAACCGAAACCTCCCATTTCAAACTGGGAGAACTTCAGGGAGATTATAATGGTTTTGCAAAAGCATTTCAGGATGAAGCCTTATTTACAAGATTGCAGCCATATGCGCCGGAAAATCTAGCCGCCAATCAAAGCCTTTCTGAATACAGGGTGAGAATTGCGACTACCAAACAGCAGAAAAGTCTTGAGCAGGCAAAATATGAACTGACCAAGAAAAACTATAGCCGTTCACAGGAATTATTCAATCAAGGGGTAATTTCCTCCATGGAACTTGAAAATGAAAAAATAAAATACATACAGGCGCAACAGAATTTAGAAAACATCAATATTTCTCTTTCACAAATGGAAGAAGGTATTTCTAATTTAAATAAAACAAAAAGTGGAACTGCCATTAATACAGAGAAAGACAAGATCACCTACTCTACCCAGACTTTACAGTTGTTTGAACAGTTGAGAAAATCCCTGAAACAATGGGAACAAAACTATCTTCTTATTTCGAATACACACGGTATTGCAAGTTTTCAGCAGTTTTTCGGCGAAAACCAGTTTATTAAAGCCGGAGATGCCGTTCTCTCTATTCTTCCTAAAAACAGGGAAAAATTAGTCGGCAGAATGTCTGTTCCGGCTACCAACTCAGGTAAGATTGCTTCGGGTGAAAAGGTTTTAATTAAGCTCGATAATTACCGTTATCAGGAATATGGAATCGTGGAAGGAAAAGTGCAGAATATCTCTCTTTCTCCCGATAAAGAAGGAAATTATTATGTAGATGTACTTCTCCCGAAAGGATTAAAGACCAGTTATAACAAAAATTTAGTTTTTGATAAAGAGTTAAAAGGCAATGCCGAGATTGTCACTCAGGATTTGAGGTTAATCGAACGCTTTTTCTATCAAATGAGAAAATTGTTAGGATATCAAAGCTAATACAGAATATAGAAACCGAAACGTAATTGTTTCGGTTTATTTTTGCAGTCAGTTATATACAACTGGCTTTTTTATAGATAAAAAAGTTCGACAATCATAAAATAAAAAGGTTTCAGAAATATCCTGAAACCTTTATTCATCTGTAGCGAAGACGGGAATTGAACCCGTGACCTCAGGGTTATGAATCCTGCGCTCTAACCAACTGAGCTACCTCGCCGTTTTGGTGGTGCAAATATACAAAAATATTCACTACCTCCAAATTTATTTTAACTTAAAATATTCCAAAACATCACCAACATGCTCTGGTTTACTGATTATCTTATTGTTAGCATCTAAAATAAAATACGTCGGAGTTGCATGAACATTATATGTATCTACATAACTGCTGTTCCATCCTTTCAATTCGGAGTCATTTATCCATGGAAATGCTGCAATCTTTTTAGAATAAGAATCTTTATCTACATCCAGAGACAAGCCTACAACCTGAACGTTTTTGGCCTTTAAATCGTTGTATTTAGCCAATAATTGAGGAAGTTCACTCTCACAGTGAGAACATGTAGAAGACCAGAAAATAACGACCTTTTTATCAGCCTTCACATCCTGTAAAGATTTAGCGGTAGTATTTACGGGTGAATTGAACTTATAATTAGGGAAAACTGCTCCCATCTCAACATTTGCGTTGGATTTCAAAGTTGAAGCAAGTCTGTCTGTTATGGTGCATTTAAGATTTTTAGCCAGATTGAGATATTTATCCTTGAAATCCTGCATATCATACACATCAAAAATATCAATTAACTCAGAAAGCACGGTCTGCCCACGAGGAGTTTCTACTTTTAATCTGTCTAAAAGTTTATCTACAGATGCAGTAACATTGGTATTTCCACCTGAATTCAGATAACTTACTAAAACCGGTCTAAGTAATGAGGAAGTTTCCAGCATATCATTAGACTTATCTAAAAAATTAATGATTTCGTCCTGAGCAACTTTTTTAGATGCATCATTAGACAAGAATTTGCTGTAATTTGTATTATAATAATAAATGAACGGATGCTGTGTCTGGTCTATTCCCGAAGAATTTCCCGAAAGTCTGTTTATTTCAGTCTTTAATGCCTTTCCAAACTCCGTATTGTCTTTATAATATTCTTTGATCTGAGCTAAAGCAGGCAGAATAAGTTCCTTTTTCTGTGAACCTTCCTGAAGTTTACTCATAAGATCATTCGCTTCATCAAGATAAACAATATCTTTTATTTTATTAGCCTGCGTTTCAAGCTTAACACTTACATTTTTATTTTCTGAAATGAAATTGAAAGTATTATTGGAGTTGGGAAAATAAACTTTCATCATTCCCATATAATTTTTGGGATATTTAAAAGTCCATACATTATTTTTACTTTGTTCTTTGGTTACAATAATATCCTTAGAACCATTTAAAGTATATAAAATTGCGTCTTGATCTTTAAAATCGGCAGGAGCCTGAATGGAGATAGTAAACTGAGCCTGTAATGAAAATGCAGCTGCTAAAGCTGATATTGTAAAAATTTTTTTCATAACGTAAAAATAAAAAAACTCTCTGAGTAATCAGAGAGTTTAATATTATTTTAATAAAATTTTATGCTTTCTTAGCTGTATATCTTCTAGTAAAAAATGCTATAAATAAAACAGCAATAATTCCTAATGCATACACATACATGTCTATTGGCGAAGCAGTAGCACCCGGTCCTACCGTACCACTACCTCCTGTTGGATTAGGAGGCTGCGCCATGACAAACATTGCAACAAACAGAAAAAAGATAGACACTAGTTTATTAATAGTTTTCATATTCAATTATTTTAAGATTTTCGTGTTAACAATATCTCCTTTATCCGAAACAATTTTAACCACGTAAGAATTTTTGATTTGCTGATCTAATTCAATCACAAAATCTCTGGTTGTTTCCACCGCCTTTTTAGAGATTACTAATTTACCACTCATATCATAAACTTCGATATCTGCTTTTTTCCAGTTTGGATCGAATCTAACAATGTAGTTCGTGATTGCAGGATTGTAAATAACAACAGTTCTTGATGGAGATTTCGTTTCGGTTGTTGCTAAAACTACATTTGGTTCTCCATAGTAAAGGTCGTACTCTGCGTTTGTAACACTAGTAACACCTCCTTGCACTGCTTGTTGTAAAGTACCATTAGCAGCTTTATAGTAGAAACCAATTCCGGTAGATAAGGCATGAGTTCCATTAGCTACTAGCTGTGCATTTTCTCTAATTTCAAATTTATAAGACTTAATCTTATTAAGGTCGTAATTAACTAACTTAATATTTTTGCCCTTGAAATTAAATTCGTTTGCCTCGTTTATATAAAGCCAGTACTGACCTGTATAGTTATTATCATATCCTCCGTTAACATCTTCTTCAAATGTTCCTAAAATATCACCGGAAGACAAAGTAACCTGAGTTAATGCATTGGTAGAATGCCCAGTTGTACCGTTAGGATAAACCACGTAGTAAGTACGTGCTACCTCATTTCCATTTGCATCAAGACCAATCACACCTAATTGTTTTACTGTTCCGCTGCTGTTCTTGTTGGCTGCAACGCTATAGTTTGTACTTGCGGCTCTCGAATAGTAATTAAACCTTCTAAGATTAGCAAAATTGAAAGTATCTGAGCTAGTATTGTCCAATAGCTTAATTACAAATGTTCCCATAGGTCTTACCACAGTGTAATCTACATCACCTGTAGGAACTCCTGATGGATATGTAATAAATTTATATGAACTGGAGCCAGTACCACCTGAACCACCTGTAGAACTCGCAGTCTGTACTCCCGACACTTCTAGTCTTACCCCCTGAATTTTTGTAAGATTTATTCCGTCTCCCACTGTAGCACCTTCGTTAACTGCAATTTGAGACAAATCTATATTAGTAAGGAACGGATTGGAAAACTGATAAATATTTCTTCCATAGTTACCCTGCCAAGCAGTACCACCGCTCCCAATATGGAAACCATCCTGAAGATATGTATAATATTTTTCGTTATACATATTCGTAGCACTTCCTCCCGTACCAAAATTAATACCGTTACCCGCGTTTTGTAATGTAACCGTAGTTCCAATATCCGTTAAAGGTCTACCTTTAAGTGTTCTTGTTGTATTGCTTACATCCAATCCCAATCCGCCAAGCATATAATATGCTGTTCCAGGATTCGCAACACCAAGTTTTGTAGTTATATCTACATTCATTGAAACTACTGTTGGATTGCTGTATGCAAGAATCTCGTTTTTAGAATATCGAGCATTGGTAAATGTTTTACCTAATTCTGCGCTAAGAGTAGAAGCCGTTTTATCATAAAACGGTAAACCGATCTGTTGATAAGTTCCATGATTTACTGCTCTATATTCCTGATCCACAATACCCGTAATATTGGTTTGAGGAATACCGGAAATAAAAAGCTGTCCGTAAGTATAAGCCGGTGTAGCGGAAGAACTATTTGTATTATAAGTTGCATAAGCGGTAGGCTCATTAAGCTTATTAACAAAATTACCGCCACCATTTGCCTCAGTTTTATTTACATTTGAAGCATCAATAGTTTTAAAAGAATCTGTAGATGTCCCGTCAACCATAAAGTTACCGTGATTTTCTACAATTCCAGATCCCTTCATCTGTAGGCCACCGCCACTGTAAACAAGTGTACCTTTACTTACATACGTAGTAGCAGCATCATCTACGTGTACTAGAACATTCTGCGCCTGAACAGAATTAATAGCTGCTAATAAACCAATAGCAAATAAACTTTTTCTCATTGTATATAAATATTTGTGTGTTAATACAATATCTCAAATGCAAAGTTATGTTTTTTTTACTAAAAAACAAAAATATTTTATGTATTAACAAAAATATTATCTTCCGTTAATATTATTTCTTTTTCTTCCCCTATAGAAAACATATAATCCTCAAGCACTTTTTCCGTAGTTCCTCTCAGCCCTCTTGCTCCTAAACCTTTTTCAATAGTTTCTTCAACAATTTTTTCAATGGCTCCGTCTGTAAATTTCAGATCTGTTCCGTCCATTTTAAAAAGCTCAATAAACTGGTTCACAATAGAATTTTTAGGTTCTTTCATAATTCTTACCATCGTTTCTTTCGTAAGTTTATCCAGGTAAGTAATGATCGGGAATCTTCCCAAAAGTTCAGGAATTAATCCGAAAGAACGAAGATCGATGGCATTAATATTCGTTAATATATATTCGTCTTCATCCGTTTTATTGATTTTTTCTGAGCTGAAACCAATTGCCTGCTTGTTCATTCTTCTTTCGATAATCTCTTTGATCCCGTCGAAAGCTCCACCTGCGATAAACAGAATATTCTGTGTATTCACCTGAATATATTTCTGATCGGGATGTTTTCTCCCTCCCTGTGGCGGAACATTTACAATACTTCCTTCCAGCAATTTCAGCAATCCCTGCTGAACTCCTTCTCCGGAAACGTCTCTCGTAATACTCGGATTATCAGATTTTCTGGCGATTTTATCAATTTCATCAATAAAAACGATTCCTTTTTCCGCTTTTTCCACATCATAATCGGCAACCATTAAAAGCCTTGAAAGAATACTTTCCACATCTTCGCCTACATAACCGGCTTCGGTTAGAATCGTAGCATCTACAATACAGAAAGGAACATTCAGTTCTCTGGCGATGGTTTTTGCCAGTAACGTTTTTCCTGTTCCTGTTTCACCAATCATAATGATGTTTGATTTTTCCAGCTCTACTTCTCTGTTTTCGTCCTGAGCGTGAAGTAATCTCTTGTAGTGATTGTACACGGCAATCGACAATTGTTTTTTTGCCTGATCCTGCCCGATTACGTACTGATCGAGAAATTGTTTAATCTCTTTCGGCTTCTTAAGTTCGTTTATATTTTCTGCCGGAGCATATCCTGATTTTGAACTGCTGTCCTTCACGATTGCATGAGCCTGCTCGATACAATTCTCGCAAATAAAGCCGTTTTGACCTGAAATCAGCATCTGCACTTCATTTCTCTTTCTTCCGCAGAAAGAACATTGGTTTGAATTCATTTTTTAGATCTAAATATATAAGGTATAGATTAAAGAAACTCGTAAAAATCTGCTTTACGAGTTTCCTTTATTTTTAAGAATTAATTATTGAGTTCTGAATTTCGGTATATTCTTCACCCGTAAGTTTTAATCGCTCATTTTTAAAATTCATATCTTCCACAGTATTGAGCGGGATAAGATGAATATGTGCATGAGGAACTTCTAATCCTACAACGGCCACCCCAACTCTCACACAAGGTATTGCTTTTTTAATTTTTTTGGCAACTTCCTGAGAAAAACCCCAAAGGTTTTTGTATTGTTCGCTATCCAGATCAAAAATTAAATCAACTTCTTTCTTGGGAACAACCAATGTGTGTCCTTTTACTAAAGGCATTGCATCCAGAAACGCAATAAAGTTTTCATCTTCGGCAATTTTATAAGAGGGAATATCGCCATTGATGATTTTTGTGAATATTGTGCTCATTTTAATTTAAAAATGTTAAAGATTAGAAAATTAAACAACAGTTATTTTACAGGGTAATATCCAATACTTCAAAAGAAAGTTTGTTTCCGTTTGGTAACGTGATATCTGCCGTTTCTCCTACCGCTTTTCCAAGCAGTCCTTTTGCAATCGGCGTGTTTACTGAGATCTTTCCGGATTTCAGGTCGCTCTCATTATCCGGAACCAGTGTAAATACCTGCTCCTGATTGGTTGCATTATTTTTAAGTTTTACCGTTGTAAGAATTGAAACTTTTGAAGTATCCAGCTGACTTTCGTCTATGATTTTTGAAGTGGAGATCACATCTTTCAGCTTAGAAATCCTCATTTCAAGCATTCCCTGAGCTTCTTTTGCCGCATCATATTCTGCATTTTCCGACAAATCTCCTTTGTCTCTTGCTTCTGCGATCTGCTGAGTAATTTTTGGTCTCTCTACAGTTTCCAACTGTTCCAGCTCAGCTTTCATTTTCTCTAATCCCTCCTTTGTAACATAGCTTGCCATAATTTTCAAAATTTAGTTTTAGTATAAAAAAATAATCCGACATTTGCCGGACAATGTTTTCGTGTAATAATCGTTTAATTTTTACAAATATATAAAAATTTAAATTGAAATGAAAAAAACTTTTTCAATATTATCTATCATCACATTATTGATTTTCAGTAATTTATCTATACATTCCTGCGGAAGCCGTGAAGACACCGTAAGTTGCTTTCCAAGTAATCCGATCAATGTTACACTAAATCTGAACCTTCCTGCTTACTACGCTCTGAATCAGGTTGGTGGATGGGTTTACATCAATGAGCAGCAATCCGGAACGAAGGGATTAATTGTGGTAAGAGCATCCGACAATTCTTTTAAAGCCTACGACAGAAATGCGCCTCACATCTGTCCCGACAGCAATACCACTCTGGAAGTTCAGGACAACATAAGAATTGTCTGCCCGAAAGACAATGCCCAATGGATTTTGTTAACCGGACAACCCACTGCTGTAGCCAATGTACAGCCGAAAACGTATCTTTACAATTATGATCCTTCAGGAAAAATTTTAAATATTTATTATTAAAAATGAAAGTTGTCATACAAAGAGTTTCAGAATCCAGCGTAAAAGTGGATGGAAAAGTGGTCGGGGAAATCGGAAACGGATTAATGCTTCTGGTAGGAATTGATGAAAATGATGAAAAAAACGATGCAGACTGGCTTGTACAGAAAATTTTAAACCTCAGAATTTTCGGGGATGAAGAAGGGAAACTCAATCTTTCTGTTCAGGATATTCAGGGAGAGATATTATGCATCAGTCAGTTTACCCTGATTGCCGATTACAAAAAAGGAAACCGTCCTTCTTTCATTAAAGCAGCAAAACCGGATAAAGCGATTCCCTTATTTGATTATTTTAAAGAAGAAATTTCAAAATCCGGACTGAAAACCGAAAGCGGAATCTTCGGAGCAGACATGAAAGTTTCGTTAATTAATGACGGACCGGTAACAATTGTGATGGATTCCGTTACAAAAGCTTAAATTCGCAGAAAATATATTTACATTCAACAATGAAAAAAACGTTATTTACCTTAGTTCTTTTAACAGGAGTAAATCTTGCATTCGCTCAGAAATCTTATACAGACGAGCAGAAAGCGTCTTATTACATCGGTCTTGATATTGCTGAAAACATGAAGAAGCAGGGTTTTCCGGCAGATCCTGAATTATTGGCACAAGGTTTTAAAGATGCATTCGGAGATAAGGCAAGTTTATTCCCGAAAGAAGAAATGGGAACTTTTTTGCAGGGCTTTATGCAGAAGCAGAATGAAAAAAAGCAGGCTGAAGCAAAAGTAAAAGCAGATGAAAACAAAAAGAAAGGTGCCGAGTTTTTAGCTAAAAATAAACTGAACAAAAACATTAAAACCACGGCAAGCGGTTTACAGTATGAAGTTCTTAAAGAGGGCGATGGTAAGGCAAAGCCTACAGCTTCAAGCACAGCTAATGTAAAATACACCGGAAAATTAATGGATGGAACGGTTTTCGATTCTACAGATAAAAACGGAGGACAGCCTATTGAATTAAATATTTCCAGCGTTATCAAAGGATGGACAGAAGGAATTCAACTGATGTCGAAAGGTGCAAAATACAGATTCTATATTCCGTCTGATCTTGCATACGGAGACAACGGAGCAGGCGGCGTAATTCCTCCGGGAGCAACCCTTATTTTTGATGTTGAACTGGTAGATTTTAAATAATCTTTTCTATAAAAAAAAGCAAAAACGTCTTTCAGAAATCTGAAAGACGTTTTTTAAAATAAACTTTTATAAAAAAACTAATTCGCAGGAACGCTGCTGAAATTTAGTGCAATTCTAAGGTTCATGTCCGAACTTGTCTGGTTCTTCAGTTCATAAACCGTTCTTACGGTAACCCCCGTACTTTTTACTACCTCATCCAAAAATCCTGAGGTTGCAAGATCAAGATTTAAACTTGAAGCATCTGTAGAAATATTGGTTCTTGAAGCAACCAGTCTTTCTCCTGTTCCGCTCGATGAAATGTATACTTTTATCGATTTAAAAGCATTCAGGCTTCCTCCTGCCGGAGAAACTACGGAAACTTTGGCATCCGATATTCTTACGTCTTTAATCTTCGCATTGTTATTGCCTCCAAACCACGTCTGAACATTAGACGCAGTAGAAGTAGAAGAAACTTCTTTATCGGCGGGAACTCCTGTGGAAACTAACACATTGGCTGTATAAGGAAATGTATTCTGAACCAACGACTGCACCGTTCCACAACTTACAAGAGCTACTGAAGCTACTGCCGCCGTCAAAAATATATTTTTCATAATGATAAATTTTAAAGTTTTGTTTGCATAAACTGTACCAAAATGATGAAAATTATTCTACGCTTACGGTAAAACTGCCTTTTGTATTACCGGAAGCCATATTGCTTTTTCCGATGATCAGCCAAACTTCACCTTTATCTTTTACATCATAAGTAATTTCTCTTCCGAAAGGTCCGTCGAAATCTCCATTGGGAAGTTTAATCTGATTGAATCTGATATTGAAATCCTTTTCATTTGTTGATATTTTAGCCTGTATTTTGGATTTGTTGAAATTGATGATTTTCAGAATAAATTCCTGTCCGTCCGTCGTGAACTCTTCTCCTAAAGTGAGCGGAAACTGTTCTGCATCTACGGTTCTGGTGATCTTCCCGTCCTTTACGGTCCTCATCACTCCTGTTTTAAGAACTTCTTTGGTTTTCGGCGCGTTATTAATCACGGAATCCTTCATTTTTATGGCTGCAGAATCTGTTTTCGGAGCAGAATCAGGCTGTTCGCTCATGATTACTGAATCTTTATCCTGAGTTTCAACAGAAGCAGATTCTTTTTTACACGAAACTATGAGTAACGGGATCAATACTAAGAACTTTTTCATAACAATTATTTTTTGAATACGATCTAAAACCGTCTTGATTTTTAAAGTTTATGGAGATGCCAAAATTGTTCCATTGACTGAGATTTTTCAATAAACAATAACCCTTTTTAATTTTTTATAACAATAACTTCCCTGTTAAGATTATTTACAGACTTCATCATAAAATACATAAAATTGAGCATTACTCCCATCAAAACAGTTACTCCCCATGTTTTTGTATAGTCCATCGGATAAATAATTCTTACAGCAATATCATTGAAGAGACCAAAAGGATTGCTGAGAATATCCCAACTGTTCCATCGTAAAAATCTTCCCAGATAAACACCAAAACTCGCTATGAATAAAAACGAAAACGTAAGGAAGTTGATGATTCTTGGTTTAAAATAATCTGACAATAGTTTTTCAATGTCAAGCAAACTAACGAATCCACAAAATAATCCTGTCCATGCATACGAAAGAATGACCACCAAATCATACCAGATCGGAATTGCATTTCTACTTTTCAGATGAAAAAGGTCAGTAAGAATATATGGTGAATTGGGAAAAAATACAATCCAAACAGCGATTGCTACAACAAGTGATAATTTACTTCTGATTTTAAAAATTACTAAAAAACTGCTGATAAAAAAAGGAATCCAGGCAAGAAACAAATTCCAGTTAAGAAATAAAAACACTTTCGTTTCACTGATGTAATATCTGGAAATTGAAAGACTGAAACAAAAAAGTGTCATTAATACCAACAATAAAGTGATTTCAAATCTTTTGCTATTTTTTAATTTTCTGATCATTTTTAAATTGATTATAGTTAAGTTTTTATTGACAATAAAAACCTCACAGGTTTTTGAAACCTGTGAGGTTTGACCGGAGATCTTCTTACTTTAAATTCTGATAATACAAAACCTGAGAAAGAAATTTTTCATTTTTCTGGAATTTCACTCTTTCTAAATTCAGAATTTCGGATTTTAAGGCATTGTTATGATGTTCTTCGGCATAATTCAGCAATTGCTTCTCACTGAAATTAATTTGAGTTTTATGGTAGTTTAAAGCAAAATCTTTCCGTTTCATATTTTCAAAAGTGATGATGCCGCCCCAATTGATGTAGCTGCAAACAAGGATTACTCCGTAAATATACCATGCCATCGTATTGAAAAGAAAAACATTTCTCTTCTGCTTCTGAATTTTAATAAAAGTGGTGACCAAGCCAATTAAAGCCAATATCAAAAATGCATAAACACCCAGTCTTTTGTAAGTAAAACCATAATTGATGATGTATTCTGAGTTTTTCACCATGGCAGAAATAACGAGAACGGCATTCAGGAAAATCCAGACTTTGGCTAACATTTTCATTAGTCCGGCTTTCGGATCAAAATTGAAATTCGATTTAAAGTAAAACATAATCACCAGAATCGACATGATGATTGAAAGAATGACTGCATTTACTCTTTCATGTGTTTCTTCGGAAAGTTTAACGGGACTTTTTACCGACTCGTAAAACTGTTCATAATTGTAGGTGATGATGAAAAAGACAAGCAGAACATTCAGAGATACTAAAGAAATCACGCCGCTCATTCTTTCAGCATCGAGATCAAGAAAAGAATAGGTGGCTTTCTGAATTTTATCTTTCTCCCCGAAATTGTTATCCAGCAATCGGTTGCTTTTGTAAATAAACCGTTCAACGGCGAAATTCCAGTAATTGAATGCGATGAAGAAGCCTAAAAAGATCATTGCCAGCAATTGCCAGAAATTAATATCCAGCTCTACATTCGTGAATAAATTGGCAAAATGATCGCTTCCCGCGGAATAGATTCCGAAGAAAACAGAGATCAGAATTAAAGGAATTATTACAAAAGCCAGTGTTTTCTGCCACAAACCGGAAACATTTCTTTTGGGAAGCCACGCATCGAAATTCAGAATTCTGAAAAACTCTGTAAAACAATTCGTCACAAAAACCGGAACAAGCAAAAGGATTTTCATTCTTCGGTTTCGGGATCGGTATCCTAACAATAACAGTGAACTGACAACCGCCAGAAAGGACGGAAAATCTCCGTACCACGCAAACGCAGCACTCGAAATAATGCTCGTTACCAAGAGAAAAATAAACGTTTTGGTTCGGTTTCGTTCAGGCGTTCTGAAGAAAGTAAGCACGGCATAAATAATTCCGATAATTCCGAGATTGAGACCTACATTCTGATCATAAAATACAATGACAAAAAGCAGAGTCGTAAGAAATATATAGTGATGTGTTTTCATAGGTTAGTTTAAATGTTGGTGAAAATAATAAAGTAAAAGGCGGCGATCGGAATATTCAACAGAATCAGCAAAGCTGAGTTTCCGTGCGATTTTTTATCTGAAACATCGGTTAAAAAAGTCAGCAATTCGGAGCAGAAAACAATCATGTTGATAACAACGGCAATAACGACATAATAAAATCCTAGCCAGACAAAAAACCAAGATTCGGAGATCCAGAATGCCAATAAGATGATGGTTCCGAGCAGCCATGAAATCAGAAACAGACTTTTTCCGACGGGACTAAATTTTACCTTTTCCATAATTAATATAAAACAGCGGTATTCTTCTGTTGAATGAAATCTTTCAGATGCTCAAAATTCTGCCAAAGCAAAGCTTCAAAATCCCACTGGTAAAACGGACGCATATTTTGTCCTTTTTTGTAGGCTTTGATGTAGAGTTTGTAATATTCCGGTAAAATGATGCTTCCCAAAACAATCGCTGCCAAAAGATGGGCGTTGAGTTTTCCGTTTCCTAACAGGAGAAACTGCATGGCGATTTCGTCCTCGAAATTGGTTCCGCATCCTGTAATAAGATGATGAACATCGTGATTTTCCATTTTGGGAATCATCGTGAAACCATGTTTTTTATAAAACTCTCCCAGTTTTCTGCCCAGAGAATCTTCCTGAAATTCCAGCAGTTGTTTTTCGGTAAACTGCCACTGCCTTTTCTTTTTCTTGAAATAGGTTCTGTACAATTTCTGGGTTTTATTATAGACAAACAGAAGAAATTTAACACGTATTTTTTTCATAGTTTATAGTTTATAGTTTATTTTAAATTGTTATTACACTCATTCCAATTACTATGTAAATCATTGCAAACGGTATATTGAGTAACATTATACCTGCCGATTTTAAGCAAACATTCAGCTTCGATTTATCAAAAATTCCATAAACAATTAGGATTAAAACTGCTATAAGATTAATATAGAATCCCCATCCTAATAACAGAAGTCCTCCTTCTATGAAACTGTTACTTTTTGTGAAAATATATCCGAAAAGACAGATATTTCCCAGTCCGAAAGAAAGCCAAAACAGAGTTTTTCCGATGGTTATGATTGTTTTTTCATTCATAGTTTATAATTTTAATCGATTTTAGTATAGACATGATTCATATCTGCGTTCAGAATAATTTTTGGCTTTTCAAAAAGTTTATTCGAAAAATAAGTATTACCTAATGCTGGTTCTCCATCACTTATATAATGCAGGATAATTTTGGAAACCAGCCCATTGCTAACCTCAAACCAACCTTTCCCATAAAATCCGCTTTCAAAATGTCCGTCACGGAATAAGATCAAAGTATCCGGTTCATGAGGAGCTTCAACACAGCAAATCGGATTTTCGTAATTTGTATTAATGTATTTACCAAACAGTGTTTTTTCTCTTAAAGGAAAATCTATGGTGAAAATTATGATCACCAATATTCCCAATGCAAAAATTTTAAGTTCCAGTTTCATCATTTATCCTTGTCTTAAAGTAAAAACCGTAATTTCCGGACGCACCATAAAGCGAACCTGAAAAGAATGTCCCAAAGCACGGTTGATGTAAAGCATTCTTCCATCTTCAAGATCAATTTCTCCGGAAATATATTTTCTGTTTTTCACGGGAAGCAGAGGTGTAATGACTCCGGGAATTCGGCACTGTCCTCCATGCGTATGTCCGCTCAGAATCCATCCCTGATAACCATTCCAGATATCTTTATCACAGGCATCGGGATTATGACAGAGAATAATATTCGCTTTGGAAGGATCATAATCTTTCATCACTTTCTGTGGTGCAAAATTGGGCGACCATAAATCTTCAAAACCGATAAAATTCAGTCCGTTGCTTTCCTGTTGCGCATTATTCAGCATTGTGATTCCGAAGCCTTCCAGAATATTGCAAATATTGTCGGATGACTGAAGATCCTGCCAGTCTTTTCCGTAATCGTGATTTCCCAGAATTCCAAATGTTGCCAGATTTCCCAACACAGCGTGTTGCATCACTTTTTTAAGGTCTTCCGTTTCTTTAGCTCCTCCCCGATTAACAAAATCTCCCGTATACACCACAAAATCCGGATTGTATTTTTTAGCTTTCTGAAAAGAATCGATAATGAAATTCCAGTCGAAGCGGGTTCCAACGTGGAGATCAGAAATCTGCATCAGTATTTTTCCTTCAAGATTTTGGGGTAAATTTTTAACCGGAAGTTTCCGTTCTACAAACTCAAGCCAAAATGGCTCAATCTGCCATGAATAAAGAAGAGGAAATGCTCCTATTACAGAAAGCTGAAAGATCTTTTTTAAAAATGTTTTCCTGTTCATTTATGTTTTAGTTTTTTTACAACATTAGCTTCCCGCGAAAGGAGTTCCGAAAAGTCCGACCGCCAGTTCGATCCAGACTAAAGCCAGGACTAATAAAATCGCAAAGCAGATCAGCAGTTTATACCGTAAAGATTTTTTAGAACGGATGACAAGATTGATGAAGAATGCAGTTCCGAAAAGTAAAGATCCGGCAATAATAAAATCAGCAGGTGACCAGTTCCAGTCTTCTGCAAAAAGATTGGCAAAAAATGCCGTAAGCATTAATAATGCAGGAACTGCGAAAATGATGGTTGTTTTTTGTTTTTCTAAAGTCATAATTTTTGTTTTAAATTATTAAAAGTACTTTGTATTTCAAAGTTTAAAAATAAAAAAATTTAATCTCTATTTTCCGAGTAATTTTTCCAAAGCATTAAGATGTTCTGTAAAGGCTTCTCTTCCACTTTGGGTTACACGATACGATGTTTTGGGTTTCTTGCCCACAAATTCTTTCTTCACTTCTACATATGCAGCTTTTTCCAGCGCGTTGCTGTGACTGGCAAGATTTCCGTCTGTAATTTCCAGCAGGCTTTTCATTTCTGAGAAATCAACCCAGTCGTTTACCATGAGAACAGACATAATGCCCAATCTTACACGGCTTTCGAATTCTTTATTGAGTTGATTTATATTTATCATTTTAATTTTATCCTTTCTATTCTGAAATAATCATACACTGTGGCATCAATGCCGATTATTTCCTTTGTCTTTACATTTTCAACGGTTACAAAATCATGATCTCTGAAAAATTCAGAATTAAAATGTCTGTTGATATTTTCATTCATTAAATAAATTTCTCCGACGTTATGATGAACTTTCCATTCGTTTTCCAACCCGCTCTGCTTTAATTTAAACTGAATAACAGAAGCTAAAAATGCTGAGTAACCGATACAGTTTGCTTTTTTGGTTTCAACTAATTTATCCGTTTCATGATCACATTTATAAAATGAAAAACTAAGGGTAGAAGCAGTTTCCTTCAAAGAATTCTGAATGAGATCTTCTACAGACGTATTGTTTTCCGTTTCCTTTAACCGATTTTTCAGTTTCTCGTTGGCAACATCTAAAACCGTTCTTTCTTTAATTGTGTCGTAAGAGAAAAACATCCGGAATACATAAGTTCTGCAGATGACTATTGCAAAAATAATGATTAAAAATATCCCCCACTTTTTCACAATTCTATTTGTATTTCTTATGCATTATCAATCCGTAAACGATATGCAACGCACCAAATCCGATTGTCCAGAAAACCAGTCCCCATCCTAAAAAGAATAAGGAAATTAATCCTAAAACAATCTGACAATAGCCTAAATATTTTATATCCGTTAAGGTGTATCGTTCCGCACTTACCAGAGCCAGTCCATAGAACAGCAATGTTGCCGGAGCAATAAACACAAAAAGATGATGATAAAGAAGTGCCAGACAAAAGAAACCTCCCGTTACCAAAGGAACTGCAAAGGTAACCAAAAGTCTTTTAGTTGTCGCATCCCAAATCTTCAGTCCCTTCTTTTTACTTTTATTGGCTGTAAAAATATAACCACTGAGCAATGCAACTCCTAAAATAACAATCCCGATGATGACAAGTTCTTTCACTAATGATGGCCTGAAAATATTTCTTTCCCCGTCAAAATAATCAATCCCCTCTCTCTGAAAGACAAAATAAACATATACCGCTCCGATAATTGCAGCCAAACCGGCAACAACTCCGGACAATCCGCTCAAAGAAATAAATCTGGAAGAACGCTCCATCATGGAGCGAATATGTGATAAGTCTTCGTGATAGTTTTTTGATTCCATAAAAAGAACTTTGAATTACAAAGTTAATATTTATTTTGAATCTGCAAAATATTTTTTTGAAAAAAGAATGTATAAAAAAGCCGCTGATTTCTCAACGGCTTTATGATTATTTTGCTCTTAATCTTTCTTTAATGGCTCCGATGTTTTTCTTAGCCGAGTCTTCCAGTATTAAACTGGCACTCATATGAATTCTTGCAGGCATTAGTTCATTGAAATGATCTGTTCCTTCCCACGAAACTTTTTTAATTAACGCCAAAGCATCGCTGCTTCTTGAAGCCAGAGTCTGAAGGAATTTTTCCAGCTTGGCATCCATTTCTTCAATGGTTTCTGAAACCGAATGATAGATATTGTGCTGTTCTGCCCATTCTGCCGATCTGAAATCCGCATCAATTGCCATTGCCGAAAACTGAGACTTTCCGATTTTTCTTTCCACATACGGTCCGATCACGAAAGGCCCGATTCCGAGATTAATTTCCGTTAAGGCTAATGCAGAGTCTTTGGTTGCAAAACAGTAGTCTGCTCCACACGCAATTCCAACTCCGCCACCTGTAGTTTTTCCCTGAACTCTCACAACAACTATTTTTCCACAGTTTCTCATTGCATTCAGAACTTTGGCAAAACCTCCGAAAAATTTTGTGGATTTTTCGAGTTCCTCAATTTCCAGAAGTTCATCGAAACTTGCTCCCGCACAGAAAGCTTTTTCCCCTTCACTTTTTACAAGAATGGCTTTCACCTCTTCTTTTGCTCCTTCATCTAAAATGGTCTGTGCTAACTTTTCAAGAATGGCTCCCGGAAGCGAGTTGCTTTTCGGAGTTCCGAATGTAATTTCGGCAATGTTATTTTTTAGTTCTGATAGTACAAATTCGTTCATTTTTAGTTTTAATTGGATTTACACAAAAATACTAAATAGAACGCGTTCCGAGAGAATAAACTTTAATAAATAAAACACCTAAATCTTCACATTATTTTCTTTCACACAAAAAGAACACGAAAAATATCGAAATTACAATATACAAACTAATAAACACATATTAAGATTAATAATTCAAACATAACCAATTTACACAACTATATATTTGTTAAATAAAACAAATATTTATTATATTTATATCAAATCCGTAAAAATACGTAATCTGCAATTTGGTATTTTCTACTCTATGGCAAATATTTCTATTGTTGTTACTTTGACATGTCAATAAGACATAAGTTTTTAAAGATTTTCTGGCGGTATCCGAAAAGCCATAAACAGAGTAGGAATTTTAAAAAAACTGAAAATTTATATTATCATGGATGACGAATTAATGGGCGTAATCAAGACGTTCGCAGGAAATTTTCCGCCGGTAGGTTATATGTTCTGCAACGGAGCTCTTCTAAGCATTTCGCAGTACTCTGCTCTTTTCTCGATCTTAGGAACCACTTACGGTGGTGATGGTGTCAGAACTTTTGCTCTACCCAATCTAAACGGACGTGTTCCAATTAGTGCAGGACAATCTACAACAGGGCAGTATTATGAATTGGGAGAAGCAAGCGGCACTCCTACAAATACACTTCTTGCCTCTAATCTACCAAGCTTCGCAAGTCAGCTAAAAGTATCTTCGGCTAATGCGACAACAGCTGTACCAACCTCTACAACATCGATTGCAGTAAGCGGGACACAGGCAGGAAGAGACTTTTTGGCCGTTCCGAGCTTTATAAATGCAGCTCCGGATACTATGCTATACCCTCAGTCTGTTTTTTTTATCGGTCAGAACTTACCGGTTAACAATATGTCTCCATATTTAGGAGTCAACTACATTATATGTGTGGAAGGAATTTATCCTTCAAGACCTTAATTTAAACTAGTACTAACAATATAAATACAATAATCATGGACGAAGAATTAATTGGAACCATCAAGCTTTTTGCAGGAAATTTTGCACCAAGAGGCTATATGTTATGCAACGGTGCAATACTAAATATCAGCCAAAATCAGGCACTTTTCTCTATCTTGGGATCAGTTTATGGCGGAGATGGAAAAACAACATTCGCTTTGCCTAACCTTAACGGGCGTATGCCAGTTGGCGCAGGAACTTCAAACACAGGTAAAAGTGTTGTATTAGGAGAAGCTGCAGGTACTGTTAACAACACTCTGCTAAGCTCAAATCTTCCGTCAATAGTAAGCCAGCTAAGAGTTTCAAAATCTAACGCAACAACTTCAACGCCATCATCATCGGCATCAATTGCTGTATCAGGAACTCAGGCAGGAAGAGATTTCACAGCTGTTCCGAGCTTTATAAATGCAGCACCGGATACGCCTATCAATTCGGCTTCAGTAACCTTTGCAGGTCAGAACCTGCCTGTTAACAATATGCCACCTTACCTTGGTCTTAATTATATTATCTGCGTAAATGGTATATATCCATCAAGACAATAATTAATAACCTAAAAATTTAAAATCATGAAAAGTACTATACTTTTTACCTTATCTCTTCTTTTTATATCGGTTTTTTCTTTGGGACAGACCAGTACGGAAACGTTTGAGACAGAATCCAACGGAAGCGCAAGTTTTACTGATAACGGAGTAATTTTCAATATTCTGTCGCATGTTAACACATATGACATTCAGGCTTCTTATCCCGGTACAGGATGGAGTGGTACCGCAATTGATAACAGATATATAGATAACTCCGGAGCGGGTAACCAATCTTCCGGAACATCCTTTAGTATCAAAACAACATCTAACCTGTTTAAAGTAAACAGATTCTGGGTTTATTTAGGTGCAGCAACTACTGAACAGAATGTAACGGGGACATTAACTATTACAGGTAAATTATCCGGAGTTACAAAATTTACTCAGACAAAAACTACAGGTTTTGTTAATTCTATTGCTGTTACAAACGGATATACTTTAATTGATATGACCAACCTGAACGGACAGAACTATAGCAATATTATAATCGACCAGCTGCAGATTACTGCGGGAGGAGGTTATCAATATATGGGGCTGGATTCTTTCACATGGGTAAAAGATACAGGAATTGTATTGTCTGCCAATGATGTAAAAGCTTCAAAAAAAGATTCAGGATTTTACCCTAACCCGACTAACGGTCCGCTAACGATCAAAACTAATGAAAATACTAAGTTTGAGATGTACAGCCAGGCGGGGCAACTGGTAAAAACAATTGAAACTCAAAAAGGAGTAAATGAAACAGACATTTCAGAACTGCCAAAAGGTGTTTACACCGTAAAGTCTTCTAAAGAATCTTACAAAGTTATTAAAAAGTAATACAGGCTATTATTAAAGTGAAACTAATAACCATGAGATTCAATAAAAGCATCTAATTGTACCTTGAAAGATTTTAAAGCATAATATTGTGATGATGTCCCCTGAGCAATCGGGGGATTATCATATTTTCCCTCGTTCCGGCGATATTGAATAATATCATCGTCCCGAAAACTCTTTGAGAAATTCAAAGAGTTTTATTTTTTTAGAGCAAGAATATACTTGTCAATGTATAATTGTTTGTCTTTGGATTTGTACTGCTGTATATATCTGGGATGTTCCAAAACCGTCATCTTACCAAATAAATTAGCTTCCCGATTTAATTTTAAAATGAAATCTGCATTCTTCTTACCTAAAACAAAGACTTCCGAAGTGTCGAGATTCAGAGAGATATGTTTTCTTAAAGAATCAATCATAAATTTTTTTACGTCCCTGAAAAGCTCTTTATCGTCATAATAATTCGCATTGATCCAGCTGCCTTTCGATTTCCTGACGATCGCTAAAGGAAACGGTGAGTTTATATAAACATCCTTGTAAAATTCTTCTGCTCCGCCATACTGCTCAATCATATCATACATAAAAACAGAAGAAACTTCATGAGTATGAGCAGATTTCATCTTAATTCCGCACACGCTTTCCAGACGTTTTGTATCTGTAAAAGGAACTCCTGTAACGCCTGCTCCGTGACGACTGGGATTAATCCCTATCAGAAATTTTCTTTTATTGAAATCATTGTAGTATTTATGATAAAACCTTTCCATGACAATTATGGTTTCGGGATTGTCGAGATAAGGATTTAACACCTGAAAATCATCGGGAAGTATTCCGGAGTAATATAAGTTTCGGTTAAATTCTACTACTTCCTCAGCAAAAGTTTTCGTCATATTTGGTTTTAAAAAAAAATTATATGGCTGATCTTTTTAATCTACATCATCTTCGTCTCCATCTTCGCTTAAGGCTAATTCAATATCAATAAACTGGATGTATAATCCACAAATACTGTCATGGATATCATAAGCAAAATATACCGGATAAGTACCGTCTCCAAAACCACTTGCAAACATAGGAATATGATAATTGGTATTCGGAACTTTCCAGTTGATCCAGTCTCCGGCATCTCTTTGATTCTCCGGATGGTCTTTATAGCTTTGCTCGAAAAGTGCGGCGAAATAATCATCGTAAAAATTGTCGACATTAGTTTCATCCGCAAATTTATCCACAAAAGGAAGCACTTCTTTATCAGTAATACAACCTAAGCCTGCATCCACACTAAAACCAAAATAATCATCTTCAGTAACACCTTCCAATTCTTCAATTCCAACCAAGGCTTCCCTGTAAACAATTGGTTTTTCTTTCGTAAATTCTACTTTAACAACAGCATATCTATCACCCCAGTCTTCTGACTTTACCACAGCAATGGTTACAGGAAAATCACCTTTCGGAGCCTGAATAAAATAGGGCGATTGATTTCCGTTCAGATCAACAAGCGGATCTCTCACCACTATCTTACCGGAAGGAAGAGAAACATTTCCGATTTCCATCACTTCCAACGGTTGCCCTGCAATTTCATCAGACGTAAAATAGGTTTCCAAATCCGTCGGACATATGAGAACATCTTTTACTTCTTCATATTTCTGTAGCCAGTTTTCGTTCATTTCTTTTGTTTTATGATATAATTAAACCTGAAAATAAGGAATAAAAACAAGCGTATCAAATATCATTAAGTTTTTAACATAAGATTATAAAAACCCCTTTCAATATAGACTGAAAGGGAGTATTGAATTATTTAACTGAATTAGACTCATCAAAATGATACATGAAATATTGATTTTGTATCCTTAAGAATCTGCACATATAACACATGCTCTTGGAGTAGTCGGCCAGATTCCGGGAATGCAGCAGCTTCCTTTAGGGCAAGAAGTGGGCGTACAAGACCAATTAGGACCGGAACCTTCTATAGATCTTAACTCTGGTCTTGACAATTTTTTCAAATTTTTCATAATAATTTAGTTTTAATGGTTATTTCCTACTCTATATGCTTTTCGGATTTCGCATTCTAAAGTTAGCAATAAAATTACTTAAAAACAATTTAATCAAATAGTTACACAATTAAAAAGCAGCAATTCATTAAAGAATGCTGCTTTTTATAATCTTCTGAATTTAAATTAATCCAAACTGTTCAAAATGATGCGTAAAATGCTTCTTATGCATTAGTTCCCACATTTCCTTATTCAGTTTTCCGAATACGAAATTCATGTGTTCTGCCTGTGGATTTTCTTTATAATAAATCACAAATCTTTTTAAGTTATCAATGAAAGACTGTTTAGCAGCTTCAAGATTTTTATGCCTTAACTCCAATAGTTTTTCATCATCCGCTAAAAACGGCGCAGGGAAATCTTTCGGCATTTTTCTGTGGTTATACAAAGAATCCTGCCATTTTTCCAACTGTTCTTCAGAAGTGAAGCATTTATCAGCTTCCGGTTCGCCAAGGCTTACCAAAACTCCGTGCTCCAGATGTTCAATCATTTGCTGAGGAGACATTTTACCCCAGCTTGGCTGAGTAGATTCTGTTAATCCATTCAGCATTTTCTGAATATTTTTTAAGTTTAAATCGATAAAAGGAGACTGTTTTGCCACCAATGTTAAAATAGTGGCCACACAAACGATTTCATCTCTCTGATTTACGACCTCAACTAACCATTTTACAACTCCGGAAGGAATATTTCTTCCTTTTACTCCTCTGTTGATTTTTTCTTTCGCCGTTAAATACACCGTAATGGTATCTCCCGCATAAACAGGTTTAAAGAACGAACAGTTTTCCAGTCCGTAATTTGCGATAACCGGTCCTTTTTTCCCTGAAACAAACAGTCCTGCCGCTGCTGAAAGGATGAAATATCCGTGAGCAACTGTTTTATCGAAAATTGTTCCGGTTAAACTTGTTGCATCGGTATGAGCGTAGAAATGATCCCATGAAACATTGGAAAAATTTACGATATCTGCATCGGTAACCGTTCTTCCTGCCGTTTCCAAAGAATCTCCAACCTCAACTTCTTCAAAATACTTCTGGAAAGGATGTTTATCTGAATATTTTTTCTCGGCTCCTTGCTGATAAATTTTGGTAATCGCGGTTAAAACATCCGGAGAACCCTGAATTGCTGTTTTCTGAAGGAAGAAATGAAGACCGTTCAGTCCGCCCATTTCTTCACCGCCTCCTGCTCTTCCGGGACCGCCGTGCATCAAAGTCGGAAGCGGAGAACCGTGACCTGTACTTTCTTTCGCACTGTCTCTGTTCAGTACAAAAATTCTTCCGTGTTGTGAAGCCATTTTCCAGGATGTTTCGGCAACGAAATTATTATCATGGGAAACGATAGAACCTACCAAACTTCCTTTTCCTCTTTTTGCCAACGCCGCCGCTTCTTCCGCATCTTTGTAAGGCATTAATGTAGAAACCGGACCGAAAGCTTCGACATCGTGAGAGATATTTTTTTCAAATGGTTTATCATTTAAGAACAATTTCGGACTCATGAAAGCTCCGTTTTCGTAATCGGCATCTACCAATTCGTGCTTTCCGTCGTAAATTAACTCGGTTTCAGCTTTAAGCAAATCAACTTTTCTTAAAACCTCATCATACTGTTGTTTTCCAACCAAAGATCCCATTCTGGTTTCTCTACTCAACGGATTTCCGATTTTTGTCTGATCTAAAGCTTTAGATAAAGCATTCTGAACGTCACCAATTAAGTTTTCGGGAACAATAATTCTACGGATTGCTGTACATTTTTGTCCGGCTTTCGTCGTCATTTCGTTACGTACTTCTTTGATGAATAAATCAAACTCCGGAGTTCCCGGTTTTGCATCCAATCCAAGAATTGAACAGTTCAGAGAATCTGCTTCCATATTGAAACGAACGGCATTTCCTGCAACAGATGGTAAAGATTTTAATTTTCTTCCTGTATTGGCAGAGCCTGTGAACAAAACAGAATCTCCATCCTGCACATAATCCAGAATATTTCCCGGTTCACCACAAACCAACTGAACCGCTCCTTCAGGAAGAATTCTGCTTTCAATCATATCCTGAAAAACAGCGTTCGTTAAATAAGAACCGAAAGGCGAAGGTTTTACGATCGAAGGAACACCTGCTAACAATGATGTGGATAATTTTTCCAGCATTCCCCAAACCGGAAAGTTGTAAGCATTAATTTGTACCGAAACTCCTTCGCTCGGTGTTAAAATGTGGGTTCCCAAAAAGGTTCCGTTTGCTGAAATTTTCTGTGTATCTCCATCTACCCAAAACGGCGTGTTAGGAAGCATTCTTTTTGCCAATCCTGAATACGTGAAGAATGTACCAAAACCTCCTTCAATATCTACCCAGGAATCAACGTGAGTTGCTCCTGTTTTATACGATAGTTCGTAATATTTTTTCTTTCTTTCAAGGAGATAAAGTGCTACTTTTTTAAGCATTTCTCCACGATCGTAGAACGTCATGGATGAAAGGTTTTTATAACCTACCGTTCTTCCGTAATCCAAAGCCTGCTCAAAATTCAGACCTTCCGTGTCGGAAATGGCAACCTGCTCTCCGTTTACAGCATTGTACAAAGGAATTCCGTTTCCGTTTCCTTCGACCCATTCGCCGTAGATATAGTTTTTTAATTTTTCCATATAGTATTTAATTTAACAATGATTCAATATAATATTGATACATTTTTAGATTTATTTATTCTTTATTTTGAGACTCTTTTTTCTTCGAAAATTTATTAGCTGCCGTTTCAGCACCAAGCATAATCAAATTTTTAATTAATGCAAAAACATTCATTATAATTAGAAGACCTGCTATAATCCCTATAATCTGAAATATCCATAAATATTTTCCTTCCTTTTCATTTTTAACCTGGTCATATTCTTTGCAAGGATCTTTGGTTTCATTGGCAGACGGATTTTTCGGGTCGTACCAAACATCAATCATCATTTCAGGCTTATCAGTAAGTGAAGTTTTATCCGCGTTGTAATACTGATTGTTAACTACATACGTATAATGAAATGTATTAATATCAACTTTTAAAGCTCTCTTACTAATTGTTGTCTGATCATAAGTTTGTTCAATATCTGCTGTCGTTTTTTTGAATGTCTCACATTCTTTTTTATAAAGATCTTTAGTTCCTGTCTTTGATCCTGTTAAATATCCCATGTAGCCAGTAACTCCAAGATATAATCCCATTAAGACAAGTACGTAAATATTTCCTTTAATTTTTTCTTTTCTTGTTTCTTCCATTTGTGTTTTTGATTATTTTAATTCATTAATTTATTTCGGTTCCTGATAAGGAAATAATTTCACCAATCCTTCATACAAACTTCTATGTAGGATTGTTGCATGATTGTCTGTTTCCATCATTTTATATTCTATCGTCCAGTTTTTCTTGTTAGATTTTTTTAAAACATCAAATAAATCTTCTGCATCTTTTACCATTACAGGATGTTCCTCTTTTCCAACGGAAATGTAAATAAATTTTTTAATATCCTTAATTTTAGACAATAATTGAGGAGCCTGTTTTAGAAGACTTTCATCATCCCACCATAAACTCGGACTGATGATAAAGTAATTATTGAACAGTTCAGGTTTTTTCAATAAAATTTCAGTTGCTAAAAGTCCGCCAAGCGATTGTCCGAAAAGATAATTATCTGTTGTTTTAAAATGACTTTCAATATAAGGCTTCAATTCTTTATCTAAAAAATTAATAAACTTATCTGAATGTCCCGTTGTAGGGTAATCTTTCTGTAAATCTTTCAAATCTGTATGAAAAGTGAAATCTCTTTTCCTATCAATATTTGCAATTCCCACAACGATTGTTTCCGGCATGGAATACATCTGATTAAAGAACTGAACCAAGCCTGTCACATGAATAAAATCTTCATTCATACTCCCATCCAAAAGATAAACGATTGGATAAGATTTTGTTTTGTCAAATTTTTGTGGAAGATAGATGTTCAAAGTTCTTTCTTCATTTAAAATTTTAGACTTTATTGTTCTAATTTCTCCAATAGTCAGTGGTTTTACATTTTCAGTCTGGGCGAAAACCAGAGACTGAAAAGCAAACAGAATACTGCAGAAAATGAGAAGTTTTTTGATCATACTTTTTTGTTGTTAATCACCTTTTTAAACCTCATAGGTTTTAGAAACCTATGAGGTTTGAGTTTTACTATAATTTATTCAATTGATAGAAAATCATATTCTATATTTGATTTATGATATTCTATAAAATCATTTACTGTTTCAAAATATTGCATCATTTCAGCTCTTTCAATTTTACTTTCTTTAGTCAAATTAATATAAGAATGATACGATGAATATTTCCAATTACTAATATTTTTAACAAATCCATGATTGACAGGATTATTATGAATATAATGAAGTAATTTCATAAAATATTTTTCATCGTTTATTCTTTTTCCCTTCAGATAATCCAGAAACAGAGAACCTTTTCGGTTATATCTTTTATTATAAGCTTTTGCGTAAGCATTCAACAGATTGCTAAACTGCTTCATTAAGTATTTATGTTCATCTTCATTTAAAATATCACCCAGCTTTTTAAATCTTACTAATAAATGAAAGTGATTCGGCATTAAACAGTATGCATATATTTCAGCTATCGGAACAATATACTTTGCAAGCTTATCTAAAAAATATCTGTAATTTTCTTCTACTCTGAAAATTAAATCTTTTCCATTTGCATGAGTGTAGATATGATAGACATATTCACATTCAAAATTTTCTGTGTTTGACATTTATTTTTCTTCATTTGTGTGCTTTATATTTTCAAACCTCATAGTTTTGAAAACCTATGAGGTTTAGTAAGGAACGAAAAATTATTTCACATCATCCCAAATACTGTAATCCACCATTTTTGTAGGGATCTGCTGAACATATTCTGTAAAGGGTTCACAAGGCAAAATAGCATCTTTTCCTTCTCTTGCCAATTCCTGATACAGTTTTGTTCCTTCTGTTTTCCATTTAATCATTTCATCGGAAACATCGCGGATGATTTTTGCAGGACTTCCGACAATTAATTTTCTGGCATCACATCTGAAATTTGCCGGAACAAAAGCCAAAGCACCGATGATACATTCATCTCCGATGACCGCTTTGTCCATCACGACTGAATTCATTCCGACCAGACAATTTTTTCCAATATGTCCGGAGTGAATAATCGCTCCATGACCGATATGTGCAGACTCTTCAAGTATAGTTTCAATTCCCGGAAAAACGTGTAGGGTACAGTTTTCCTGAACATTGGCACCGTCTTTCACTATAATTTTTCCCCAGTCGCCACGAATCACCGCATTGGGCCCAACATAAACTTCTTCGCCGATTTCTACATTTCCGATGATCACCGCTTGCGGGTGAACATACGCAGAAGGTTTTATGATAGGGCGAATTCCGTGATATGAGTAAACGTTCATTTTTTATTTAATTTGAAAATTTGAGAATGAGTTAATTTGAAAATTATTTTTAACGCAAGGTTCACAAAGTTTTTTGAAAATTTTCATGCATATTTTTCGTTCGCAAAGGCGTTTAACTCAGCCAAGGCTAAACGTTAATTTAAATTAGCTAACTTGAAAATTGATGACGGTTTTAAGCATTTTCAAATTCTCAAATTTGCACATTTTCAAATTAAACTCGTTCAATCACCATCGCATACCCTTGTCCGACACCGATACAAAGTGTACACAATGCATATTTTTTATCCTGCTTTTGAAGTTCCATAGCTGCAGAACCAACGATTCTGGCTCCCGAAACTCCAAGTGGATGACCGATTGCGATGGCTCCTCCGTTTGGATTTACTCTTGAATCGTCATCTTTTAAACCCAAACTTCTTGTTACAGCTAAAGCCTGAGCCGCAAATGCCTCATTTAGCTCAATGATATCCATATCGTCTAATGAAAGATTCAGCCTTTTTAATAGTTTTTGAGTGGCTTCTACAGGTCCGATTCCCATAATTCTTGGCTCAACTCCGGCAACGGAAGATCCTAAGATTTTCGCTTTTGGCTTCAATCCATATTTTTTTACAGCTTCTTCACTTGCTAAAATTAAAGCTGCTGCTCCGTCATTCATTCCTGAAGCGTTTCCTGCCGTTACTGTTCCTTCTTTTCTGAAAGCCGGACGAAGTTTTCCTAGTCCTTCCATTGAAGAAGTCGGTTTGATAAATTCGTCGGTATCAAAAATTTTCGGTTCACCTTTCTTCTGTGGAATTTCAACTTTTACAATTTCTTCTGCCAGTCTTCCGCTTTCCTGAGCTTTGGTGGCTTTCTGCTGAGACCAAAGAGCGAATTTATCCTGATCTTCACGACTGATGTTGTGGATATCCGCTAAATTTTCAGCAGTTTCGCCCATTCCGTCAACGCCGTACATTTCTTTCATTTTCGGGTTGATGAATCTCCATCCGAAAGTGGTGTCAAACATCTGGCTGTCTCTTCCGAAAGCTGTACTTGGTTTTGACATTACATAAGGAGAACGCGTCATATGCTCTACTCCACCTGCGATATAAATTTCACCTTCTCCTGCAGCAATTGAACGGAAAGCATTTGCCACCGCAGACATTCCTGAAGCACACAATCTATTCACCGTTTCCCCTCCGATTTTATAAGGAAGTCCTGCCAATAAAAGTCCCATTCTGGCTACGTTTCTATTATCTTCTCCCGCCTGATTGGCACATCCGAAAATAACATCTTCAATTTCCTCAACAGGAACTTCAGGGTTTCTTGCTACAATTTCTTTAATAACAATAGCAGCTAAATCGTCGGCTCTTACCTCTGAAAGCCCTCCGCTCAATTTTGAAATGGGAGTTCTTATGTAATCTATGATGTATACGTTGTTCATTTTACTTAATTTGAAAATGTGTTAATTTGGAAATTTGAGAATGAAATAAAGCATTAAAAAATAATTTTCAAATTGCTTCATTCTCAAATTTTCAAATTTTATAATTCTGTTACTTTTTTTCCTATTTTATACACTGTTCCGACAAATTTTGCCACCAATTCTTCATTTTGATTGGTAATTTTAATATCGTAAACAGCAGTTTTTCTGGTTTCATTGACCAAAATACTTTCTGCTCTGAAAGTATCCCCTTCTTTTCCGGCTTTGGTAAAATTGATGATGCAGTTTAAAGCAACAGCTGCATCTCCGGAATTGTTGGACGAAAAAGCCAGTGCAGAATCTGCAAAAGCAAATGTAACGCCTCCGTGAACCGTTTTCAGCCCGTTAATCATTTCTTTCTTAATAGGCATTTCAATTAAACAATAATTTTCTTTGACTTCAATCAGTTTGATATTCATCCATTGGGAAAAATAATCCTGATCAAACATATATTCTGCAACCTGTCTCGGATTCATTTACTCTTATTTAAATTTTTAAATCTAATCACATCTTTCCATGTATATTCTCTGCCGTCCAAAATGAAAAAAGCTAAAAACATAAAAATGAAATAAACTATAAAACCATATATATTGATGCTTTTTTCATCGTCCCATCCCAAATAATAAAAAAGAAATTTGATAAGAGAGAATCCAATTACAAAAATAACGGCATTCATGAATGAGCGTAAAAAGTTCTTTTTTGTAAAAATTCTTTTAAACATGGTTTAAATTTCAGATTAATGTGTTATTTCTTCATATAATTCATCAGCTAGCTTGTCGTAAACCGCCATGGTTTTTCCAAGAATAATCTGATTGTATGAAAGATTTTCGCAATTTGATGGATCTTCTGTTTGAAAATGTTCATTTAAATCAATTCCAGATTCATTTGCCAATCTTTTAATCAGTTCTTTATACTTTTCATTGAATTTACCTAATAATTCAAGCTTTTCCTGATAATCATGTATCGAAGAAAGTTCCTGAATGATGTATTCTTTTTCAATGATAAGCCTTGTTTCAAGTTCAGCTCTGAATGATTCTATATCCATCCTAAATATTACTTATTTCATCAAATCCTTTCTGTCAGGATTTTTTAAATATTGTTTACCATCTTTATCAAAACACCAGACATCTGATATTTCTCTTAGCTGAAAAAATTCAAAATCTCCCTTATGAATTTTCATTCTATTCAATCTTCTAAGCTTTCTATTGGCTTCTAATTTATTTTCCTTTTCTGTTTCAGCAGTTGTTATTCCAATAATCGGAGTTTTTCTTTTTGACCTACTCATAAAAATCAATTTTATTGATTGATTATCCTGTTCAAATCTTTAATCCCATTTTCATAAGATTTTTTAAAAAGAAAATTAATTATAAAATATAAAAATCCAAATGTCATCAAAAGTGGTATAAATAGGGAAAAAGCCTTTACTCCAAGTTCTAAAAAATTTATAATAATCAGAAAAAAGGGAAGCAAACTCCATATACAAATCAATATTTTAAATGTATTATGAAATTTTGCATCCAACCTTATTATTGTTTCACTTTCTTTCCGAACCAATCTTCCATCAAAAACACAGAAAATTCCTAAGGGCTTTTCTGAACTAATGATTTTGAAATAATTCTTATCTATATTTCCCTTAAAATATTTATCAGACCTTCTCATTGTCAAAGAACTGATCTCAGTATTATTTTTGATATTTAATAACACTTCTTCAATTATTTTTGAAGATTTTAATTCTTCAGATTTTTCCGGAAAAAACTTCATCTTATAATTTTCTCAGCAAAGGGCTTTGTCTGTATCTTTCTTCCTGATATTCTTCGTAAAGATCCTGCAAAGTTTCGGAGATTTTAGAATATCCTATTTCTTTTCCCCATGCCAATAAACCTTTGGGATAATTTACGCCTTTCTGCATTGCCAGTTCGATATCTTCGTCATTCGCCACGCCTAATCTTTTTGCTTCTACGGCTTCGTTAATCAGCATGGAAATAATTCTCATGAATATTTGCTGATAAAGCGCATCATCTTTAACAGGTTCTGCTTTAACAGCTCCTTCAGAATAATCGTAAAAACCTTTTCCTGTTTTTCTGCCGTGAAGTTTCGCTTCCGACATTCTTTGCTGTAGAAGAGACGGTTTGTATTTCGGATCGTAGAAATATTCGTTATAAACGGTTTTGGTTACCGAGAAATTTACGTCAACTCCAATTAAATCCATTAATTCAAAAGGTCCCATTTTAAAGTTACCTAAAGTTTTCATGGCATCATCAACCTGTTCTACCGTTGCGATGTTTTCCTCAACGATTCTTAACCCTTCACCATAGTAAGGACGGGCAATTCTGTTGACGATAAATCCGGGAATATCTTTGGCAATAACCGGAGTTTTTCCCCAATCTTTCATCAGACTGTAGATTTTTTCTGCTAAAGATTTTTCGGTTAACAAGGATGGAATAACCTCCACTAAAGGCATCAGCGGAGCCGGATTGAAGAAGTGAATTCCGATGAAACGCTCCGGTTTCTGTAATTCCGCACCAAGAGAAGTGATGGAAATGGAAGATGTATTGGAACCAATAACACAGCTTTCTGAAACGTATTTCTCTAATTCTGTGAAAACTTTGGTTTTTATTTCTTTATTTTCGATGATGGCTTCAATGATCAGTTCACAATCTTTGAAGTCTTTTAATTCGGTGGCAATGGAAATATTGGCTAAAATTTCAGTCATTTTCTCCGCCGAAATTTTCTGTTTGTCGACCAGTTTAGTCAATGTTTTTTCCAAACCTACGGTTGCCGTTTCTACTTGTTTTGCATTAGCGTCATAAATCCAGACTTTGCATCCATTCGTTGCGGCTACCTGTGCAATGCCGATTCCCATGGTTCCGGCACCGATAATTCCTACATTCATATTTTTAATTTGAAAATTTGGAAATGAGTTAATTTGAAAATTATTTAAGCTTTGAACTTGAAATAATTTTAGATAGAATTAATAAAATTTCTTTTAAATCTGAAATTAATTTTTCATTGGGCGATTGCAAATGTGGAGACTTTAAACACAATAAAAGCCAATATTCTGTTTCATCAGCTTCTTTAGCGGCAATTTTCAATTTATGGATAAAATCTGCTTTGCTTTCTGCATTTTGAGCTTCTCTAACATTAGCTCCAATCGAAGTTCCAGAGTTGAAAATCTGATTTGCTAATGGAAATCTTTTAGATTCGTACAAACCTTCTGAAAATTCAATAATGTCTAAAGCAAAATCAAAAGTCTTATTTACAATAATATTCTCTTTATCATTTCTCATTTTCAAATTCTCAAATTAACTCATTTTCAAATTAATTATTTCCCTTTATATTCAGGTTTTCTTTTCTGTAAAAAGGCACTTACTCCTTCTTTAAAATCTTCTGTTTCTGCAGCTTTCTGTTGAAGATCTCCTTCTAATTCCAACTGCTGCTTCAGCGTATTGTCATAAGAATGTGCAAATGCTTTTTTGGTTAATTTTAAACCAACTGTAGGCATATTGGATACTCTTTCCAAAATTTCCATTGATTTTGAACCGAATTCTTCTTCACTGAACACTTCAGCAACTAAACCGTATGATTTAGATTCTTCCGTAGATAATTTTTTTCCGGTAAATGCTAAATAATTAGCCAATTGTCTTCCCAATAATTTTGGTAAAAAGTAAGTTCCCCCCGTATCAGGAATCAATCCGATATTGGAAAATGCCTGAGCAAAGTAAGCTTTTTCATTTGCCAGAACAAAATCGCAGATCAACGCCAACATCGCTCCAGCTCCAACTGCAGGACCATTTACCAATGCAACAACCGGTTTTTTACAGTGGGTAATTTCCATCACTAACGGATTGTAATAATCTGTTACAATTTTTCTGATGATATCGTTGTCATGATGTTCATTGCCTTGAACAAATGCATCATCAAGATTCTGACCGGAACAAAATGCTCTGCCTCTTCCCGAAATGGCAACACATCTTACAGCAGGATCTTCACTGCATTCTTTTACGAAATCTTTCAGATCTGATAAAGACGGCTTTGTAAGCGCGTTCATGGTATCCGGCTGATTGAGATAAGCAATTTTTAATTTTCCGTCGAAATGCGACTCAATATCGAGTTGTGTATACATAGTTTTAATTTTTTATGATTAATGCACTAATTTAACAATAAAAATGCACCAACATATCAGTTTATAGGTATAACAATATTTAAAGCATTCAAAATTGTTATATTACCACATTTTCAGATTGTTACACTCATTTAGTGACATTTAAAATAGTCAAATGGTTCCAGACAATCTAAACACTGATACGAAGCCTTGCATAGCGTAGACCCGAATCTGCTGATCTGTTTTGAGTTCATAGAACCGCAACGCGGACATTTTTTCGGTTTCCCGATGTGATGTTCGTCGGCTCCTTTTTCGGGAGGAGTGATTCCGTATACCCGAAGTTTTTCTCTCGCTTCATCGGTTAACCAGTCCGTTGTCCAGATCGGAAACATTTTGGTCACCACTTTTGCTTCCCATCCGTTTTCCTTCATGATTTTGATGATGTCTTCCTCAATGGTGAACATGGCGGGACAGGCAGAATAAGTCGGCGTAATCGTTACTTCGCAGGAATTTTCGCTGGTAATTTTTGCGTCTCTTACAATACCCAATTCCACGATATTAATCACCGGAATTTCCGGATCGGGAACCATTTCTAATATTTCTAAAGGATTTTTCAATCTTCTTTTTATCTTAATTTTTTTACGTAAAATGCGCTAAGATTTTTTTGACTACCATTTTTTTTAAGTTCACAAAGGCGTTCTACTTAGCAAAGCCGTAAACTGCAAAATTGTTATGGTCGTTTGTTATTTTTAAACCTCACAGGTTTTAAAAACCTGTGAGGTTTGTGTTTCTACCAGGTACAACCCGGATATGCTCTCTGCATATACTGCAATTCACAAAGGATATATCCAAAATATTCTGTGTGATATCCTGTTCTGGATTTTGGCTGCATGAAAGGATTTGTAGGATATTCTAAGTGGAAATCTGCAAAATCTTTTTGAGTGATTGTTATAAATTCTTCATAAAGAGCATCGGTATTCGGAGCAATATTTAAAGCGACCAAATCATCTTCTCCTTCTGTTTTTGCAAATAAACCTTTGGTGTATTCCCAAATATTTTCAATGGCTTTTTCCAGACGGCTTTTACTTTCTTCTGTTCCCTGAGCAAAAATTTTCATCCAAGAAGCAGCGTGTGTGTAATGGTATTTTACCTCTTTTAATGATTTTTGAGCAATCGCCGCCAATTCTTCATTGGCTGAATTGGACAATGCTTCGTACATCAGTTTCTGATAGACAGCAAAGACATACACTTTCAAAATGGTCTGTGCATAATCTTCGTTCGGAAGTTCTGTCCAGTGTGCATTCACATATTCGTGTTCGTATCTTAAAAAAGCAATATCATCTTCAGATTTTCCGTCGTCTAAAAGTCTTGAAGCGTACACATAAAAATTGTTCGCCTGACCAAGTTCATCCAGCGCAATATTCGTTAATGCAATATCTTCCTCCAGATAAGGACCTTCACCGCACCACGCAGACAAACGTTGTCCCATAATGAAACTGTCGTCTGCCAATTTTAATAAATAATTATATAATGGGTTCATTGTTTTAGCTTTTGGCTTTTGGCGTCTAGCTTTCGGCAAATTGCAAGCAGCTAACAGCCAATTGCTGTTTTACATATTTTTTACATCGTTCGGGATCTCGTAGAAGGTTGGGTGACGGTATAATTTGTCATCAGCCGGATCGAAAAATGCTTCTTTATCCACTCCTTCCGAAGTTACGATGTATTTACTTGGAACTACCCAAACAGAAGTTCCTTCTTTTCTTCTTGTATAAACGTCTCTTGCGTTTTGTAAAGCCATTTCTGCTGTTGGCGCCTGTACAATTCCAACGTGTTTGTGAGATAACCCCGGTTTAGTCTGAATAAACACTTCCCACATATCTAAATTTGCCATAGTCAAATTTTATTTTTATCTAAATTTTAGATTTTGAATTATTTTAAATTTTAATTTTTGAACCATTAAGGACAATTAAGTTGTTAAGAATATTAAGATTAGCTTCGCTTTTGGATTTTAATCAAAATGATTTTTCTTAATTCAACTAAACTTCTAAATAAAATCTTAATGGTTTAAATTAAGAATTAGTTTACCTTTTCGTTCTGCTTCTCAGCAAAAGCTGCTGCCGCTTCTTTTACCCAAGAATTCTCTCTTTGAGCTTTTCTCTTCGTTTCGATACGCTTTTTGTTGGCAGGCCCGTTTCCTTTTAAGATTTCCATGAATTCATCCCATGGAAGCTCTCCGAAATCATAATGCTGTCTTTCTTCGTTCCATTTCAGATCTTTATCCGGAATGGTTAACCCTAAAAATTCAGCCTGAGCAACCGTCACGTCGATGAATCTCTGACGAAGACTATCGTTGCTTTCTCTTTTCACTCTGTAATTCATCGAAATTTTAGAGTTTGGTGAACTGTCATCATTTGGACCAAACATCATTAAAGCTGGCCACCAGAATCGGTTTAACGAAGCCTGAGCCATTTCTTTCTGCTGTTTTGTACCACGGCAAAGAGCCATCAAAATTTCATAACCCTGTCTTTGGTGGAAAGATTCTTCTTTACAGATTTTAACCATCGCTCTTGAGTAAGGACCATAAGAATTCCCCATCAACATCACCTGATTCATAATTGCAGCACCATCAACCAGCCAACCGATCGCTCCGATATCTGCCCAGCTTAAAGTCGGATAGTTGAAGATACTTGAATATTTTGCTTTTCCTGAAAGCATATCTTCATACGTTGCATCTCTGTCTGCTCTGATGGTTCCATCACCTAAAGTTTCGGTTGCAGAATAAAGGTATAAACCGTGACCTGCTTCATCCTGAACTTTAGCCAGAAGAGCCATTTTTCTCCTCAAAGAAGGTGCTCTGGAGATCCAGTTCGCTTCCGGCAACATTCCTACGATTTCAGAATGCGCGTGCTGTGAAATCTGACGAACCAATAGTTTTCTGTAATCATCGGGCATTACATCTTTTGGTTCTACTTTATTTTCGTCGTGTACGTACTGTACAAATTTTTCAATATCTATTTCCATCTTGTAATATTTAAAATGAAGGTAAATTTTAACGCAAAGCTCGCTAAGATTTCTTTTACTACTAACTGTTTTTAAGTTCGCAAAGGCGTTTCACTTAGCCAAGTCCACAAAGTTTTAGAGTGAAATCTTATTATTTTTACATTGGTAAATTATTACATTGTTACATTAATTATACGTCATAATTAAGCATCACTACATTGGTTGTCGGGTGACACTGGCAGGTAAGAACGTAACCTCGGGCTACTTCTTCTTCGGTAAGCGCGTAGTTTTTTTCCATGAAGACTTCCCCTTCCAAAACTTCGGCTTTACACGTACAACACACTCCTCCTTTACACGCAAAAGGTACAGGAAGATTGTCTTTCAATGCTTTATCTAAGATACTTTCTTTTTTTGAATTCAGGTGGAACGAATATTCATCATCGTCAATGATTACCGTAACCATACTTTCAATATTGGCAATGGCCTTGAATTCGTCGCTCATTTCCTCTGTATTTTCTTCGTCAGGAGCAGTGAAATATTCAAATAGAACCTGAATTGCCGGTACTTTTTTATCTTTCTTTAAATAATCTGCAATTCCTTTGATCATTTCAGAAGGTCCGCAAATGAAATAAGTGGCTTCTTTTACATCAATATCTGCATATCTTTCAAATAAATGTTCCAGTTTTTCAGGGGAAATTCTTCCTTCAAAAATCGGATCTTCATGCTTTTCACGGCTTACGAGATAAACAACTTTCAATCTTCCGCTGAACTGCTCCACCAATTTATCGATCTCAGCCTTTTTCATCACGTGATTCATGCTTCTGTTGCTGTAGAACAGATACGCATTGGAAGTCGGCTCCTGATAAAGACTTTCTTTAATATTCGATAAAACCGGAGAAATTCCGCTTCCTGCCGCCAAACCAATGTATGTTTTTACGTTTGTCGGATGATAAGAAGTGTTGAAACCGCCCATCGGAGGCATTACCTCAAGAATTTCATCCATGTGAAGATGTTCATTGAAATAACCGGAAACTTTTCCGCCTTCCAATAATTTCACTAAAACTTCCAGCGTGTTGCTTTTTTCACTCGGCGCATTGCAGATGGAGTAAGAACGTCTTTCTTCATTTCCGTTGATCATCATTCGGAAATTAAGATACTGCCCCTGTTTGAATCTGAATTTATCCTTCAGCTCTTCAGGGATTTCAACCGCTACATTTACTGCATCGTTGGTATCTTTCTGAACTTTTACCGTTTTAAGTTTATAAAATGAATTCATTTATTTTTTAAGTATTCTGTTAATTTTTCCACCTTCGCATTTCGGAAGACTGTCCTGAGCATGAATTTTCACTTTTGTGGTAATTCCTACCCTCTTTTTTATTTCGTTTTCTATACTTTTTCCGAAGTTTCCGACAAAAATAGCATAATCATCGGTATTTTGATTTAAATTTTTCGAGGCGATCAATTCATCATCAATCTCAACATCAATATCCAGTGCAACACACATTTGTTCCTTTTCAACAGGAGTTAAATAATAGTTCGGAACGACTCCTTCTACATGAGAAAATACTTCTTCAATCTGACTTGGATAAACATTTACCCCTCTTACAATCAGCATATCATCGGCTCTTCCTAAAATCGGGCGCATTTTCACCATCGTTCTTTTTCCGTTTTCGTCATAGTAAAGACTTGTGATATCATTTGTCCAGTAACGCAGAAGCGGCATTGCTTTCTTCGTTAAAGTGGTAATCACCAAAACGCCTTCTTCACCAAACGGAACAGGCTCCTTTGTAACCGGATCGAGAATTTCGGGATAAAAATGATCTTCCCAAATGTAAGAACCTCCTTTTTCCTCAAAATCTTCCATCGAAACTCCGGGTCCGATAATTTCGCTTAATCCGTAAATATTGGTTGCATGAACATCTAATCTTTCTTCAATATGCTGTCTGATTAATTCTGTCCACGGTTCTGATCCCAAAACGGCATATTTTAAACTGATTTCTTCTGCGGGGATTCCTCTTTTTGCAAATTCATCAGCAATGGTTAAAGCGTAAGATGGCGAACAGCAGATTACTTCCGGCTGAAAATCCATGATGAGATCGACCTGTCTTGCCGTCATTCCTCCTGAAATCGGAAGAACGCTCATTCCCAGTTTTTCCGCTCCGTAGTGCAGTCCCAGTCCGCCTGTGAAAATTCCGTAACCATATGCATTATGCAACTGCATTCCCGGTTTCGCGCCTGCTGCATTTAAAGATCTCGCCACGACTTCGCTGAATAAATCAACATCTTCTTTTGTATATCCCACCACCGTCGGTTTTCCCGTTGTTCCGCTTGAACAGTGAATTCTCTGCAGTTCATTTTTCGGAACGGTAAATAAACCAAATGGATAATTGTCTCGCAAATCCTGTTTGTAGGTTATAGGAAGTCTGGTAATATCTTCGATTGACCTTATTTCCTGTGGAGATATTTCTGATTCTTTAAATTTTCTCTTATAAAACTCAGACTTCTCTCCAAGATAGTCTACCAAATTCGCTAACCGCTCAGACTGAAGCTGTCTCAACTGATCGAGCTTAAGATATTCAACACCAAAATCCATAACTAACTAACATTTGTTAGGTGTAAATTTAAAAAGATTTTGGAACGTGACAAAATTTTTATGATTTTCGTCAGATTTTTAATGATTCTAAATAATTAAGGTGAAGATTGAGGTTTAGTTTAAGGATGATTTTGTTATTCAAACATAGATAAAAAGTCTATGAACAAAGTTCGGAAGTGAAGTGAAGAATCTGTTTTTACTTTAATGTTTAATAGATTTCTCCTTCGTCGAAATGACAGTTTAAAACAAAGTAACTAAGCACAAAGTTTATCATTTAAATTATAAAAAATCTCTAACACTAAGCTTAGATTCTTCCTTCGTCAGAATGACAAAAACTATGATAAAGTTTTGGGAAATTTTAAGCTTAAAACTACTATTTCTGATTTCCCAGCAAACCAAAAAGAATTTTATCCCTAATTTCATCGGTGATATCCGAACCGGATTCTATATTTCTTTTAAACCAGAAATAGGAGTTATTTAAAGTATGAAGAATAAATCTCGTGGTAAAAGCCGGTGATCTTAATTCCCAGTTTTCAGCGGTATAAATTTCAGAAATCAACTGTTCAACTTCCTGCTGATAATTTTTTCTTAATTCGATAAATTCAGGTAATCTCTCTTCAAGATGCTTCCACTCATTGGAATAAATGTGCGTGACATCACGGTTTTTCAGAACAACCGACAAATGTTTTTCAATGAAAAGATTGAGCTTTTCCTTTGGTGGAATATTGGTATTTTTTACTTGCTGAAGTTCATCAAAAAACTCCTGCGCGATGCCGAAACAGATCCATTCCAGAATTTCTTCCTTTGAGCGGATGTGCGCATATAAAGAAGCCGCTTTGATATTCAGTCTGGTTGCCAAATCCCGAACAGAGCTTCCCATGTAGCCTTTCTCCTTGAAAAGTTCCACGGCAACATCTAAAATTTTCTTCTGTTTTTCTTTAAGCTCCATTTGTAAAAACGCAAAAGTAATTATTTTGATTTTAATATTTGATTTTGAGAAGATGATTTTTAAACTAAAAATTAAAAGCTAAACACTGCTTTTTCAAAATGATGAAATGAAAAATTATTTAAACCATTAAGAAGATTTAAGATGTTAAGTTTAATTAAGAAAAAATCAATAGATTTTTAATAAGCATTATTTTGGAAAGCGAAGCAACTCTTAAATATTCTAAACTTCTTAATTAAAATCTTAATGGTTCAATCAAAAAATAAGGTTAGACGTATTTTGAGATTCACCAAATCTGACGGTTCTTCCGATAATTTTCACTCAAATTCTTCGAATCGGAAATTTTGTCTTTTCAAAACAGATTAAAAATAAATATTTCGGAAATTTTGTCCAATATTTTTAAAAATTCAACAATAGAATACTTTTTGCGATAATGTACCCGAATTAAATGATTAAATAAAGATTAAGGGCATCAGAAATTAGAAAATCTGATTAAAAAATTAACATTTATTTGACTCTTATGGTCTGAAATCTGATGTCTAAAATCTAAAATTGGAAACTAAAAATTAAAGAATCAAAAATATACAAAATATGAATTTAAATCAATATACCGTAAAATCTCAGGAAGCAATTCAGGCTGCACAACAGGTGGCAATGGAATTTGGCAACCAACAGATCGAACCTCAACATTTACTGGAAGGAATTTTTCAGGTAGATGAAAATATATCGCCTTTCTTATTAAAAAAATCTGAAGCAGATGCAGCTTTGGTAAGAGAGCGAAACCGCGAAAATTTAGAGAAGCTCCCTAAAGTTCAGGGAGGCAACATTTACATTTCACAATCAGCAAATAAAGTTTTGCTTGATGCGCCTAACATTGCTAAAAAAATGGGCGACGAATATGTAACGATTGAGCATTTATGGCTTTCATTATTGGAAACAAATTCAGAAGTTTCAAAAATGCTGAAAGATATGGGCGTTACCAAGAGTCTTCTGGAAGGCGGAATTAAAGAATTAAGAAAAGGCTCAAAAGCCACTTCTGCAAGTTCAGAAGAAACGTATCAGTCTTTAAATAAATACGCTAAAAACTTCAACGAATTAGCGGCGGAAGGAAAATTAGATCCTGTAATCGGGCGTGATGAAGAAATCCGAAGAGTGTTGCAGATTCTTTCCAGAAGAACAAAAAACAACCCGATCCTGATTGGTGAACCCGGAGTTGGTAAAACCGCCATTGCGGAAGGAATCGCCCACAGAATTATCAGCGGTGACGTTCCTGAAAATCTAATGGATAAAACATTATATTCACTGGATATGGGCGCTTTGATTGCCGGTGCAAAATACAAAGGTGAGTTTGAAGAGCGTCTGAAATCCGTAGTGAATGAAGTTATTAAATCGGAAGGACAGATTATTCTTTTTATCGACGAAATCCACACTTTGGTGGGAGCCGGAGGCGGTGAAGGCGCAATGGACGCTGCAAATATTCTGAAACCAGCTTTAGCGAGAGGAGAATTAAGAGCGATTGGAGCCACGACTTTAAATGAATATCAGAAGTATTTTGAAAAAGATAAAGCTCTTGAGAGACGTTTTCAGAAAGTAATGGTGGAAGAACCAGATACAGAATCGGCAATTTCTATTCTTCGTGGAATTAAAGACAAATATGAAGCGCACCACAAAGTAAGAATCAAAGATGAGGCAATTATTGCGGCGGTGGAAATGTCGCAGAGATATATTTCAGACCGATTTTTACCGGATAAAGCGATTGATTTAATTGATGAAGCTTCGGCAAAATTGAGAATGGAGATCAATTCGAAACCGGAAGAGTTGGATGTTCTCGACAGAAAATTAATGCAGTTGGAAATTGAACTGGCTGCGATTTCAAGAGAAGGCAACCAGACGAAAATCGATCATTTAAAAGAAGATATTTCGAAAATTTCTGAGCAGAGAAATGAAATTAACGCCAAATGGCTGAAAGAAAAGCAAAAATCTGAAGATTTAACGCAGATTAAAAAAGATATAGAATCTCTGAAACTGGAGGCAGAAAGAGCTTCAAGAGCAGGAGATTACGCAAAAGTAGCAGAAATCCAATACGGAAAACTGCGTGAAAAAGAGGAAGAGCTGAAAAAGCTTGAAATCGAAATGCAAAATCATCAGAATGAGCTAATTAAAGAAGAGGTAACTTCTGAAAACATTTCTGAAGTGATTGCCAAATGGACCGGAATTCCTGTAACGAAACTGCTCCAGTCTGAAAGAGAAAAGCTATTGAATCTGGAAACCGAACTTCATCACAGAGTAGTTGGACAGGACGAAGCCATTACAGCCGTTGCGGATGCGATCCGAAGAAACAGAGCGGGATTGAGTGATGATAAAAAACCAATCGGGTCATTCTTATTCTTAGGAACAACGGGAGTCGGAAAAACCGAGCTGGCAAAAGCTTTAGCGGAGTTTTTATTTGATGATGAAAACAATATGACGAGAATTGATATGAGTGAATATCAGGAGCGTCACAGTGTTTCGAGATTGGTGGGTGCGCCTCCGGGATATGTGGGTTATGATGAAGGCGGACAATTAACGGAAGCTGTGAGAAGAAGACCATATTCTGTGGTTCTTTTAGATGAAATTGAAAAAGCACATCCTGATGTTTTCAACACTTTGTTACAGGTTTTGGATGACGGAAGATTGACCGATAACAAAGGAAGAGTGGTGAATTTCAAAAATTCGATTATCATTATGACATCGAATTTAGGTTCACATTTAATTCAGGAGCGCTTCGACTCCGCTCTGCGTGACAAGGATGATAACATTAGTCCGGAAACACTGGAAGAGGCAAAAGATGAGGTCTTTGATTTATTGAAACAGACGTTACGTCCGGAATTCTTAAACAGAATTGATGAGGTTGTATTGTTCCAGCCTTTAAGAAAAAAGGAAATCGGAAAAATCGTTACCTATCAGCTGAGAGGATTTAATGAAATGCTTTCGAAAAGAAATATCATTATGACGGCAACTCAGGACGCAGTAGATTACCTGATGAATAAAGGGTATGACCCTGCATTCGGAGCAAGACCTCTGAAAAGAGTGATTCAACAGGAGGTTCTTAACCGGTTATCGAAAGAAATCCTTGCCGGAAAAGTGAACGATGGCGACAGAATAACACTGGATTATTTCGAAGAGACAGGTTTGGTTTTCAGACCGACCGATTTATAAGTAGTTTTTTTCATATATATTATTTTTGAAGAATTTCCGCAGACCAAAAAATCTGCGGAAATTTTATTTGTAATATATCAGATGTGAAATACTTTATGAATTTTGTATTCAAAATATTATTTTATATTCACTAATTCTACATCAAAAGTAATAGTAGCGCCTGCAGGAATTGGTCCGGCTCCATTATCTCCGTAAGCCAGTTCTGAAGGAATGTAAAATCTGTATTTAGATCCTTTGCTCATCAACTGAATACCTTCTGTCCATCCTTTGATTACACCGCCCAGATTAATATCCATTGGTGCGCCTCCGTTTTTGTCGGTAGAGTCGAAAACAGTTCCATCCAGAAGCTTTCCGGTATATTTTACCTGTACAATATCAGACGCTTTTGGTTTTGTTTTACCGTCACCTTCCTGCAGGACTTCATACTGTAAACCGGAAGCCGTGGTCTTCACTTTAGGATTGCTTTTATTTTTGGCAAGAAATTCCAGACCTTTTTTCTTATTTTCATCTGCCTGTACGCCTGCTGCAGCCTGCTTTTTTTCATGCTGTTTCTGCATAAACTCCTGCATAAAAGAATCCATTTCTTCAGCCGGCATCAGCTTTTTCCCTCCATCCATTTCTTCTTTAATAGCCTGAGCCAAAAGATCTGCATCTACTTTGAAGCCTTCCTGTTTCATGTTTTTAGCAATACTCAGACCTATATAGTAGGAAGCTTTTTGATCATCCGTGTATTTGCCATCCGCTGCAGTTTCGTCTTTCTTAGCGCATGAAACACTAAATATTGCTATGCAAAGTAATGCGATAGTCTGTCTTTTCATTTGATAATTTATTGTTTATGATTAATGAATTTAATAATCGCTGCAAATCTATCTAAAATCTTTATAATTTTAATTAAAATTTACAATCCGTAAAAACCCCATAAATAATCAGGAAAAAACCGTGTCGTATTCCCCTGAAATTTTACGAGATTTGCAATAACCAACTAACCTTTCACCTTTTTTAAAACTAGCTTTATGGAAACAAAACCAAATTTAGACAACTTAGAATTTGAATCAGCCGAATCAATTTCTAATCCCAACACGCTTCACTGCGATTTAATCAGAACTCTTGTAGAGAACTACAGAAAAAATCAGTTAGCGTGTGTAAACCAAAATTTAGGATTTGATGATGCCCACTCTATTCATTTTGATCTGGCAACGCTGAAAAAATTTATTTCAGACATTGAAAATGAGGCGATGAAAAATGATTCCCGTGTTACAGATCAGGATTTGGGAATACGATTTTATTATGCGGCTTATCCTAAAGAGCAGGACTGGAATATTATGTCGGGAACTCCGATCGGAACAGAATATGCACAGAGACACACTTTAGTTTTGGTTCCTACCATGAAACAGGAAGATGAAAACGGAGAAAAACTCTGCTATGATTTCAATCCTTTAAGCACAAGCGGAAGCGGAGAGTTTTTGGCGATGGCTTCAGCAAGAAATTCCGGTTTGCAGGGAGAAGTGGTCTGCCAGAATCATGGAACCCTATCTCCTCCTTCTACACAGGCAACCGAATCTTTTTAATAAAAAAATATATTTACACGAATAAGCACAATGAGTGAATTTCAAAAAGTACTACAAGAATCTTTAATCTGGATGGAAGGGCTGGCTGCTCTTATTTCTATTATTTTTTATAGAAATGCTAAAGATAAATACTGGAAGTACTTTTCCATTTATTTAATACTCATGTTTTTATGTGAAGTTTTTGGGAAATGGGGAGGATATTTAATGGAATATAATAAGCCAAAGTTTTTTAATTATTTTGTTATTCCAATTGAATTTTTATTTTTCTATTGGCTGTATGCTGCAAAATCATTAAAAAAGCCAAAATTATTTTATACAATTTCTATAATTTATTTGCTTTCCTTTCTTCCCAATGAGTATTTTTTTAAAGCGGGAAAAATAATTTTTTCATTCAATTATACATTTGGCTGTCTCATATTGATGGTTTTAGTAATCATGGAGTATTACAGGCAAATTAATTCATCTGATATTCTGAGCTTCAATAAAAACAAAATGTTTTATATTAATCTTGGAGTAACTTTATTTTATATCGGAACGCTACCGTTTTGGACATTTTTCAGCTTATTAAGCAAATATCCTGAACTATGGAATATGTACTTTAATTACTTTCTAATGTCCGGAATTACAATGTATTTATTATTCTCAATTTCATTCATATGGGGAAAACAGAGCTCATAATAACAATTATTTTATTCAACATCTTTTTTGTATTGTTTGTGGCTGCGGTGATGGTTTATATCCGCAAATACAAACAGCGCAAAAAAGAATATCTGAATGAGATTGAAATAAAAAACGAAATTCACCAGAAAGAATTGTTAGCGACGCAGCTTGAAATTCAGCAGGCAACGATGCAGCAGATCGGGCGCGAACTTCATGATAATATCGGTCAGAAATTAACGTTGGTAAGCCTATACACGCAACAGCTTTTGTATGAAAATAAAGTTCCGGAAGTAAGCGAAAGAATCGAGCAGGTTTCGCAGATCATTAATCAGTCGCTTCACGATCTCAGGAGCCTTTCAAAAACATTAACGGACGACAATATTAATCAAAAGGAAATCGTAACTTTAATTCAGGAAGAAGTAGACAACACCAATGCGTTTAAAAAATGCCATGTCGATTTTCAGCATAATTTTAATCAGCTGGATCTCAGCTTTGTGCATAAAAATGTATTGCTGAGAATTACTCAGGAATTTATTCAGAACAGCATCAAACATTCGGGCTGTAAAAATATTTTCATTAATCTGAACACTTCTCAGGAGTTACTTTGGGAACTGAATATTAAAGATGACGGCATCGGTTTCGATCAGTCCAGCATCAAATCCAACGGAATCGGGCTCACCAATATGAAAAACAGAGCCGAAATTATCGGGGCAGATTTTTGCCTTGAAAGTCAGAAAAATTTGGGAACTACGCTCAACATTATTTTAAAAAGACAGCCATGAAAAAAACGATAGTGATTGTAGACGATCATGTACTTATCGCAAAAGCTTTAGAAGGAATTATTGACAATTTTCCGGAGTTTGAAGTAATCTACGTTGCCGAAAACGGAAAAGATCTCATCCAGAAATTCGAAAACAACAGCAAAATTCCGGATATTATTCTTCTGGACATCAGTATGCCGATTATGGATGGTTTCGAAACGGTACTCTGGCTCAAGGAACATCATCCGAACATTAAAGTAATGGCTTTAAGCATGCAGGGCGACGATAAAAGCGTTATTAAAATGATCCGTAACGGTGCTAAAGGCTATTTACTGAAAAATACGCATCCAAAAGAACTGGAAAATGCATTGACGAAACTTAACAATGACGGTTTTTTCTATCCGGAATGGGCTTCCAAGATCATTTTTTCCAATATGAACAATGAAGATGCCGCCAATAATGTGAAAATTTCCGACCGTGAGAAAGAATTTTTAAAATATACGGTTACAGAACTCAGCTATAAAGAAATTGCGGATAAAATGTGCTGCAGCCCGAGAACGGTGGAAAGCTACAGAGATCAGCTTTGTGATAAATTAGATCTTAAAACGAGAGTTGGTCTTGCTGTTTTTGCTATTAAAAACGGGTTCGCAGAATCTTAAATTCAGAATAAACATTCACTCATATTTTTTAACTTAAATCTGAATCCTTTCTCCAGTGGAAAGGATTTTTTGTGCCGTAAATAACTTTTTTCACTTGCTAAAAAATCAATAAAAACATCATTTAAATACAAATAATACAGCATATTTTAAAAAATACTATTTATTGAATAATAAAATAACTCAACTAAAGGGTGAAATACTTGCATATATACTTCAAATAATATAATTTCATTGCCGAACAAAATATTATATTTTTTATGAAAAAACTATTATTCGGAGCTCTTATGCTGAGTTTCCTTTCTGCCTGTAACAGCGACAATGTTTCTAACCAAACCGAAGGATCTGAAAACACACCTGCTATTTCCGGAACTGCACTTCAAAGAGGCTGTGCTTCTGAAGAAATCCGACAAGCAGCGTTGAAAAACAGTTCGGAACTGAGACAGAAATATTCTGAAATCGAAGCCAGAACCGAAAGATTTGAAAACGATATGAAACTGGGAAAAGTATTATCTGATGGTACCGTTGAAATTCCGGTAGTGGTAAATGTCTTATACAGAACAACTGCTGAAAATGTTTCTGACGCCCGTATTGCAGAACAAATTGCAGTTCTTAATGCGGATTATGCAGGAACCAACACCGACGTCTCAAAAATTCCTTCTGAATTTCAGGGGGTAAAAGCGGGGGATGTAAAAGTAAGATTCAGACTGGCGAATGTGGTGAGAAAATCTACTACCAAAACAAGCTGGAGTACCAATGATGCGATGAAAAAAGCATCTACCGGAGGAATTGATGCAACAAGTCCTTCTAATTATCTAAACATCTGGACGGTAGGAAATATGGGGCAGATTCTTGGCTACGCAACTTTCCCTGAATCTTCCGGATTATGGAACGACGGAGTGGTAATTGCGTCTCCATATTTTGGTAAGACCGGTGCATCTTCTCCATTCAATCTGGGAAGAACAGCTACACACGAAGTAGGACATTATCTGAACCTGAGACACATCTGGGGAGATGCTAACTGTGGAAACGATCTTGTGGCGGACACTCCGACTCAAACTACTTCTAATGCTGGAAAACCAAGCTATCCTCTTTACAATACCTGCAGCGGCGTACAGAGATCTGTAATGTTTATGAATTACATGGATTATGTGGATGATGCAGCTATGTTTATGTTCTCTGCAGGACAAAAAACAAGAATGCAGTCTGTGGTAGCTTCTTCCGGAGCAAGATCAGGATTAAGAATTAACTAAACTTTATTGCTAATTTTAATACAAATGATTCCGGCTGTTTCAGAGAAACAGCCGGAATTTATTTATAATGTTTTAGTATTGTCTTTTGGTGTGTAATCCATAAAGATACCTCCGTCAAGATTTACCGATTTAACTTTTTTGGTAATCGGAACTGTAAGCATTGTTTTTTTCTGATCCTTTTCCCAAACCGATGGCGAAAAATGAAGCTTCTCTACACTTCCGTCTTCATATCCGATCTCTGCATCAAAAGGGATGGCAAAACCGCCTACATTATCCACATTTACCGTTAGAAGATCATTCATCTGAGATGCTGAAGACACTTTCAGGTCGATATAATTATTGGTGTAAAACCAGTTATTAAAGAACCAGTTCAGATTTTTTCCCGAACCTGTATTCATAGAATTAAAATAATCCCACGGAATCGGATGCTTTCCGTTCCAGTTGTTCATATAATGATGTAATGCTTTTTTAAACAAATCATCTCCCAGATAATCTTTTAAAGCCAGATAAGACAGGGATGCCTTTACATAAGAATTGTTTCCGTAACCTGCTCCGCTTACCTGAGTACTCATCGTAATAATTGGCTGATCCTGTTCTGCAGAAGGATCATTGATCCATCTTTTTACCCTGAAATTTTTATAAAATTCTTTGGCTTTTGCTTCACCGTTTTCATCAATTCCGATTAAATATTCCAAAGTTGTTGCCCAGCCTTCATCCATAAAAGCATAACGCGTTTCATTGATGCCCATGTAAAAAGGAAAATAGGTATGTGCAATTTCGTGATCCGCCGTTAATCTCGCATCCTGAAAATCATCCGGAATACTGGTATCGTTAATCATCATCGGATATTCCATGTCTGCAAATCCCTGAATTGCGGTCATCGCATTGTAAGGATATTCCACTCCGGGCCAGTTTTTAGAAAACCAGTCGAGATTATATTGCATCCATTCCACATAATGTTCAAAATCTTTTGCATCTGCTTTGTAACCTGCTTGAACACTTGCTCTTTTCGTTTTAAGCTGTACACTTGCCGCATCCCAAACATAATGATTGCTTAATGCAAAACAGAAATCTGTGATATGACTGGCTTTAAATTTCCAGGTATTCCATTTATTCTGTTTCGTTACTTTTCCGGACTTCATTTCATGCTCAGTAGCAACGTGAATAACTTTGTCGCTTTTTAACGAAGATTTATATCTTTTCAGATATTCTGGCTGAAGAACGGCATCGGGATTGAGAAAATCTCCGGTTGCCCAGACAACATAATTTTTGGGAGCAGTAATCGCAAAACTGTAATCGTTGAAATCATTATAAAACTCCTGTCTGTCGGAATGCGGAAGCATATCCCATCCATTGTAATCATCATAAACAGAGACTCTCGGGAAAGAATAGGCGACATAGAATGTTTCAGGATCTATCTGTCCTTCTCTTCCGCTTTGTACAGATAAAGGATACTCCCACTCTATTTTAATTTCAGCTTTCGCTTTGGATTTTAAGGCTGAATTCAGCTTTACTTTTTCAACTGTCCCCCAATCGTCGCTGTTTACGTTATATTTTTCACCATTTACGATAAATGATTTAATATGCAACCCCGAAGAAAGAAAATCTTTGGAAACAACGCCCGATCTCGGAGCCTGTGGTTTATGGAGATTATTAACAAATCTTATGGCAAGATCATTCAGATCATTTGGGCTGTTGTTGGTATAGACTATGGTTTCCTTTCCCGAAACCACCTTAGAATTGGCATCTACCTTTACCTCAACATTATAAATCCCTTTATTCTGCCAGTAATTTTTACCCGGAGCGCCCGACAGATCACGGGTTCCGTTTTCGTATGCTTTTTTAATATTTCTCGGCATATACAATTCCTGCGCGGAAAATTGCCATGAAACTAAAAACAATACACCCAAAACAAGCTTTTTCATTAAAATCTTTTTATAATAAGTATTTTATTTAACATAAAAGTAACAAAAAACGGCAATATAATTATTACCGTTTGTATTATTTTTTGACAGCTTACAATTAAGCAGAAATCATCTATTATCTTAAATATTTGACTAAAGCCATTTTAAAACATTAAATCTACCAAAACCGGAAAGTGATCCGATGGATACAGCAGATTTTCTCTTCTGTCGTTGATGTGTCTGTGAGATTTGATCTTAAATCCTTTGACGAAAATATAATCAATCCTGTCCTGCGGAATTTCATTTACATTAAAACCTGTAAAAGTACCTTTCGGACCGTAATGTTTTGTTTCTGAATGATAAAAACTGTCCTGCATATTCTGCGACATTATTTTTATCGGTTCTGAATCTTCCGTTAAATTAAAATCCCCGCTCACAGTTACAGGCAGATTTTTAGGATTGATTTCTTTGATTTTCTTTAAAATTAATTCTGAAGACTTCACTCTTGCTATATTTCCGATGTGATCGAAATGTAGATTCAGTGCCATGAATTCTTTTTTAGATTTTTTATCCCTGAAAACAGCGTAGGTACAGATTCTGTTCAAAGCGGCATCCCACCCTTTTGATGGTTTTTCAGGAGTTTCCGAAAGCCAGAAGGTATCCGATTTTAAAACCTGCAATCTCTCTGTATCATAAAAAATAGCCGAAAATTCACCTTTTTCTTTTCCGTCGTCCCTTCCCACTCCTACATAATCATAGTTTTTCAATCCGTTTTTTATATCCTTCATCTGATCCGGCAACGCTTCCTGAACGCCAAAATAATCCGGATGATAATACGTCAACAAATCTGCAACATCCTGTTTCCTGTTCGTCCACGAATTTTCTTTATCCGAATCTACATTCAGTCTGATATTAAAACTCATCACCTTAAGATTCTGCGAAAATCCTAATGCAAAAACCATCAGGAATACGATTGAAAATCTGTAATTCATAATCATCTATTTTAATTAACAAAGTAACAAAAGTAAGGTTTCTCGTTAAAACAGCCTTCAGAATTGGGAATTTTAATATTAAATTCAATTTAAAAACAAAAAACTCCGGAGTATTTTCCGGAGCTTGATATGGTAAAATAGAACCATTAAGATTTTATTTAAGGAGTTAAGGTCAAATTAAGTTTACCATTCTTTAAGATTGAAAATCTTGATTTTCCTTAATAAAGCTTAACTTCTTAATTTAGAACTTAATGGCTCAAAAGATTAAAATTATTCTTTATTAAATTTAAATTCTCTTCCGCCCCGCTTAAAGGTAAATGACTTTTTATCCTGACTAAAGGTTAAAGAAATCTGTGCCATTTCCAGACTGAATGTATTGTTTCCGGTATATTCCAGAGGAAATTCCGGCTGTCCTGTTGCCTGAGCGAAAAGCTGGTTGTTTTTCTCTGTAAATACAATTTTCATCGGAAGATCCTTGCTTCCGAAAGTTCCTGTAAATTCTTTAAGATTTACTTTTTCCATCGGTTTTGCATCAGCGGAACTCCATGTATTATTTTTAGAGTCTACATCCGGAATTTCCGAATTCGGATCCAGTTTTACCTGATCAATTTCTTTGGTAGAATTAATTCTGAATGTCCATTCCGTATTTCTTTTCCAGACCTCGATCGGCAGTTTTACCATCTGCTGCGTTCCGTCTTTAAATTTAACCTGAACGTTGGTCGGCATTGGTAACTGTCCGATATTTTCAACCGTAATCTGCGCTCCGTTTTTAAAGTCTCCGTTAACGTATTTTACATTTTTAATGCCCTGATCGATTTTCCATTTGTTGATGAACCAGCCTCTCCAGAACCAGTTCAGCTCTTCACCCGAAACATTTTCCATCGTGTGGAAAAAATCCCAAGGGGTAGGATGTTTGAAAGCCCATCTTTCAACATAGGTTCTGAATGCTTTATCGAATTTTTCAGGTCCTAAAATGGATTCTCGTAAGATTTGAAGTCCCATTCCCGGTTTGAAATAAGCCAAAGCTCCAATGCTGTTCTCTTTCATATTATCCGGACCTACCATAATGGGTTCAAAACCGTCGCTCATAATATATCCGCTCATCTGCGCAATATTTTTCTTTTCGTAATACTCACCTTTGTTGAAAGCTTCCGTAGAAAGTTCGTTGATGAATGTATTGAATCCTTCATCCATCCATGCAAACAATCTTTCGTTAGAACCTACAATCATTGGGAACCAGTTGTGCCCGAATTCATGATCTGTAACACCCCAAAGATCGCCGCCTTTGGAATCCATGTGACAGAAAACAATTCCCGGATATTCCATTCCGCCTTCATTTCCTGCCACGTTGGTTGCAGCCGGATAGGTGTATTCGTACCATTTTGCAGAGTAATGCTCAATCGCCGCTTTTGTGTATTCTGTAGATCTGCTCCATGCCTCTTTCCCTACACTTTCTACAGGATAAGCGGAGATTGCCAAAGATTTTTTCCCGCTCGGAAGGTTGATTTTTGCTGCATCCAGAATAAATGCCGGAGACGAAGCCCATGCAAAATCTCTTGCCTGATTGATTTTAAATTTCCATGTTTTTGTTCCTGTAGAATTGTTTTTTCCTAATTCAGATTCAGAACGGATCATCACTGTTTTATCGCTGTTTTTTGCCTGATCCCACCGGCTGATTTCTTCTTTGGAATACACTTCTTTTGAATTCAGTAATTCTCCTGAAGCCACCACATAATGATTGGCAGGAACGGTAATGTTTGCGGTAATATCTCCATATTCCAGATAAAATTCCGAAGCACCGAGATAAGGCAGCGTATTCCATCCCATGACATCATCATACACACACATTCTCGGATACCATTGTGCTATCGTAAAGATTTTTCCGTTTTTCGTATCCTGAATTCCCATTCTGTCGGAACCGTATTTTGGAGAAAGGAAAGAATATTCAATCTTAATTTTTGCGACTCCTCCCAGAGCTTTCAGTTCGGCAGGAAGATCAATCTGCATTCTGGTATCGGTAATGGTATATTTTACGTCTTTACCGTCCAGTTTTACCGATTTTATTTTGTAACCGCCGTCAAATTCCTCACCGTGCGCTCCGTTTCGGCTTCCCGAAGTCGGTACGACTGCATTTCCTCTTGAATCTTTTGCAAATAAATTCTGGTCGAGCTGCAGCCATAAAAATCCTAATTTATCAGGACTGTTGTTGGTATAGGTGATTTCTGCAGTTCCTGTAAGTTCGTTTTTGGCTTCATTAAGGCTTACATCCAGATTGTAACTTGCCGAATTCTGCCAGTAGGCGTGTCCCGGCTGTCCGCTTGCGGATCTTGTAGGCGTACCTGTCTGTGTATAGAAAAATGGTTTGAAAGCTTCTACGTAGCTGTATTTCGGGGCTTCCTGAGCCAATGCAGACTGTGAAAAGAACATCACGGCAAGCGCAGAAACAAGGGTTGGAATTTTGAAGTTCATATTACTATTTTTAATTTAACAAAGTAAACAAAAATAAGACTTCTCCGGACAGAAAAGTCTGATGTCTCCATTTATCTTGTTAAATTTCTTTATCTTCTTCAACAGAAAGGAAATACTGCTCAAAATCTTTATCGGAAACCGGCTTTTCGCTTTCGAGTTTTACAACTCCTATGGTTTTATAGTGGGCAGACAATCTTACATTGTTTTTTTTCAGTTCTTTTTCAAGCTGTCTGATATCTGTATCTTTTTTGAGAACTGCTAAGTATGTTTTCATCATTATATCTGTATAAGTCCGTTTCCGATGTCTCTGTATTTCAAACCTTCGATGGGTTTTGCCTTCGCTTCAACAAGTTCCCAGATTTCTTTTGCCGATTTTTCGGGAAACTGTTCCATGTACAAAGCAATAAGCCCTGAAACATGGGGTGTTGCCATGCTTGTTCCGCTCATTGCGTAATAATTGCTGTTTTTATTCTTAGAATTTTTGGGATAAGAACTGATGATATCGACTCCGGGAGCGCAGACATTGACGTTTCCTCCGGTTGAAGGATTTAAGCCCGCGTTGGAAAATTTAGCCACTTTCATTTGTCCGTCAATCGCTCCGACTGCCATTACCGACATGGAGTTTGCAGGCATTGAGACAGGTTTGGGAACAGCCGGTCTGTTGCTGTCGTTTCCTGCGGCTGCAATAATGATGCAGTTGTTTTCCAAAGCTCTTGCACCCACGGTTTCAAAAAGCGGAGAAGGCGCTTCATTCAGCAGAACGGGAGAAGCGAGTGAAAGGGACAGAATTCTGAATTTCTTTGTAATTGCCCAATCTATGGCATCAATAACGCTGCTTGTGGTTCCTTTTCCGGCATCGGAAAGCACTTTTGCAATTTTCAAATTAGCCTCTTTTGCGATTCCATATCTTTTTCCGTTATCCAGCCGTATGTTTCCTGTCGCAACTCCTGCACAGTGGGTTCCGTGACCGTTGGGATCGCGGCTCCAGTCTTCTCCGGCAATAAAGGATTTGCCTTCAATATTTTTTCCGAAAAAATCGGGATGAGAAAGTTCAAGTCCTGTATCCAGAATACAGATATCAATACCTTTTCCCGTGTATAAAGAATTTCCGAGACCCAAAGCTTTAAGTCCCCATTCCATTTCCACTAAAGGTTTCTGCGGTAACGGTTTATTTATAATGTATTTTTCCAGCTCGGTGATTTTGTCTGCAATCTCTGCGGACTGCTTTTTCAGTTCACTGATGATCGACAGTTCATCCGCCGAAAAAAAATCTCTTTCTTTTTCAAAATAAACGATCGGGTTAGAATCGTTTTTCACAGCGCTTTTCAACTGTGCCTCATCCATATTTTCAACCACAAGAACGCCCAGATTTTTGTAAAGAACTCCGTTATCATCATCAATAACATCGTAGGAACGGTTTTCTGCGGAAAGAAATTCTGATGAGGTAATGTTTACATCCAGTTCGTTTTCCACTTTTTTGAGGGAATTTTTATGCTGATCTTCGAGAACAACAATGTATCTTTCTTTTTCCATGGGTTTTGTTTTAAATCTTTATTCACCTTTTAATTTTAACACAAACGGCACTAAGTTTTTTTTACAATTAATTGTTTTTAAGGCTCACAAAGGTGTTTGACTACGTCGAATCTTCGATTTCACTTAAATTAAGAAACACAGAGATTTTAAATTATTACAGATTAGTTTAATTTTAAAAGAATTTTTTCAAGAAGCAGGTAAATGTCTTCCGAGATCATCTGTAATCTCAGTTTTTTATTAATTCCGGCAATCTGAGTATTTTGTTTGATTAAAGAATTCCAGAAGTCTTCAATTTTTGGTACATTGGCGAGACTTTTCACGATTTCGTCGTTCAGTATTCCGTTTTGATAGAGAGAAACAATTAATCCTGATAAAATTTCTTCTGCTTCATCCAGTTTTTTATGCTCTTTGGTGTACATTTCCATTAAAAATTTGTGGACACTTTCCATTGCGCTGAATGAAAATCCCCAAGTCAGCTCACGTTTTCCCGAAGCTATTTTTTCCATCTGAACAGGATTAAATCCTCTTTTTACAGTGGAAATCATGTTCATAACCTTTAAAACTTCGGATTCGTACGTAGTATTTCCTTTGGTTTTCAGGTAATCTAAAAATTCATAGAGAAATTCTTCAAACTGTGCATCAAAATCGAAAGACTTCGACAGATAAAGCTCCTGAACTTTATTGAAATGTTCCAGCAGTTCCTGAATTTTCTGTATCGTATGATGAACGAGTTCCTGCATTACTCAAAAATTATCTGTTCTACTTCTTTACCGTCTTTGTCTTTAAAAGAGACGATTCTGATTCCTTCGTCTTCCATTTCTACGTGAAGATTTACGAAAAGCTTGTCTTTGTCTTCCGCAGAGTTGGTATTGGGATCGATGTAAATATTGTTGATTTTAGAATTCACGAGGCTGAATCTGTTCAGCAAAGCACTGGTGAAAATTTCTTTCATTTCGTTCACTTCCGCTTCGCCGTTTCCTTCCTGTACGCGGAAAATTCCTGAATTTAAACTTTTTACATTCTGTCTGAGATCAACTTTAAGCAATTCGGCAGAAGGTTTTTTACCAAATTTCTGGTCTCCGGCTTCAAGCGCTTTAAAAAGACGGGTAAATTCTTTGGTCTGAAGCTGTTTTTTGCTGATCTCCGTCATGTTGAGATTTTTCTCGTTATTGGCAAGACGGATTTTTTGGTTAACATCTTCCATAAGCTGATCTTCGCTGTACTTGAAATTGTACTTTGAATCTGCATCAATATCCGTGATCTTGATGGGAATATCCATCTTTACACTCGGAAGCGAATATCTCGGAACTTTAAAAAACTTTAAATACTCGTGTTTAGCATATTCTTTTGCGATCATTACCGCATTTTCGTCTGCTTTTTTACGAGCCTGAATTATCTCGTTGTTGAGATAATCCAGGTAATCTGATAATTTAATCATTTCTCGTAAAGGGTTTTTATTGTGCTAGTAATCCTAAAACTTTTTCCAATCCTGCAGGCATTTCGTCGTTGGTTGCTCTTACTTTTACGCCCAGAGAATATTCTTTTTCCACTTTAATTCCTGTGGCTGAAGTTCTTTTGTAAGAAACATCCACTTTGAATTTCACCGGTCCGAAACCTCCTGAAGCTCCTGCAGTGATCCCGAATTCATCGCTTACATCTTTTGTATAGGTAGAATTTAATTTTACATTGAAATCCACTTCGCAGGTTTCAATTCTGAAGCTCGGAACATTTAATAATGCAATGAAAGGAACTGAAATTTCAACATCGTTCATTGTTTCTTTCGGGTTGGTAGAACTTTCGGGTTCTGCCGGATCAAAATCAGGATTAGGTCCCATTTTTTTGTATTTGAATTCCGCCATACGAAGCTTACTGTCGCTTCCATCCTGCTCGAATCCTACTTCTTTGATGAAATTTACGGTGCTGATGGATGCGTTCGACTGTGCTTTTACACACGCATCCAGCGGACCTCCGATGATGGTTGCAAAATCGATGCTTCCCAATTCTGCTGCAAAATCTGCACTTTCGGCTCCTGAAGTTTTGAAAACCTGGTCGTCTGCCGCCATTCTTCCTGCCATCATTTTCATCACTTCCGAAGAAACGGCTGCGAAAGATTTTTCCCACTTCTCGTCGTAATTTTTCTTGAAGTCTTCAATAATGCTTACCAATTCTTTGTTGGAAAGAGAAGAAAGCTCGGAAGTTTCAATACCCGAAACTTTTTCGTAAACTGCGGGACTTAAAGATTTTTCCAGTCCTGTTAATAAATCAATTAATTCACTTTTTGTTTTTTTGGTGTGGTTCGCCTCCAACACCGACTTTAATGTTTCCATGTTTTGTTGTTTAGGTTATTAAAAATTGATACTGCAAATTTATAGTCGTGTCGAACGAGATATCTCAGTAATTCACCTAAATTTCAACCGTGAAATCACCCAAATAAAAAAAAGTAGATTCCCCATTGAGAATCTACTTTTTGCTTTATTTAAAGGATTTTTTTCTTTTTAAATTAGAAAACAATTTAAATTTTTCTGATTATCCGCAATATGTTATAATTAAATGTTGCTCACTGTAATCATTATTATTTTTTACCACAACGTACACTAAGGTTATCCACAAAGCTCACAAATATTGTGTTCCTTGTGAAATCTTTAGCGCTCTTCGCGGTTAAAATCCAAGCATGATAAATAACGGATATCCAAATAAATTTTTATACACATTGTCATTCTGACGAAGGAGAAATCTAAATATTCTTTTTTAGAGATTCTTCACTCCACTTCGTTCCGATCAGAATGACAGTGAAAACATTAAAATCTAAAATTTAATTTGATTTTTTTGCTTTAATCATGGCTTCCAGAGCATCCCACATTTCCTGCGGAATATCTTCCAACATGTTAAATTCACCTGCTCCCTGCAACCATTCTCCGCCGTCGATGGTTACCACTTCACCATTCATATAAGCTGAATAATCTGAAACTAAGTAAGCCGCAAGATTTGCCAGTTCCTGATGTTCTCCTACTCTTCTCAAAGGGACTTTCTTTCTCATATCAAATTTTTCCTGCAGATTTCCCGGAAGCAATCTGTCCCATGCTCCTTTTGTAGGAAATGGTCCCGGAGCGATGGCATTGAAACGGATTCCGTATTTTGCCCATTCCACCGCCAAAGATCTCGTCATTGCCAAAACGCCTGCTTTTGCACAAGCCGAAGGAACGACATAAGCAGAACCTGTCCATGCATAAGTCGTTACGATATTCAACACCGTTCCCGAAGTTTTGGAATCGATCCAGTGTTTTCCAACGGAAAGGGTACAGTTTTTTGTTCCTTTTAATACAATATCCAGAATAGAGTCAAAAGCAGAATGGGTGAGTCTTTCTGTAGGAGAAATGAAGTTTCCGGCAGCATTATTAAGAAGGATATCAATTTTTCCGAATTCTTTTAACGCAGCTTCTTTCATGGCTTCTACCTCATCCCAGTTTCTTACGTCACACGCAACGCAAAGAACTTTTCCGCCTGTTTCTTCTTCCAGTTCTTTTGCAGTTCCCTGTAATTTTTCGAGGTTTCTGGACGTGATGACTACTTTTGCGCCCAATTCGAGAAAATATTTGGTCATTGCTTTTCCAAGACCACTTCCTCCTCCTGTTACAATGGCTACTTTATCTTTTAAAGCTCCTTCGCGAAGCATTGGCTGTGTATAAAGATTCATAATTTAGTTTTAATAGATTACGTTACGTAGTAAATTTACTATAAATATTTGTTTTGGCAGCGTAAAAAGCTATGCAGGATATAGAATGCAGAAAAAAGCAGATTCAGCCTACCACAAAATCAATAACGAAATATTTTCAATGTTTACTAAATTTAATCTCTATAATTTTATTAAAACATTATATTTAATTCATTAAAATTGTACATTTGTTCAAAATAAAGCATAATTATGCCAAGTCTTACTCCTAAAACTACTGTGCTGGGATTTTCGAATGCTTATCATCTTCTCAGACGCACTACTTACAACATTACGAAAGCAAAGATTCTGGATTTTGCGACCAAAACTCCGCAACAGGCGCTTGCAGAGTTATTTACGTTCAGCAATCCGGTTCCGCCTTCTCCACTTAATAACGTAGGTGAAACGATTGTTCCCACGGCTGCAAATCCTACGATTACCGATACACAAAGTACGGCAAACAGTGTGAGGAATGATCTTTACTGGTGGCTTTACAGTGCTTTGAAGGATTCTTCTGCACAACATAAAATTGCTTATTTTCTTCATATTCTTTTTGTAACGGATGATAACGCTTCTTTCTGGACGAATTATGATTATAAGGAACTTCTAAGATTTCACGCCGGCGGAAGCCTTAAAGAACTGGCATTCAGAATAACACAGAATCCGAGAATGCTTATTTTCCTGAACAATAATGTGAATCTGAGCACAAGTCCCAATCAAAATTACGCAAGGGAATTTCTGGAATTGTTTACGATTTTAAAAGGACCGCAGATTGCTACGGGAAACTATACCAATTACACGGAAACAGATGTACAACAGGCAGCAAGAGTTTTAACAGGATTCTCTCTTACTTCATCGGTACATCTGGATAAAACAGCAAGACTTAATTCTCTGGATCCGGCAACGAATATTCCGACAGGTCAGGTAAAAGTTAACACGCACGATACGGGAACCAAAACTTTTTCGTCCGCGTTTGGAAATCAGGCAATTTCGGGAGGAAATACAGACGCAACGATTAAAGCTGAGCTTCAGAATTTCATCAACATGATTTTTAATCAGGATGAAACGGCAAAAGCATACTGCAGAAGAATGTATCGCTATTTTGTGGGAAGATTAATTACTCCTGAAATAGAAAACGGCATCATTGTTCCTCTGGCAGCATCTCTTAAAGCAGACAATTACAACATTATCCCTGCGCTTACCACTCTTCTGAAAAGTAAACATTTTTATGACGAAGAAGACAGCATCACGGGAGATCAAACCATTGGAAACATGGTAAGAAATCCTGTAGAGCTGTATCTTCATATGTTTTCGCTTCTCAGCCTTCAGGTTCCAATGTATGAAGTCAATCCTTCTGCAATACACAGCCTCATGGGCGTAGTTGGTAATTTCTCTTCCAATATGGGAATGCCTGTCTTCAATCCGCAATCGGTAAACGGATATGCAGGATATTACAGCAGCCCGAATTATGATAAAAACTGGATTACCACTTCATCCCTGAGAATTCGTTACAACAATACAATAGATTATTTCATCAACGGTCTTACTTACAACGGCTTTACATTTAAACTGAATAATGCATCCTTCGTAAAAGACAGCGGCTATTTTTCAAACCCGGGAAATGCAAATACGCTGATAACAGAATTTCTCCAGATGATGTTTGTGGAAGTTCCGGACGGCACACGCTACGATTATTTTAAAAGTGTTTTCCTAAGCAATCTAAGTCCTATAAACTGGCAGAACGAATGGAATAATTACATTAATACAGGAAATTCCAATAATGTAAAAATCCCGATAGACAGGCTGGTAAAAGCCATCATTAAATCTCCTGAATTCCAAACAATTTAAGACCATGAACAGAAAAGATTTTTTAAAATTAATATCTCTTGCAGGTGTGGGAGCACCATTTTATCTCAACGGAATGCCTTCGAGGTTTATGAATCAGTTTTTGGATTTTCAGCTTAACTGTGATACGGTTAATGACCGTTCTCTGGTTATTTTAAGACTTGCAGGAGCAAATGACGGTCTTAATACAGTAATCCCGATCAGCCAGTACAGTACGTATGCAGCTCTGCGTCCCAACATAAAAATTGCCAGTTCAGGAACCGGAAGCTATATTCCGTTAGACAGTACGGTATCTTCCGGCAAACTTGTAGGACTTAATCCTTCCATGACGGGTTTCAAAAGTTTATATGATTCAGGCAAATTGCTTTTAATGAACGGAGTTGGCTATCCGAACCCGAATTATTCGCATTTCCGGTCAGAAAATCTTATGTTTGCGGGAAAAGACGGTACAGCAAGTAATGATCTGCTCGACGGTATTTTCGGAAGATATCTCGGCGCATTGTATCCGGGACTTGCCGGAAATCCTACGACCCTGAATCCTGATCCGCTCGCCATACAAATGGGAAACCTCAACCCATGTCTGTTTTATGAACATACAACGGAAAAGAATATTGAATATAATATTACGGGATTTCAGTCGAGTGTATTCAGTAATCTTAATTTAATAAATTCTGAATATAATGACCTTTTGGATTATATAAAAGGAATTGCTACAAGTATGGACGCTTATTATGACAGAGTGATGCAGGTTTTTAATGCCGGAAATAATTCCACGACCACTTATCCTAATTCATCGCTGGGAAAACAGCTGAAAACGGTGGCAAGAATGATTAAAGGAGGAAGCAAGACAAAAATTTTTCAGGTTAATTTAAGCGGATTCGATACCCATGTAAGTCAGGTACAGACCGGAAGTACACATTTGGGAAACCACGCGAATCTCTTGGCCGATATTTCCAATTCTGTTGCTGCATTTCAGGATGATATTCAGCAACTGGGAATTGCAGATAAAATTATGACGGTTACCTTCAGTGAATTCGGGAGACAGGTTCGCGAAAACGGAAGTATCGGAACCGATCATGGAGATCTTGCTCCGTTTTTCGTCATTGGAAATGCAGCCGCAGCGGGAATTTTGGGAGATCATCCTGTATTTACGAATCAGACAAGTTTTTACTATAATCAGAGTGAAAGAAGATATGATTACCGGCAGATTTTTGCCTCTCTTCTTCAGGACTGGCTTGGAGCAAGCACAAGTCTGATGATTACTTCGGAACTTGATTATTACGTTACGGGAAATCAAAAAGTGGATGTCATTAAAAATTCTCAAAAAGCGAATGCAGTATGCTCAACTTTGGGAACATCGAATGTGGTTTCCGATAAAGGAATTAAGATTTATCCGATTCCGGCAAGCCAGTTTGTTTATGTGGAATTTGAAAACAGAACATCCGGAAGTATAAAGTATCAGTTAATGGATATGAGCGGTAGAGTGATTTACAGTTCGTCAGAAAAACCACTATCCAACCGTATTGAAATTAATGTTTCGGGAATTCCTGAAGGAAATTATATGTTGAAAATTAATACAGATTCTGAAGAGATCAGCAGAAAAATTATTGTTTCGCACCGTTAGAAGTTGAGCCTGTTCAAACTTTTTATTTAACCACAAAAGGTACAAAAGATGACTAAACTTTTATTTAAAGCTGATCATTATAAATGAAAAAGTTCACAATAGTTTTTAAAAATCTTTGATTTTTATTCTTTTGAGCGCTTTGAATATTATTGAAATTAGCTTTAACATTGTCTTTTGTGCCTCGTATGTTTGCATATCAAAAATTTACGTTTATATAGGATAACCAAAAGCTAAGGGACAGAAGAAATATTTTGTGACAGGTAGTTGATTTGATTTTAATATACCGTGAAAAGAAAGATTCTCTGTCTCTAAGTTTCTTCAAAATCTGAACAGTACTTAGGGAATGAATAAATATCCCGGATAATTACGAGAAAAGATGATCGGGAACTGTGGCTTTATAAAAAATAATATGATGAAAAAACAGTGTGTTGGCATTGACATATCCAAGGATCATCTTGATTGCTGTATCGGATGTATAGATTCTGACCAGAATCATAAGCTGCAAAATAACAAAAGGTTTTCGAATAATGAAACTGGTTTTAAGGCACTTCTGCATTGGGTTTCAGATCTTCAGGTTACAGAAAATTTGATGTATGTAATGGAAGCTACAGGAGTTTATTATGAAAATCTGATTTATTATCTCACAGAAAACGACTGTAAAGCATCGGTTTTATTGCCCAATATGGTAAAACACTATGTCAAAAGTTTGAACATAAAGACGAAAACGGATAAGGTAGATGCTGAAGTTTTATGTAGGCTGGGCTTGGAAAGAAGACTTAGATTTTGGCAAAAACCATCCGGAATCATACGGGAGCTTAAGTTCTTAAGCAGAGAGTATCGTGAGATAAAATATAAAATAAATCAGGTCAAAAACCAGCTTCATGCAAGGTTTTACAGTTATCAATGCCCTGAAAGTACAGAACAAAGATTAAAAAGACAGATTGCATTGCTCGAAACTCAGGCACTGGAGATAGAGGCAGAGATAAGAACTTTGGTGATGACAGACCACTCTTTTTATGATAAAATACAGCGGGTATGCACGATCCCGGGAGTGAGTTTTATAACAGTTGTTTGCGTTGTGGCTGAAACAAATGCATTTGCCTTAATCTCCAATTGCAAACAGCTTACCAGCTATGCGGGTCTTGATATACAGCAGAACCAGTCTGGCAGCAGAGAGGGAAAAACAAGAATTTCGAAAAAAGGAAATAGCTTTATTCGGTATGCGCTCTATATGCCGGCATTGTGTGCCAGTAGATTTAATCCCTCGATGAAATCTTTTTACAGAAATTTAACGGAACGGAAACCTGCAAAAAAAATAGCGGTAACAGCCGTAGCGAGAAAGTTATTGTGTTTAATCTACGTTCTCTGGAAAAAAGAGGAAGAATTCAAAATTAATTATGAAAAAAATAAAAATACAGACAGGGTTTCGCCTGTCTGAACGGGATAAACAATAGCTTTCCCAAAAATAGTTTAAACAAATTTAAAAAATAATTTGCATATTAACACAGTACCTTTTGTGGTTAATTCTGAAATTAGTTTAAAGTTTATTAAAAAAATTCTGAAATAAAAGTTTTAAAATAATTCAATTTAAATCAAAAACAGCCCGACAATTTCTGTCGGGCTGTTTTTATATTGAACAAGATTAAATTTATTCAGATTATGAAGCAACAACTGTACCTTTAAAAGAAAGAGTCTTTGGAGTTTTGCTGTCACTTGTGGTAACATTTACCGTTTTCATGAACGGACCCGCTGCTGCAGCGTTGTAGCTTGCTTCTACAAATCCTTTTTTACCAGGAAGAATAGGCGTTTTTGTATAATCCGCTGTTGTACATCCGCAAGAAGGTGCTACATTTTCGATAATGATAGGCTTCTTTGAAGTATTTGTAAATTCGAATCTGATGGTTTTTGGTTTTCCCTGAGGAATATTTCCAACATCAATAGATTCTGATTTCCATGTAACATCTGCAAGAATTCTTACAACCGGATTATTATCAGCTGGAAGTGTATTTGCAAAAAACGGTGAAAATGCCAAAACAGCTAATAATGCTGAAATTTTTAAATTTTTCATGAGTATAAATTTTAATAATTAAAAAAAACCGATTTATTTTTGTTTTCACAAATGTAAGATGAATATTTGTATTAATCCTGTTAAGCGGTCTCAAACATTTGTTAATAAGTTGTTAACGATCAGAAATTAATAGATATTTTTGGATATTATTGTTCCTGTAAATGGAAATAAAGAAACTCAATATTATTATAACGCTTGGTTTTGTTGCTATTATCGGAATTCTGATAGCACAGCTTTTGTGGACAAGACAGGCTTATAATCTTGAAGATAAGAAATTCAATCAGACTGTAAACATTGCTTTACTGGAAGTGGTTGAAAAGCTTTCCGGCGGAAAAACTTCCTTTACCGAAAGCCCCGTTCAGAACATTTCCAATGATTATTATGTGGTGAATATCAATAATGAATTCCATCCTGAACTGCTTGAACATTACCTGAAAACTGAATTTACACGTTTTCAAATTAATACAGACTATGTTTACGCGTTATACAACTGCCACAGCGACCAGATGATTTACGGAAAATTCGTATCCCAACATCAGGAAAGCCCGAATGAAAAAGTGATTAAATTTCCGAAGCATAAAAATCTGGTGTATTATTTTTCCATCCGTTTTCCGGATAAAACCACCTATCTTATCAGCTCTTTACGCTTCTGGTATGTTCTTACTTTTGCCCTTATCATCATTCTTCTGGTGTATGTATATTCCATTTATACGATTATTCAGCAGAAAAAATTCTCGGAGCTGCAAAGGGATTTCATCAATAATATGACGCATGAATTCAAAACTCCTCTTTCGTCGATATTGCTGGCTTCAGAAGCTTTAACCAAGCAGGAACAGATCAAAGAAAATCCCAAATTACAAACCTACACATCCATCATTACGGATCAGAGCCATAAACTGAATAATCATATTGAAAAAATTCTGAATATTGCCAAAAATGATGCTTCAGGATTGTCTCTGAAACCGCAGAGGATCATTTTAAAACCTTTTATTCAGGACATTGCAGAAACTGTAAAGCAGAAAAATGAAAACATTTCGATTGAATTATCTATTGATGAAGGTACTTCCGTTATAGCTGATGAATTTCATTTCAGCAATATCATTTACAATATTCTGGATAATTCTATAAAATACTGCGAAACCCAGCCTAAAATCATTATTTCTTCCTTAAATGACACAAAAGGTTTATATTTAAAGTTTAAAGACAACGGAATCGGGATTCCTGCGAAAAATCTTCCTCATATTTTTGATAAATTTTACAGGGTAAACACTTCAAAAAGCGATGAGGTAAATGGTTTCGGACTGGGACTTTTTTACGTAAAAAAAGTGGTTCAGCAGCATAACTGGAAGATTTCTGTTGAAAACAACAATGATAAAGGAATTACCACCACTCTGTTTCTGCCATTGTAAAGAATATGTGTAATCATGGAAAAATCTAAAATTCTCTACGCCGAAGACGACAAAACCATCGCTTTCCTCATTCAGGACAGTCTGGAAAATCATTACGATATTTCCTGCTATTCTGACGGGAAATCGGCTTTGGATGCTTTTAACAGAGAATGTTTCGATATCTGTCTTTTAGATATCATGATGCCGGAAATGAATGGTTTTGAGGTTGCACAGCACATCAGGAAAAAAGATGCTGAAATTCCCATTATTTTCATTTCTGCCAAAGCATTGAAAGAAGACCGCATTAAAGGACTGAAAATCGGAGCGGATGATTATCTGGTAAAACCTTTCAGCATTGAAGAGCTTATTCTTAAAATTGAAGTCTTCCTGAGAAGATCTAAGAAAAAAGAATCTGCACCTTTAAAATACAGAGTCGGAAAATATGATTTTGATCCGAACAATTACACTTTACAAAACTCTGACAGCAAAGTAACACTTACTCAGAGAGAATCTGAACTGTTGTTATTTTTTATCCGTAATAAAAATACTGTTCTCAAACGACAGGATATTCTGAAAGCAGTCTGGGGCGATGATGATTATTTTATGGGAAGAAGCCTTGATGTTTTTATATCAAGACTGCGAAAAGTTTTTTCTGGTGAAGAAAATATTTCCATTGAGAATCTTCATGGGATTGGTTTTCGTTTTTCAGAGAAATGATTTTTTATTTCTGGTTAATCGTAAAGGCGCAAATTTTAATTTAAAACAAACATTTTATTTAAAATTTAAAATCTTCTTTAATTTTTCGTTTATGCGTCTTTCCCCACTGCGAAAGCGCAATAATAACGGGTTTCAGTGTTCTGCTGTAATCTGTTGAGATATATTCTACGATAACCGGAGTCTGCTCTGCATGCACTACTCTTTTTACGAAACCATTCAGTTCGAGATCTTTTAATTCGTTTGAAAGAACCCTTGCCGAAATTCCGGGGATATTTCTCTGCAGATCGTTGAATCTTATATTCCCTTTATCCTGCAAGACAATAATGATTTTCAGTTTCCATTTTCCACCGATTACATAGATTGCATCTTCAACGGCGGAAAGATTTTCCGAGCAGGCCTGCGCTGTAGCTGGACCTTCAAATTCGAGTGTATTTTCCATAAAACAGATGGTAACTAACCCAAAAGTTACCGCTAACCTTTTGTATACTGCTAACTTTTGATAAGCAAATGTACATAATTTTGCTAAAGAAATTTTAACATTTTAATAATGAAAAATATACTTCATATCATCTCAAGTCCGAGAGCTGAACTGTCGGCAAGCAGAAAACTGGGAAATGCCGTTGTAGAAAAAATTAAGGCAAAATACACAGATGCTGTTATAAAAGAACGTGATCTTGCTAAAGACCATGTTCCGTTTCTGGAAGAAAAACACATTAATACATTTTTTTCTCCGGCAGAAAACTATTCTGAAGAGCAATCTGAAATGAGCAGATATTCAGAAGGACTGATTGCGGAGTTACAGGAAGCGGACATCATTGTTGTTGATTCCCCTATGTACAATCTTTCTGTTCCGGCAACTTTAAGAGCTTATTTTGATTTCACTTCGCGGGCAGGATATACTTTTAAATACAGTGAAAATGGACCTCAGGGTTTACTGCAAAACAAAAAACTGTACATTGCATTTACTTCCGGAAATATTTATTCTGAAGGTCCATACCAGATCTTTGACTCTAATGTTCCTTATGTGAAGAATATTTTTAGTTTTTACGGAGTTTCGGACGTGAGTGTAGTACGCGCTGAAGGCTTATCTATTCCTGGAATTATGGAAACTTCTTTGGAAAAAGCGATTGAGGGTATTCGTATTGACTAATTTTTAACGACTGTTAGTAACTTGATCCTTGTTGAGGTTTTGAGCTTTAACAAGGATTTTTTTTGTTATCAAGTTTCGGCTAAAGCCATTTTCCGTTTTAAAATGGAAAAAGCGGACTAAAGTCCGCTCCTATCGATATCGTTCTATTTTATATTTATCACTCAACTTCAAAAAGCAAACGCTCCCCGAATTTCTGTTCATTGATTTTTCCGTTTTCGTACACGAGATTTCCGTTGACAAAAGTGTGGGTGACTTTAGAATGGAAATTCATCCCTTCCAACGGGCTCCAGCCGCATTTGTAAAGAATATTGTCTTTTTCCACCGTCCAGTTTTCGTTTAAATCAACCAAAACAAGATCTGCTTTATACCCTTCTCTTATGAAACCTCTTTTTTCAATTCTGAATAAAATGGCAGGGTTATGAGCCATTTTCTCAACAATTCTCTCTAAAGAAATTTTTCCGTTTTTGTAATTTTCTAACATTACGACCAAAGAATGCTGTACCAAAGGTGCTCCGGAAGGACATTTTGTATACACATTCTGTTTTTCTTCCCAAGTGTGAGGCGCATGATCCGTTGCAATCACATCAATTCTGTCATCCAGTAATGCTTCCCAAAGTCCGTCTTTGTCTTTTTGGGTTTTTACGGCAGGATTCCATTTGATCAATCCGCCTTTTGTTTCGTAATCTTCGTTTGTGAAAGTCAGGTGATGAACACAAACTTCCGCTGTGATTTTTTTATCTTTTAAAGGAATATCATTTCTGAAAAGTTCTGCTTCCTTCGCAGTTGATAAGTGAAAAACGTGAAGTCTGGCTCCTGTTTTCTTTGCCAATTCAATTGCTTTGGATGAAGATTTATAACAGGCTTCCTCACTTCTGATTAAATGATGAAATTTCACAGGAATATCTTCTCCATATTCATCCATATATTTCTGAGTATTTGCTTTAATTATCGCTTCGTCTTCACAATGAACGGCAATCAGCATTTTGGTATTGCTGAAGATTTTTTCCAGCGTTTCAGGATTATCAACCAGCATATTTCCGGTGGAGGAACCTAAAAACAATTTAATTCCGGGAACATTTCTTGGATTGGTTTTTAAAACTTCTTCCAGATTATCATTGGTTCCGCCCATCATGAAACCGTAATTGGCGTAAGATTTCTGAGAGGCAATTTCATATTTATCAGCCAACAACTCCTGTGTTACCGCATTCGGAACTGTGTTGGGCTGTTCGATAAAACTGGTTGTTCCTCCTGCAATGGCTGCTCTGGATTCTGTTTCAATATCGCCTTTATGCGTTAATCCCGGTTCACGAAAATGCACCTGATCATCAATGACTCCCGGTAAAAGATATTTTCCTTCCCCATCAATAATCTGGTCTGCTTCTTCGGAAATTTGTGAATCTATTTTAGAAATTAAATCGTTATCCATTAAAATATCACCTTCAACGATCTTTCCTTCGTTAACGATTTTTACATTTTTGATTAAGGTTTTCATTTTTACTTTTTTTACAAATTAGAGATGGAGCTAAGCTGCCCACTTTGTCAAAGTTTAAAACTTTGACAAAGTTCTTCAAAATTAAGGTTTATGAATGAATTTTAATGCGGCTGATAAAAAATCAATTTCTAAATATTTACATTTGCATAAAAATTTCACACTTTGTATAAGAAATTATTAGGACAGACAATTATCTATGGAATTGGAGCAATAGCGCCAAGAATTATCCTATTCATCCTAAATCCACTTTTAATCTACAAAATTCCCAACGAAGGTTTTGCAATTTTCACCCAGCTTTATGCATGGATTTCTTTTGTTAACATTATACTTTCTTTTGGTTTTGAAACTGCCTATTTCCGATTTTCTGCGGAAGAAGATAATGAGAAAAAAACATTTAACACCTCATTCTGGTTTTTATTTTCAACTTCCAGCCTTTTTTTAGCTTTATGTTATTTATTCAATCAGCCGATTGCAGATTATGCAGGTTATCACAACAATCCGGAATACATACGGTGGTTTGCGCTGATTGCTTTTTTCGACAATCTTTTGGTGATTCCTTTTGCATGGCTGCGTTTCCATAATAAACCGATAAAATACTCTGCGGTAAGAATTGTACAATCTGTATTTCAGGCAATTTTCACAGCGGCATTATTCTTCTGGATCCCAGAAAGTGTATCTAAAAACTTTGGATTGGATCAAAATGTAGACTTTCCTTTTTTCAGTAATTTAGCAGGAAGTGCCTTAGGATTTTTATTACTTTTTCCTATTATATTAAAGGTAAGATTTCAGTTTGTGACTTCTTTATTTAGCCGAATGATTAAATATTCATTTCCGTTGATGCTGGCCGGTCTTGCTTTTATGGTGAATGAAAATTTTGATAAATCTGTTCAAAGAGGTCTTATTTCTGATGAAGAAGCAGGAGCTTATGGAGGATGCTACAAATTAGCTGTATTAATGACATTATTTGTAACCGCTTACAGAATGGGAATCGAGCCTTTCTTTTTTAAACAAATGGATAAAGGTGACGCTAAAAAAACCTATGCTAAAGTAGCCGAATATTTTGCATTTTTTGCCTGTGTGGTTGCTTTAGGAATCATCGCCAATATTTCCTGGCTGAAAAGCGTATTTATCCCTAACAAATCTTACTGGATTGCGATAGATATTATTCCTATTATCGTGGTTGCAAATCTTTGTTTCGGAATTTACTACAATTTTTCAACCTGGTATAAAGTAACGGATAAAACCAGTGTAGGAACCATTATTTCATGGCTGGGAGCAGGAATAAATATAACCCTGAATCTTTTGGCACTTAAATATTATCACAGTATGCTTGGTTCTGCATGGGCAACTTTCGGAGCTTATGCTATTATGATGATCGTCTCTTATTTACTTGGTCAAAAATATTATCCTATCCCTTACAGAATGAAAAAAATGTCATTCTTCCTTATATTATTAGGCTTTTTCAGCTTTATTATCGTTAAATATTTCAATTATAATATTTTAATGAGTAATGCCTTATTTATCATTTTTACCAGCATTTTAATCTATTCCGAAAAAGAAATGCTATTATCAAAAATCAAAAGATAAACGGGTTCCGGATTTGCTTATAATGGTTTCTGCATAACATCATACAAAAACATTGAAACTATTGGCAACAATACCACACTCAAAGGTTTTATTGCTATCTTTATAAAAAATTAGAAATAACAAAAAAAACATATTTATATCATTTATGAAAATCATTGTTCCTATGGCTGGACGCGGTTCCAGATTACGTCCACATACACTGACTGTACCAAAACCTCTTATTCCGATCGCAGGAAAACCGATCGTACAGAGATTGGTGGAAGATATTGCTAAAGTTGCGGGAGAAACCATTGAAGAGGTAGCTTTTATCATCGGAGATTTTGGTCCGGAGATTGAAAAATCTCTTATTCAGATTGCCGAAAAACTGGGAGCAAAAGGAAGTATTTACTATCAGAATGATCCGCTTGGAACAGCTCATGCCATTAAATGTGCAGAACAGTCCATGACAGGAGATGTAGTAATTGCTTTCGCAGATACTTTATTCCGTGCAGATTTTGTTTTAGATAAAAATTCAGATGGAGTAATCTGGGTAAAAAGTGTAGAAGATCCTTCTGCTTTCGGAGTAGTGAAATTAGACAACTACGGGTTCATTACAGATTTTGTGGAAAAACCTCAGACTTTCGTTTCGGATCTTGCCATTATCGGTATTTATTATTTCAACAGTGCCGAAAAACTGATGGATGAAATTAATTATATCATGGACAATGATATTAAAAACGGAGGTGAATATCAGCTAACCACAGCATTGGAAAACCTGAGAACAAAAGGCGCAAAATTCACGCTTGGAAAAGTAAACGACTGGATGGATTGCGGAAACAAAAATGCAACCGTAGAAACCAACAGTAAAATTCTGGAATACGAAAGAGATGCGATGTCCCATTTTCCGGCTTCTGCTCAAATCGAAAACTCTTTAATTATTCAGCCTTGCTTTATCGGGGAAAATGTAAAAATTTCAAACTCAAAAGTGGGTCCCGGAGTTTCTTTGGGAAACAACACCATCATCGTTAATTCAAATATAGAAAATTCTCTGATTCAGGAAAATACAAGAATTAACCACGGAAACCTTTCTAATTCCATGATTGGTAATTCTGCACAGTATTTCGGTGTTGCAAGGGAAATTTCTTTAGGAGACTATTCGGTTCTGGATTTTTTGTCTAAATAATTTTTTGAAAATATAAAATATTACCATAAATAAATTATCTTCAAGCCACACAAAATGTTTTGTGTGGTTTGGCGTTAATATTGCAACAATTTATCAAATTTTCCGGCATGAAAAAGTGGCTTCCATTACTTATTTTAACATTATTTCTTTTCAACTGTAAATCCAGAAAAACAGCCATGCAGCAAAATCAGAATATTGACAGTCTTGCTGTAAATGATGTACAGGATCCGGATAAGAAGGAAAATCACGTCGGAGACAGGATGGATTTCTACCAGAAAATATATCTTCACCCGCAGTTTGATTATCTTAAAATAACCAGTAAAATAACCGCAGACAATATTAAAGTAAGTCCGCTGGATGCCATTATTTATATTGAAACCGATAAAAAAATCTGGTCCAGAATAGACTTCCTGTTTTTTAATGCGGCAAGAGCTTTAATTACTCCGGAAGGAATTAAGGCGATGGACAAATACAACAAAAATTACATCGATTCGGATTTTGAGTATTTAAATAATCTCCTTAACGTTAACTTTATTGATTATAAAAATCTTGAAAAACTTTTAGAAGGGAGAACATTTTTCACTTTAAGCGACAGAAATGCCAAAATTGTAAAGAACAACGACGGCTACTTGTTAGAATCCATTTCCAATCTCAAAATTTCTACAGAAAATATTGAAAGGGAGTATAAAATTATGATGCAATATTCGGACGATTTTGATCTTACCACGGTAAATTTAAGGGATGCTAAATCCAATGATGCCATGCAGATCGTATATAGTGATTGGGAGCTTCAGCCGAATAATGTAAAGTTGCCAAAAAATGTTAAAATAATTATAAAAGGAAGTAAAAACAGCCAGATTTTAATAGAAAATACGAAATTTGACTTTTCGAGGATGGAAACACCTTATTCTGTACCATCTAGTTATAAGAAAATCGAGATTCAATGATTAAAAAATTTAGCTTTTTAATAGGTATGTTACTGTTCGGATTCCACCATGGGCAGAATCTGAAAAAAGAGCAGCTGCAGAAGCAAAATGCCGAACTTAAAAAACAAATTGCACAAATAAATACAGATCTGGCAAAGACAAGAACAGAATCTAAGCTTTCTGTCGCTTATCTTGATAATGTGAACAAAAAACTGGCTTTAAGAGAAAAAGTTTATACCAATACCCAAAAGGAAAAAAGATTTATTGAAGACGATATCTATCTTCGTCAGTTGGAAATTAACCGCCAGAATAAAGAGCTAAAAGTCTTAAGAGACAACTATGCTAAAGTTTTGGTAAATGCCTACAAAAATAAAGGAGTGCAGAACAAGGTTACGTTCATCCTTTCGGCTAAAAATCTGGGAGAAGCAATCCGAAGAGTACAGTATTTAAAACAATACTCTGATTATCAGGATAAAAAAGCGGCTGAAATTACAAATGCCGCAGAAAAAATAAAGCAGACGATTGCCAGAAGACAAAATTCTGTAAAAGAAAAAGCCAATTTATTGGTTAGTCAGCAAAAAGATTTAACAACGATTAATGCAGAAAGGGCGCAAAAAGAACAGCTGGTTGCAGAATTCAAGAAAAATGAATCTAAACTTACTGCTGAACTAAGACAAAAGCAGACTCAGTCTAAAGCTCTGGAAGGACAGATCAGAAGCATTATCGCCGAAGAAATCCGAATTGCCAAGGCTGAGGAGGAGGCAAGAAAAAAAGCTGAAGCTGAGAAAATCCGTTTGGCAAAAATAGCTGCGGAAAGAGAAAAAGCAAGAATCGAAGCAGAAGCAAAAGCAAGAGCAGAAGCGCTGGAGAAAGAAAGACTAGCAGCAGAAGTTGAAGCAAGAAAAGCAAGAGAATTAGCCGAAAAAAGAGCGGAAGAAGAGAGAAAACGTAATGAAGAAGCAGCCCGTTCTGAAGCTACAGCAAGAGATGAAGCCAGAAAAATAGCTGCAAAAAAAGCATCTGATGAGGCCGCAGCGAAGGCGAAAGAAGCATCCGACAAATTAACTGCCGCAAGAGCTGCGGAAGCCGCTTTAGCAAAGAAAAAAGAAGATGATAAAAAAGCTGCGGAAAGCAAGGCTATGACAAGTTATGGTGTTACAACTGTAGCAGGAAGCAATTTCGCAGACAGTAAAGGACGATTGGGATATCCGGCTGACAGAGTCGGACAGATTACCCACCGTTTCGGAAGACATCCGCATCCTGTATTTAAAAATATTGATGAAGAAAATAACGGAATTAAAATTTCCGTACCATCCGGAACCAGAGCAAAATCTGTATTTCCGGGAACCGTATCTTCGGTATTGGCAAACAGCGACGGAACAAAAACCGTAATGTTAAGACACGGAAATTATTTTACCATCTATTCCAACCTTTCCGCTGTAAGTGTTTCCAAAGGACAACAGGTTTCCGCAGGAACACCGGTGGGCGTTGTAGGACAGGATTTTGACGGAACTTATACCCTTGATTTTCAGGTATGGAACGGAAGTACTCCGGTGGATCCATTAGGTTGGGTTTCTTATTAAAAAAAGACTAACTTTGTAAAAATTTTAGAAATGAATACATTAACAATACTGTCATTATCTTGGCAACATATTTTGATCGTAGCGATCATCCTGCTTCTTCTTTTCGGAGGTAAAAAAATTCCTGAATTGATGAGAGGTGTAGGTTCTGGTATCAAAGAATTTAAAGATGCTGTAAAAGAAGAGGACAAACCCGGTTCTGAAAACAAAACAACAAACAACAACTCTTCGAGCAACTAAAAATTCTTTACATTCAATGAATTTTACTGAGACTGCATGGAAAGTCTTCAATCAGGCTATTGAAGACTATCACGTGTCTGATGACGTTAACACTCTAATTAACAACCCGTTCGAAAAGGATACTTTGGAACGGATTTTGTATGCTAAAAACTGGATTGACACCGTTCAATGGCATTTGGAAGATATAATTAGAGATGAAAATATAGATCCCGCTGAAGCTCTTCAATTAAAAAGAACTATTGACGCTTCCAATCAGAAAAGAACTGATCTGGTAGAATTTATAGACAGCTGGTTTCTTAAAAAGTTTGAAAATATTACTCCTAAACCTGATGCAAAAATTAATACTGAAACAATCGCCTGGGCGGTAGACAGATTATCGATTCTGGCATTAAAGGTTTATCATATGTCGCAGGAAGCATACAGAGAATCGGCTTCTGAAGAGCACAGAGCTGCCTGCAAGGCTAAACTGGATGTTCTTCTTACGCAGCATGAAGATCTTTCTACTTCCATCAATCAGTTGCTTGCTGATATCGAGAACGGAAATGTTAAGATGAAAGTGTACAAACAGATGAAAATGTACAATGATGAAAGTCTTAACCCAATCCTTTATCAAAAGGGGCAGCAAAAATGAAACGACTAATTTTTTTTGGAGTATTACTAATTATAACGTCTTCCTGTGCAACGGAAAAACAGAATTTTTCTCCGTTGTCTAACAGTTTTTATAGCGAAACAAAAGGTTCAGATTCCGATAAAGGAGACAAAAACAGCATCGAAATTAATGTTCGTGATAATGTAAATGCTTCCGAAATATCCAATCTTATTGCTACTTTTCCACAGTTTAAGATTACCGCTTTAAATACAGAGATTACTACGTTGAAATACAGTCTTCAGAATTATCTGTATGCAATAGACGCCGGAAATCTTCAGGGAAAGAACAGAGCGATAAAAGACTTTGAAAAATCCTATAAAAAAATTCAGAAGCTCAGACAAAATCTTAAAGAGGACGATAACGAAGTTCTCAACAGATATTTGGTAAGATTAAAAACCAACATTTCTGCAATAGAAGATTCTGTAAAAAGAAATTAAAAAACTAATTGGGAATTAATGATTAAAATTCAGGCGGAATCCAACGTTCCAACGGAATACGGAACGTTCCGAATGATCGCGCTCTCTGAAAACGAAAACGACTGGATGCCTCATATGGCAATTGTTGCGGAAAATACGGATTTTTCCAAATCTGTAAACGTTCGTTTTCACTCAGAATGCATCACCGGAGAAGTTTTCCATTCCAAAAAATGTGAATGTGGTCAGCAATTAGATGCTGCCATGAAATACATCCATGAAAATGGAGGAATTATTATTTATCTTCGACAGGAAGGTAGAAATATCGGGATCATCAATAAATTAAAAGCATACTCTTTACAGGAAAAAGGTTTTGATACCGTAGAAGCGAATTTAAAGCTTGGGCTTCCTGCAGACGACAGAAACTTTGGTGTGGCTATTGAAATTCTGAATTTATTAGGGGTAAAAGATATAAATCTGCTCACCAATAATCCTGAAAAGGTAAAATATGTAACAGAAAGTAATATCCGTCTCAACTCAAGGGTTCCTTTGCAGATTCCTGCAAACGAGATCAGTAAAAGATATTTGCAGACAAAAAAAGATTATTTCGGTCATCTTCTTGATGATAATGACAAGTAAAATAATTATAAAAAAAGCAAAGCTCCGGAATTTCTTCCGGAGCTTTTTTGTAATTATAAAAAACTGAAAAGATATATTCTTATTTTGTAACCACGGTGTTGATTACTTTAGAGTCATCAAGATTATAATATTTAACTACACTGTTATAGTCTTCATAATTAACACCTGAATTTTTTGAACCGCTTGCAGGAACTAAAACAATTCTGAATTTTTGATTGTTTAAATACTGATTGGCTTCCGCAGTGGTTAAACCTGTTGCAAGATTGAAGTTCTCATCATCAATTCTGATTTGTACATTTTGACTGTCAAAAACAAAATTGTACTGAAACTCTCTGTTGTTAGGCATTCCCGTTGAATTAGGAATATATTCCATTTTAGGGATTAACTGCCATGCAGCACCTAAATTTCTGTAAACTAAAACTACATCTGTGCTTTGTATATTGATACCCTGTGTGAAGGCATAACTGTTTGCGGAAGTAAAACTGCCGGTAACATCACGCATCTTAGAATACGTATCATTATCCTGAGTAACAGTATCATTACTATTATCGCAGCTGAATATAAATAAGCTTACAAAAGCCATTATTAAGATTGGAAGAATTTTTTTCATTTTATAAAAGTTTAGTTGTTTATTATTTATAATCCGTATTCAAATCATATACCAAAAATTACAAAAACATTGTTTTCATGATTTTTTTAATTGTATTTTTGTTCTTATTCAAAAATTATGAAGAAACTTATTTACAGTTCACTTTTCATTTTCATATTCTCAAGCTCAAAAATATCAGCTCAATATCAGCCTAAAAACATTTCAAAAGACGATCTGAAAAAGGCAAACCAATGGGTTGACAAAACCTATAAGAACCTTTCTCAGGACGAAAAACTCGGACAGCTTTTCATTGTGGCACTTTACACCAACAGAGGTGAAAATGAAATTGAAAAAGTAAGGAGTATTGTCACCAATGATAAGATCGGAGGATTAATTCTGATGCAAGACGATGCGGCAAGAGAAATCACTTTGGTAAATGAATTTCAGCAGAAATCTAAAGTTCCTCTAATGATCGGAATGGATGCGGAATGGGGACTGTACCAGAGAATTGCGGCCGCACACAAATTTCCGTGGGCAATGACTTTGGGAGCTATTCAGGATAAAAGTTTAATTGAAAAAATGTCGGCTAAAATTGCGGAAGACTGTCACCGGATGGGCATCAACTGGGATTTTGCGCCGGTTGTGGATGTAAATACTAATCCCAACAACCCTATTATCGGAAACAGGAGTTTCGGATCGGAAGTAAACAACGTGGTGAATTCTGCATCAGCTTACGCAAACGGACTTCAGAATAACAATATTTTAGCAGCAATTAAGCATTTTCCGGGACATGGAGATACAAGCACCGATTCTCATGCTGATCTTCCTTTAATTTCTCACAATTTAGACCGACTTAACGCTGTTGAATTAGCACCTTATAAAGCACTTATCAATCAGGGAATCGGCGGTGTTATGGTGGCTCATTTATATGTTCCTGCATTGGAAACCACCAAAGGAATTCCTGCTTCCGTTTCTAAAAACATCATCACCGGACTGTTGAAAAATAAGCTTGGATACAAAGGGTTAATTATTACCGATGCTCTTAATATGGGCGCTGTTGCGAACAGATACAAACCCGGAGAACTCGATGCAATGGCTTTTAAAGCCGGAAACGATATTATGTTGTTTTCACAGGGAGTTGCAGAAGGAAAAAAACTAATTCAGAAAGCTATTGAAAGCGGCGAAATTTCACAGTCCAGAGTGGAAGAAAGTGTGAAAAAGATTCTTTTAACCAAATACTTTTTAGGACTTGAAAAATATACTCCTAAAAATCCCGAAAACATCAATTCAGATTTAAATAACGACTCTCACAAAACTTTAGTTCAGAATCTCTATTCAAATGCGATCACTTTACTGAAGGATGAAAAAAAACTGCTCCCATTAAACGGAAAACAAATATATTACGTTCCGTTGGAAGAAGCTCCTTATCAGACATTTGTCAATCGATTAGGTTCAAATATTACGATTAAAAAAGCTGATGAAATTGCTACGATTCCTGCAAATTCTACAGTAATTGTCGGTTTCCATAAAGATAATTCCACGGCTTACAAACCGTATAAAATTTCAGACTCTTCAAAAAAAGTGTTATCCGATCTTACGAAAAATCAAAATGTGATTCTTAACGTTTTCGGAAGTGCATACGCCTTGAAAGATATTGATATTTCAAAGGTTTCAACCGTTCTGGTTTCGTATGAAAACAATGAAGACTCGATGAACGCAACAGCCGATGCATTCAACGGAAAAACAAAAATCCAAGGCAGGCTTCCTGTTTTGGTAAATGATACTTTGAAGGCAGGGATGGGAATTGATCTTATTCCAGCAATTGTAAAATAAAGGTGTGAATTCTAAAATTTACAACATCAAAACCCCAAAAATAAATGAAAATAGGCATACTTTGCTATCCCACCTACGGAGGAAGCGGAATTGTAGCAACAGAACTCGGAATGTCGCTTGCCAACAAAGGCTATGAAGTCCACTTCATCAGCAGTGCATTACCTGCGAGATTAGATATTACCAATCCGAATATTTTCTTCCACAGGGTAAATGTTCAGACTTATCCGCTTTTCCAGTATCAGCCGTATGATATTGCGCTGAGCTCGATGATTTACCGTGTGGTGAATCTCTACAAACTGGATCTGCTTCATGCACACTACGCGATTCCTTACGCTTACGCTGCGTTTACAGCCAAACAGATGCTGAAGGAAGATGATAATGATATTCCCTTGGTAACAACGCTTCACGGGACAGACATTACATTGGTCGGGCAGCATCCAAGTTACAAACACGCTGTAGAATTCTCCATCAACCAGTCGGATGCGATCACTTCGGTGTCGGAAAGTCTGAAAAGAGATACGCTCCAGTTCTTTAAGATTAAAAAAGAAATTCAGGTGATTACGAATTTTATTGATAATTCTGAATTTGACGAATGCAACGAATGCCAGAGAACACAGTTTGCCAATCCGGACGAAAAAATCCTGATCCACGTATCTAACCTGCGTCCTGTAAAACGTGTGGAAGAAGTATTGCAGATTTTCAAGAACGTTCAGAAAAAGGTAAAATCCAAGCTTATCATCATCGGAGAAGGTCCCGATATGGAGAAAGTAAACCAGTTTCTGGAAGAAAATCCGGATCTGATTTCAAAAATCCGTCTTTTGGGTAAAGTAAATGATCTTTACAGAATTTTACAACTTTCGGACGTCTTTTTACTACCTTCCGAACAGGAAAGTTTCGGTCTTGCCGCACTGGAAGCAATGGCAGCCAATACTCCAGTCATCAGCTCGAATGCGGGAGGAATTCCGGAGGTAAACATTCAGGGAGAAACAGGTTTTCTTGCAGAGATCGGAAATGTGGAAGCGATGAGCAATTACACGATTAAACTGCTGAGCAACGATGAGCTTCTGGCGAAGATGAAAGTCAATGCAAAAGAACAGGCGAAAAAATTCGACCTTAAAAATATTCTTCCGATCTACGAAGAAATGTACAGAACCACCATCGAAAATTTCAAAAGTGAACTTACCAAAGCATAGTTTTATATTGAAAAAATTTGGAATTGGAATTACAAAACCTCACAGGTTTTTAAAAACCTGTGAGGTTTATACCATAAAAAAACAGCGGCTGCATTCATCAGGATGCAGCCTTTTTTGTGCAGCCAGTTTTTGAAGATTAATATTTTTCATGCAAACAATTATTTTCCATGAAAGAATTTATAAGTTTTGAATTAATTGTAAAATAATTTTTATTATTTATCTGATTTTTAAATACTTAATATCATTAAAATTATTTTTGTTCTATATTTGCAGTAAACACTCATGACCGAAAAACTACTGCAATATCTCTGGAACTATAAAGTGTTCAAGCATTTCGACTTCAAAGATCTTGAAGGCAATCCCGTTGAAATTTCAGACTTCGGGAAATGGAATACAGATTCCGGTCCGGATTTTTTGGCGGCAAAGGTAAAGATCAATGAAATTACTTTTGCAGGAAACATCGAACTTCATGTAAAATCTTCCGACTGGATCTTTCACAACCATTCACACGATCCCAACTATCAGAATATAATTCTTCATGCTGTTTTTCAGAACGATTGCGAGGTTGAGGAACTGAAAAACAGAAACATTCCTACCATAGAATTAAAAGATCATATCGACGAAAATATCCTGTGGAAATATGAAAAACTGATCGGCGGAACGCAGTTTATTCCCTGCGAAAATATTCTTGATCCCGGCAAAATTCCTGTTCATTTTCATGAAGAAAATGTTCTGAAAAAGCTGGCTGAGAAATCTTTAGAATTTGAGATGAACTTAGCTCAGTTTAAAAATAATTTCGAAGCCGTTTTATTTCATTCTTTAGCTTATTCTTTCGGATTAAAAGTGAATGCATTTATTTTCAGGCAAATTGCGGAAAGCATAGATTTCACCATCATTAACAAGATCCGGCAAAATGAAATTCAACTGGAAGCTTTATTTTTCGGTGTTTCCGGCTGGCTGGAAAATCCTGAGGATGAAACGATGAAAATCTGGAAACGGGAATTTGATTTTATTAAGGCTAAATTCAACATTTCCAATCTTAAATTTCATCCTAAATTTCTGAGATTACGACCTCCCAATTTTCCTACGCTCCGTTTGTCGCAGTTGGCGAATCTCTATTTCACACATCAGAATTTATTTTCAAAAATAATTCATGCTAAAAATACAGGGGAGCTTTTCGAAATTTTTAAAAATGTAAAAGCTTCGGAATACTGGAACAATCATTATAATTTCGGAAAAATATCATCAGTAAATCAACCCAAAGTTGTTTCGCAGGATTTTATAAAAGTAATTATTTTAAACACCATTTTGCCTTTAAAATATACCTATCATCAATATCACAACGAAGAAATTGCAGACGAAATTCTACTTTTTTACAAAAACCTTCCGTCCGAAAAAAATTCAGTTATTACGGATTGGAAAAAGCTGGGCTTGAAGTGTAAAACGGCACTGGAATCGCAAAGCCTGATTTATCATTTTAAAAATTCCTGTGAAGAAAAAAATTGCTTAAATTGCGGTATTGGATTTAAAATTTTAAAAGAATCTTCAAATGCTTGACAATATCCGCCATAAAATGGAAAGAGAATGGTTTGGCGTTCTTACAAGAACGGGCGCAAAACTCGGAATTCCTGTTTCTAAACTGAGAGTATTTTTCATCTACTCTACTTTTGCAACGGCAGGATTTTTCTTTTTAATTTATCTGGGACTGGCATTCACACTTTGGGTAAAGGATATTTTTATCACCAGAAGACCCAATGTTTTTGATTTATAGATATGGAATTTTTACAGATAACTTCTACAGAAGATTACAGGGTTAAAAAGATTTTTGAGGCATACTGCAAAACGTTTCCGGAAGATGAAAGAAGAGACTGGGACAAATTGTCTCCGCTGTTCTCACACCCTAAAGTGAAAATAATTTCTGTGCTTCACGAAGCTAAAAATATAGGCTACCTCATCATCTGGGAACTCAGCAATTTTGCTTTTGTGGAACATTTTGAAGTGTTTGAAGAATTCAGAAGTCAGAAACTGGGATCGCATATCACCAACTATCTTTTTGAAAATTATCCCAGAATTGTTCTGGAAATAGAACACGGACATTTAACAGAAGATACCAAAAGACGCTATTCTTTTTATCAGAAAAACGGGTTCAACCTGATTGATGAAATGTACGTTCAGCCAAGTTACGGCGAAGGAAAAAATCCTTTAAATCTATGGCTTCTTGCTAATTATCAGCCCGAAAATCTAAAGGAAGTAAAAGACGAAATCTACGATATCGTTTATCATTAAAATATAAAATCCGAAGTTTCAAATGCTTCGGATTTTTTTTCAGTTAAAAACTAATTTACCTGATATTCCAACTTTATGGTAATACTTGCTTCCTTATCTTTTGAAGCGGTATTAAAGGTTCCTCCATAAGAATAATCTTCATTGGAATTCGGAGCCGTAATCTGGATAACGCCCATGGTTGCTTTTTTCAGATTTCCCAGGCTGCTTCCTGAATTTTCAGCAATTTTTTCTGCACGTTCTTTAGCATCTTTTGTGGCAGAGGCAATCATTTCCTGTTTCACCGTTGCTAATTTGGTATAAAAATAATTTGGCGAAGACGATGTAAATTCTATTCCTCTGTTGATAATTTCCGTAATATTTCTCGAAAGATTTTCGATTTTCGCAACTTCTTTACTTTCAATCGATACAGTCTGCGTAAGGTTGTATCCGGTAAATTCATTCTGAACGTTATTCCCGTTATTATCTGTATAATTTTTGAACTGTTTCTGGATATCAACAGAAGAAAAAACAATCTCATTTTGCTTTACTCCTTTTGATAATAAATAATCGTTGATGGTTTTTCGGTCTAAAGCCAGTTCATCATAAGCCGATTTCAGGTCAAAATTATTCTTAGAAAAACTTCCCGACCACGTAATAAGATCAGAAGTAAATTGCTTGGTTCCCAAACCCGTTACAGAAATGGTATTTTCAGATTTGTTTCTGTTCTTAATGGCGTTTCCTAAAAGTCCGAGACCAATAACGAAACCCAATGCTGCAATAGCAATCGAAAGAATGTTTTTATTCATAAAAATTTGTGAATTTGTTTGTTACAATAATTTTAATGCCTGTTTACTGAAACTATTGCATCAATTCTTATTCCAAATTTTAAGATTTCCTTAACATTTATTAATGATTTTTACTCTCTTTGATTCTGTTGACAAAAACAGGTATTGCATCGTCCATTCTGGATAAAGCTCCGGTTAAATTTCTGGCTCTTACAAAAGTTCGCGTTTGCGGTTTATTCACAAATGCAAATTCTATAAATTCTGAAATTCTTTCGGCAGGAATGCCTTCTTTTGTAAAATATTCGTCTTCTACCCTGTTTCTTATCCACGCAATGTCTTCCTGAAGATCATCATACCTGTATTGACGCTTCATTCTTCTTGCGTCGCCACTGATAAGATCATACAATCCCTGAACATTCAGGCTTCCTAAAAGAATCGGAATTAAAACCTGCTTTACTTCTGCTGGTTTTTCGCGCATTTTTCCGACAGGCTGCGGTAATCCGACCGCATCTTCCACTATTTGTCCTTGATCGGTTTTTGCAACAGCCTTTGAATCTTTATCAAGATCTCCGGTAATTTTAGCCACTTTTACTTCTTCAATTTGTTCTGCAATTCTCGTAAGCTTAATATTCAGCTCTTTGTTTAAACCATACATTGCTTTTATGGAAGATCTTTCGAAACCGTTTCTTACAAAACGAATTTCATCATCCTGAGAAGCAATCTCAATAGAAAAAGTTCCGTCATTGGCAGTATACGTTTTTTTGTCCGCAGAAACATTCATTACCGTAACGGAGGGTAAATTGATGCCATCTTCATCCGTAATCCTACCCGAAATTTTCTGTTGTGAAAAGACATTCACAAACAGAAAAAGCAGAATAATAATTAACCTGATATTCATAAGATTATTTATTTTTGAGGCTGCGGCGATTTGTAGGCTGAAATTCTGCCCAAAACTGCATTTTTAAACCGATTCATATCTGCTTCTGTACAATAGCCGTATTTCAGAATGTTTTTCCTTTCAAAACCTGTTCTTAAAATATAGAGAATAAAATGCTGAATCTGCGGTTTGGAAATCTGAAGCTCCTCAAAGAAGGTATTTCCTAAAGAATTTTGCAGATAATTCATCAGATCCACATCATCCCATTTGTCTTTAATTTTTCCGAAGCTGTAAATTCCTCTGGTTACGGGCTGCACAAATTCTCCCGGTCTGGCCGCCAAAACTCCCGGAGCAGACTTTTGAGACATATATTTTGCCAGATCATTCTTCAGTTTTTCAACTTTTCTCGGCGGATTAAGATTTTTAGCATCGATCTTAATATCTCCGGTGATATTTTTCTTAATTTCAACTTCTGCAATAAGTTCCGCCGCTCTTATCATTGTTGCATTCACCGGAGCCGTAATATTTTCCTGTGTAATTTTACGGTTTGTACGCTCGTAGCCGGCTTTTATAAAACGAAGTTCGTCTCCCGCTCTTCCCGAAATCATGAAATGACCATCACGATTCGTAAGAACCCTTTCATCTGTCCGGATGTTAATTACCGTTACTTCCGGCATCTCATTATTATCTTCGGAAGTTACTTTCCCGAAAATATAATTCTGAGCGTGGCTGTTGATGAAAAAAAGAGAAGCTAATACAAAGAATAGTTATATTTTCACAGGTTATTTTTTATAAAGCAAAACTAAAGTTATTTTTAAATTAAACCATAAGTTTAACCACAGTTAACGTGTTTTAGGATTTCTTTTAGAATTTTATTTTTAAAACTGTTAAATAGCAGCAGAAAATTGTTAAAATTTCACTTAAAAATTAGCTAACTTGCACTTTGAATTCCACTAAAAATGCAAAATTCTTACACGGTAATTAATGCTTCGGCAGGTTCGGGGAAAACCTATGTTCTGGTGCAGAGGCTTTTAATGATCTGTCTTCGGTATCCTAATCAGCAGCAGTCGATCAGGAATATTCTGGCATTAACCTTTACCAACAAGGCAGCCAATGAGATGAAGGAAAGAATTCTGACGTGGCTTGGAAATTTTTCCAACGATAATTTTGCTGAAAATCCGGATTTAAAAAATATTCAGAAGGCATTTGAGGAAGAAGGTCTGAAAATAACGATTGATGAACTGCATCACCGCGCCAAAAAAATGCTCGACTATGTACTTCATAATTATTCTACTTTAAATATCGGAACGATCGACCGTTTTAATTCGCGACTGGTGAGAAGTTTTTCTTATGAACTGGGACTCGCCAAAAATTTCAATCTGGAAATTGAAGCGGAACCTTTTCTGATTGAAGCAGTTGATAAAATGCTCGATCAGATTGGTGAAAACGAAGTGATCTCCAACTCTTTCATGGATTATGTGGATTACAGTCTCGAAAATAACGAAAGAATAAACCTGAACAAAAGTCTTTACGGTTCGGCAAAAGAATTTGTGAAAGATATTCATTACGAGCATCTTAAAAACAATAAGGATTTCGACAGCACGAATTACGAGAACATCAAAGATACACTCCGAAAAGAAATTGCCCAAAACAAAAAACAGGCGGTTGAACTCGCTACACGATCCATCGAATTATTCAGGTCTAGGAATATTGAAATTGAAGATTTCGCCCAGGGAAAAAACGGAATCGGAGGCTTTTTCACGAAAGTATTAGACTTTTATCATCAGAAAAGACCGGGTTTTCCTTTTCCTACGACTGCGGAAGAATCTGTTGTGAATAACTACCGAAAAGGAGCTTCGGCAAAATCAAAAAACAAGGAAGCTGAAATTCTTGAAATTCTTGATCAATTACTGGATTACAGAATGCAGCTTATTCGGCTGTACATAGAAACCCAGAAAAAAGAGAAAATTTTATCAGCACTTTTACCTTTGAAGGTAAATAAAGACATTCAGGATGAGCTGAAGAAAATTGAGGAAGAAAACGACCTTGTTTTGCTTTCTAAATTTAATATTTTAATTAACGAAAACCTTCGGAATGAGCCTTCGGCATTTATTTATGAAAAAGTGGGTTCACAGTTTCAGCATTATTTCTTTGATGAATTTCAGGATACTTCAGAATTGCAGTGGCAGAATTTCCTTCCTTTGAGAGATCATGCCATTTCATCAGAAAATACTTCTTTTACGTTGGTTGGAGACCCTAAACAGAGTATTTACCGTTTTCGTGGGGGGGAAAGTAAACTGATGCTCGATATCATCAACAAAAAGGAATTTTCTCCAAAACAGGCAGATTTGCTGGTTTTAAAAGATAATTGGCGAAGTGCAAAAAATATTGTTCACTTTAATAACGAACTGTATAAATTTCATTCTGAATCTTTAGCAGAAGAGCATAAAAATATTTTCGGAACTGATGCCGAACAAAATCCGAAATCTTCCATCGAAGGCCGTGTAAAAGTAAATCTGATTGAAAATCTCACCAATGAAGATTTTTACAACGATACGTCTGAAAGCATGAGGAAAGACATTCAGGAGATTCTGGATAACGGCTTTAAATTTTCAGACATTACCATTCTTTGTCGCGGAAATTTTGATATTTTCAGTTATTCTCAAAAACTGGGAAATCTGAAGGTAAATTACAAAGGAGAAGAAACGAATATTAAGACGATTTCCGATAAAGGTCTTACCTTAGAATTATCCAACACGCTTAAAGCCGTTGTTGAATTTCTGCGATGGGAAAGCAATCCTAAGAATAAGCCGAATCTGATCATGATGATGTATTACCTGAATAAACTGGGAAGAATTCAAATGAAAGATTTCACTTTGGAGATGAAGGAAATTTTAGGATTTGAAACGCATGAAGAGACCGTCCATTTTATTCAGGAAAAATATGCTCTGAAAATTAAGCAGGACAATTTCCCAAGATTCAATCTGTACAATTTTGTTGAATATTACATTAATGAATTTTCTGTTGAAAATAAAGAGACTGATTTCCTGCTGAACTTTCTCGAAATGCTTTTCAATTTCACACAAAATGCAGGAGCGAGTACGAAAGAATTTCTGAAATATTGGGATGAAGAAGCTTCGGCGTATACCATTCAGGCTTCGGAAAATATTGATGCAATTCAGATTATGACGATCCACAAAGCAAAAGGGTTGGAGTTCCCGATTGTTTTTATCCCTATGATCAATAAAAACCGTGATGCTGAGTTCACCAATTGGTTTGAAACGAGCAATGACAGTGCTTTAAAGTCTGTGAATATTAATCAGTTCAGTAAAAATCTTGAGGTGTATGATGAGGAAATCCAATATTTCAATCTTCAGAATTCTTACAAAAACTTTGTAGACAGGCTGTGTCTGCAGTACGTTGCGACAACACGACCTGTAGAACAATTGTACTTTTATATCCAAAAAGCGAATAAAACGTCTAACAATCTGGAATTGCTGGAGTTTTTACAATCTAAGAATCCGGAAAATCTGGATGAATTTGATTTGTATGAAGTAAATCCGGAGATGCTGAAAAAACATTCAAGGAATAAAACCTCCCATTTCGAAACAAAAGATATTCAGAATTTAAAAAATATCAACGAAAAAAATACATCAATTAAGATTGCCACTCCGTCAAAAAACTATCAGGTAAGGGTTGAAAAAGTAAGAATCGGGCTTTTCGTCCATGAATTACTCTCGCAGATTAACACGGCAAAAGACATCAGAAAAGTTCTGGAATGCTACGTCCTCGATGGTCATATAACCCTCGAAGAAAGTGCCAAAATCGAGAAAAATTTAAAAGAAATCATAGAGAATAATGCTGAATTTTTTGATGAAAAATGGCAGGTTATCAATGAAAAAGACATCATGATTTCCGAAAACGGCGAAAGCAGTGTGTATCGTCCCGACAGAATTTTAAAAAACTCCGAAGGTTACGTTATTGTAGATTTTAAAACCGGTGAAGAATCTGAGAAAAATGACAGACAAATTGTCCATTATAAAAATATTCTGGAAAAACTGGGAAAAAAGGTTTTGAAAACGCAGCTTATTTATTTGTAATGATAAATTGGATCAGAAAATATCATGTTTATTTTTGGATTATTCTTATTGAAATTTCGGTCAACTGGAAGATAAAAATGTCCTTCTCAAAAAGCCCGGAATAGAAATATACTGTAAGAAATTCCTTCTTCCGGCTGGTTTTGGGAAAATTACTTTTAAAACAGGTTTCGGGGGGCCCAAAAGGGCCCCCGAAACTTATTATTATTTAAATACAGAATTAAGCTGTTGTATCCGGTGCGAAAACTCTCTGCGCCAATTCCTGATCAAAAAGATATAAAGCGGATGGATTATCGCTTACCATTTTGATTTTGGTAACCAACTGAGAAGCGCTTGCTTCTTCTTCTACCTGCTCGTTGATGAACCACTGCAGGAAAGAAGTCGTAGCAAAATCGCCCTCGTCATTTGCATTTTTCACAATATTGAAGATGCTTCTTGTTACTTTTTTCTCATGTTCCAGTGCTTTTTCAAAAATATCGATTGCGCCTGCAAATTCGTGGGGTGGCTTTGCGATTTCTCCGATAATAATTTCTCCACCTACGTCATTTAAATAATCGAACATTTTGTCGGCATGCATTAATTCTTCTTTGCTCTGTACACGGAAATAATTGGCAATCCCGTCAAGATCCTTACCGGAAAACCATGCAGACATAGAAAGATAATATTGTGCAGCGTACTGTTCGTGAGCTATTTGTTCGTTAATTAATTTTGCAATTTTTTCGCTAACCATAAGTCCTAAATTTTCAGTCAAAATTAGGGAATAAAACCCCGAAATCAAAAGTTTTAGCAGAAATTAATAAAAAAGGACGGAATAAATCCCGTCCTCCTACACATTAAAAAATCAAAATTATAAACTACTTAATTCGCATCTGGAGCAGCCGTGTTCATTGGTTTGTGCATTCTTCCGCCCTTCATTCCTCTTTCTTTCATTGCCACTTTTCTCTCTTCCATTTTTGCTTTTCTGTCCGCCTGCCATTTATCATATTGCTGAGGAGTAAGAATCTGTTTCATGTCGGCATCCATCTGTGCTCTTTTTGCCTTCATTTCTTCCATTTTAGCCTGTCTCTGATCTTTATTTTTTTCAAAATCAGCTTTCATTTCGGCTTTTCTTTTTTCGTGAAGTGCCTTGATTTTATCTACCTGAGCCTGATTTAAGTTTAAATCTTTCTGCATCTGCGCCATATGCTCCTGCTCTCTCTGCTGAAATCTTTCTTTCATTTCAGCTCTTTTAGCCTGTCTGTCCTGTGGTTCAGGAGTTATCTGTTGTGCCATTGCAAAACTTCCCATTCCGATAAATGCTATTGCTAAAACTAACTTTTTCATTTTTTTAAATCTTTAATTAATTGTTATACATCTTTTTTGATTATTAGTTAAAATGAAAGTTAAAACACAAACCTCATAAAAAATGTTAAATTTTAACATTAATTTTTTAATGATAAAAATAAAAAAGAGCAGATCATAAAAATCAGCCCTCACACCACTTAAATATAATATATGAAAATTAATTTCTTGCAAATCCGGTTCGGAATCCGCCATTTCCTCTGCTTTCTCCTCCCCCTCTGTTCTGTTCTCTGGGAGCTGAATTTTCGTTTCCTCTGAATCCTCCGTTGTTTCTGAAACCGCCTCCATTATTTTCAATTCTCGGAGCTTCTTCTCTTCTTACTTCTCCGCCTCTGAAACCTCCGCCTCTCGTTCCGCTGTTTTCGGTTCGCTCGTTTCTGAAACCGCCATTGCCCCTAGCAGAACCTATTTCATTCCCTCCACGGAAACCTCCATTATTTCGTACTTCATTCTCGTTTCTGAAAAACGGACTGTTGCTTCTGTTTTCTGCCTGATTGCGGAAACCTCCGTTATTTCCATCTCTTACACCGCCACGGAAACCATTATTAGGTCTGTCGCTTCCTCTTACGATATTAAAAGTAGGATTATCATAGCTACGGAATCTGGTTCTGTCTACTCTGTAAATATTGATATTTACATTTCTGTAGCGCGGCATCGGTCTGCAAATCCCTGCATAATGCGTTCTTCGGTAATTCTGGAAATATACTACAGGACTGTATCCTCTGTAATAATTATTCTGGAATACAACAAAAACTCTTGGTCCCATAATTCTTTCCAATGCATAGAATCTGTCATAATACCATCTGTCCGGATTGTATCTGTAGAAATTATTCCATGTGGAGAAACTTACATACAGATTATTCAGTCTTAAGATCTGGTCTATCTGCCAACGATTCAGCCTGTTTTGGGCAAAAAAGCCATTCCAGTTGATGCTTATAATGCTGTTCCTGTAATCATTGTAATTGGTCTGGTAATAATCCTGTGGATAATAATCCTGCGGATAATTGTAGTAATAATCGTCCGGGAAATAATTCTGATCGTCTTCATCACTGTAATATCCTCCGTCATTCTGATAATAGCCGTCATCTTCCCAACCATTATTCGGATACTGCTGAGCAAACGATAAAGTCGCCATACCCAAAGCAAAACTGATTAATATTTTTTTCATTTCTATAGTCGTTAATTGGTTAATATAGTCGAATTTCTACTTCTATCTTTTGGATATAAATAAAAAAAAGAAGTTAAATCTTCCGATCCAACTTCTTTTAATTTATTATTAACCAATTGATAATCAAATGTTAAATTTATATTCTTCCACTATCTTTAATCCAATAAGCTATTTTTTGGTTAAAATCTTTCTGCTCTTTCAGGTCTTCCAGATTAAGATGCATCCTGTATCTCCAGTAATGTGGAAAAACTGCGGGATTGTTGATTCTTTCATTATCCATTTTAGGATTGCTAAGATTTTTATCCGTTGCTAAAAACTCCTGAATCGGGAAAATTGCTAACATTGAGTCATTATAAAGATGCTGTTTCATTATAATTTCAGCTAAATGAGGATCCAGTTCTTCCGGAGCTTTTCCATACTGTACCAACTGCTGATTGAAATACTTTTGCGTAAGCGCCGGATCTTCTTTCCACCACTGTCTCAAAGTCGAACTGTCGTGTGAGGAAGCCGTTACAACATTCAGATAACCTGCATCTTTTGGATTATAAAAAGGAATATTATCCGAAGGCATTCTCTGAACTTTTAAAGCTATAATCGCGAGTTCATCCATCACAACAGGAACACAGTCCGGAACAAGACCTAAATCTTCTCCGCAGATCAGCATTTCTGTAGCATTAAGAATCATCGGAAGTTTTTCCATTGCTTTTTCATACCAGAGATGATCCTGTCTTTTGAAGAAATAATCGTGATAAAGGTCATAGATGGATTTTTTCTCCCAATCCGAAAGATATTTATAAGATTCTGTGTTGTACACATTAAATCTAGGATGATAAACAACCTGCCCGTTTCGTTCTTCAATTAAAAATAAAACATTGGCACAAAGAGAAATCAACTGATCTTCAATCGGACCTCGTGGATTTTTCTTAAAAAAGTCAGCTAATTTGCGCTGTGTATTGAATTCTTCTTTAAATGAATAGGTTCCGTTCTGGTTATTATTGATAAACTCAAGTGCTTTTCCGCTGTTTTCGCCTAAATATTTCCAGAGAATCTGATCATTAATAAAAGGTTTGCAGTATCTGTCGAAATTAAAAGGAATATGTCTCGCATTGAATTCTTCCAGCGTAATGGGAACAGCAGGATAAAAATATCCTAAAATACCCTGAGTTGCAGAAACCGGCATTCTCCAGATTCTGAAAAACCCTAAAATATGATCGATTCTCATCGCATCAAAATACTGTTCCAGTGCTTTGAACCTGTTTTTCCACCACTTGTAATCATCAGCTTTCATGGCTTCCCAATTGTAGGTAGGGAATTCCCAGTTCTGCCCCAATTCTGTGAACTGATCCGGCGGTGCTCCTGCCTGAAAATCCATTCCGAAAAGTTCAGGTTCTGTCCAAGCTTCCACAGAATGTCTGTAGATTCCGATCGGCAGATCTCCTTTCACGGAAATTCCAAGGTTATGCGTATAATCAATCGCGTCCTTTAATTGCTTATGAAGCTGATACTGAACCCATGCATGAAGCATAGAAGCATCATAATCTTTACTTTTTGCAGAGAAAAATGCAGAAACCTTTCCTGCAATGTATTTTTTATGCGTTTTCCATTCGTTGAAATTCGGAGTTTTGTATTTATCTCTCAATACACAGAACGCGGCATAAGGAAGAAGCCAGCTTTCGTTATCTTTTATGAATTTCTTAAAGTTTCTGTCTTTGTATATTTTTTCTTTATCTTCATTGAAAACAGCGGTCAGATATTTCCATTTCCCGGAAATCATCTTTTCGTAGTCGATTAATTCTAATGAATTTAGTTCTGACTTTTCAGCCTGATAATCTTCAATTAAATCTTCCGGTAACGCAAAATCGAGATTTTCAAGGGAAATATACTGCGGATGAAGCGCATACACAGAAACTGCAGCATAAGGATAAGAATCTGTCCATGAATAATTTGCCGTTGTATCGTTGATCGGCAGAATCTGGATAATTCCGAGATTAGTTTCCTTTGCCCAGTCTGCCAGTTTTTTCATGTCAGAAAATTCACCAACACCGAAACCGTCTTCCGTTCTCAGAGAGAAAACAGGAACCGCAACTCCTGCATCGTGATACATCTGATACAGTTTGAACTTAAAATAATGATCTGAAACAATCTGTAAAACGTCTTTCGAATGATTTGGTAATGCAAATCTGTTTTCGCCGGTTTCCACATCGATCACTTTATCTTTAGCTGTATCGTAAAGACAATACTTATATTGAATAACTTCGTTTTCGGGAATTTCCAGAGAAGTTTCCCAAATTCCGAAATCAGTCTGAGACAAATGAATCACTTTTTCGTAACTCCAGTTTCCTAATGAAGCCGTACTTCCGAATACAACAATCTTCCAGTCCGGATTATAAATCGGAGCCTCTATTCTGAATACATGAGTATGCTTTTTCAGCACAGAAACTTTTTCCGGCTTGAAGGTGTTCAGTTTGTTGTAGAGAATTTTATTATTGAGATAGTTTTCAGGGAAATTTTTATTATTCCATTCATCAAAAATTACAAATTCCTTGTAATTGTGCGGAAAAGTAAGATGATGCGGAACAAATTCCTTGCGAAGAATATTTCCTCTTTCATCAACAAGCTGATAGTGGTATGATATGGTTTTGGAAAAATAATCCACCTCACACTTCCAAAATCCGTTTTCTCCGTAAAACATAGCATGAGTCTGATGTACAGAGCCTTCGTCTTTGATCATCAATTGCAGATTTTCTCCAACTTTTGTACTGTAACCTACATTAAAGTATAGCTTCATTTATATTTTTTTATAAAAATACATTATAATCCTGAAAAATAAAACTTATTGAATATCAAATATTCATTAAAAAAACCTTTTCAAAATGTCTGAAAAGGTTTCTAAGCTTTACACAAAGTTAAAGATTATTCTGTTACTAAAATTTTCTTGTTTAATAATACTTTTCCGGATTCGTCGGTAATGTTTACCAGATAAGCTCCGCTGATTAGATTTTTAAGATATACCTGTTGATTTAAAGAACCGTCTTTTACAGATAAATTCTGCTTCATTACATTTTTTCCTGACAAATCGAAAACATTCAGTGTAATGTTTCCTTTTACGGCTTTGTCATTTACATTCACATTAATATACTTTTCATCCACTCTTGTCGGATAAATATCCAGATTGGCATAAGCATTATTAGAAACGGCTTTATCATTAGCAAAATATTTACTTGCCAAATCATAAATATGCAGATTCTGTTCTCCTCCAAGCGGTTTTGCCTGTAAAGTGGCTAGATCCACTTCATAAAGAGGAGCACCTTTTGCACTTGCAATCACTACTTTTCCTTTTGAATTTACGGCAGATCCGTTTACTGAATAATTTTCAGGAATTCCGGCAATTTTTCCTATGAATTTAGCCTTCATTTCCTTTGGAGAAAGTTTGAAAACATTTCCCGAAGCCGAAAAAACATAGAAATTATTTTCTGCATCCGCAATCATATCCCCTCCGAAACCTGTTTCAATGGTGGTGAAAGAATTTTTTCCGTTGGAAGCATCATCTTTAATGATCCCCAAATCGTTAACCACATATTGATTTCCTTTTCTGCTGATCTGCAAAAACTGTGTTCCGGAATTGTTGATCGCGTAAATATTTCCGTCATAACCTATTGTCATTCTCGTTACATGAGAATTGATGTCACACGAAGTAACTCTTGCAACACTGTTTTCTACCAAAGTAATTTCTTTCGTTTTGGCATTTAAAACATAAATATTGGAAGAAAACATTGGCATATAGATCAGATTACTATTGTAAGAATCATAAGCCAGTGTTGCCATATTTACAGCCTGCGGATTATTGTAGGTATTCTTGTCCTCGGTTACAGCGCCGTTTCTGCTTTGTGAGAAAACCTTTGATGAAGAATCTGCAGTGAAAATCTGTTCTCCGGAAGTTCCGCTTGTTCCGTCGATGGCACGGAAATCATTGAAAACAATACTCTGAGTATCTTTCCCGACCAAAGCAAAAAAATCCTGCTGCGCCGAAGCGTTTGCGCCCATCAACAACAGGAATAAAGGGAATAAATGTTTTTTCATAGTCTATTCATTTAAATTTTTAATCATTTTATTATGACTAAGTTACGTAATTTTTGGATTGAATATGAAAAAAAAATTAAGATTGAGATTTAGGTTTAAGAATTAGTTTTTAACACAAAGTCGCAAGTTTTTTTGAAATGTCTGATCATATTTTTCGTTCGCGAAGGCGTTTGACTCAACAAAATTATTCACAAAGTTTTTCATGCTGAAAGCATTTCTATGATTATATTTTATAGATTTCTCCCTTGTCGAAATGATAGTATCATGTATAAAAAAACTCCCGCAGATTTTTCAGATTTGGCGAATGATTCTGTAAAAAATCTGCGTAATCTGTACAATCTGCGGGAGATATATTAAAAGCCGTAAAGCTTTATTCTAATTCAAAACATAAGAAGTTCCGTCTCTCCCGTCTTTCAGTTCGATACCTTCTGCAAGAAGCTTATCGCGAATCTGATCAGAAAGTTCGAAATTTTTTGATTTTCTTGCCTGATTTCTCAACTCGATTAAAACTTTCAGGGTCTGATCCAGTTTTTCATTATTGTTTTCCTCAATCGTCTGAAGTCCCAAAACGTCGAAAACCAAAGCATTTAAAGTAGATTTTAAATCATCTAAATCCTTCGTTGAAACAGTTTCCTTCCCATCATTTAAAGCAAAGATATATTTTACCGCTTCAAATAAGTGCGCAATTAAAACCGGAGAATTGAAATCGTCCGTTAATGCATCATAGGCTTTATTCTTCCACTCTTCAAGACTGAAACCGGATTGTTTTTCATCATTCGGAGTGATGCTGTTCAACACTTTAATGGCTTCCATCAATCTCGTGTATCCTTTTTCACTCGCAATCATGGCATCATTTGAAATATCTAAAACACTTCTGTAATGTGCCTGCAAAAAGCAGAAACGAACGATGGAAGGATGGAAAGGTTTTTCGAAGAAATCGTTTTCTCCTGTCACCAACTGCATCGGCAAAATATAATTTCCGGTGGATTTGCTCATACGCTGAGAATTCATCGTCAACATATTGGCGTGCATCCAGTAATTTACAGGAGAAGCATCATTGCACGCTTTTCCCTGTGCGATTTCACATTCGTGGTGTGGGAATTTCAGATCCATTCCGCCTCCGTGAATATCGAAAGTTTCTCCCAAATATTTTGTACTCATCGCAGTACATTCCAGATGCCATCCCGGAAAACCTTCTCCCCAAGGCGAATTCCATCTCATGATGTGTGCCGGAGAAGCTTTTTTCCACAATGCAAAATCCTGCGGATTTTTCTTTTCACCCTGTCCGTCAAGATCACGGGTATTGGCAAAAAGTTCTTCTATATTTCTTTTTGAAAGTTCACCATAATTCAAGCCTCTCCTGTTGTATTCCAAGACATCGAAATACACAGAACCGTTGCTTTCGTAAGCGAATCCTCTTTCTATTAATTTCTGAGTAAGTTCGATCTGTTCCACGATATGTCCTGTTGCAGTCGGTTCAATATTCGGAGGAAGTAAATTAAACATATCCAACACTTTATGAAAATCGACTGTATACTTCTGTACGATTTCCATTGGTTCTAACTTTTCGAGACGAGTCTGTTTAACGAATCTGTCGTTATTCACGTCGCCGTCGTCAGTAAGGTGACCTGCATCGGTAATGTTTCTTACATAACGAACTTTATAGCCCAAATGCATCAAACTTCTGTAGATAAAATCGAAAGAAAGGAAAGTTCTTACATTTCCCAAGTGTACATTGCTGTAAACGGTTGGTCCGCAGACGTACATTCCTACATTTCCTTCTAAAATCGGCTTGAATATTTCTTTTTCTCCCGCAAGCGAGTTGTATATTTTTAGTTGCATTTTTTTAATTTGATTTAATGATTTTAAATTTAGTAAAGTTTTATTGATTAAAAGATTTTCATCTTTTAACAGCAGAAGTTACAGCAACAACAAATAATGGTTGTTACGAATATCTTGTATGAAACTTTTTTAAATTTTATCATTATAATTTACTTCCAGAAAATTTCAGGTTTAATATAAAAAACGGTATCAATAAAATATAACATTCCTTTTTGTGTAATGACATTTTCGTCATGGAGATCTTCCAGAATAATTCCTAAGGAAGAGTTATAATAATCATTGTTTCTTATATTTTCAAATCCATTATTACCAAGAAAACTTTTAACTTCTCTGAGATCGGTTAACTGATCTAATTTAACAAATCTTTGTTTAACAACTGCATATAAACTGTCTGAATTCAAATAGAATCCAATTAATTCATATGCTGTATCCGGAAAAAAATAATTATTTAAAAGAAGATTATGAAAGTAATCCAACCATGATTCATAGTAAATAGAATCATTCAGCTTTAAAACAAAACTATCATCTTTCAAATATACTTTTTGTTCCGCTCCTTCTGATACGAACAGATTAAAATCTATCGTATTATACCAAAAGTTATTAGAATTAATCCAATCGATTAACTCTAATGTTTCTTTTCTTTTGAAATACTTTTCTTTTGAAGCCAGCCTGCCTGTTTCTTGGCTTCTTCTAAGGTAACCGGCGATTGTTTGGATAGTATTTCCATACTTAACTTCGCTCTTTCCTGAAAGGATATATTGGAGTTCATATTTAATATCATTTAACATTGTTAAAAATAGTACAATTTTTCATTTAATCCAATTTCGCATGGCTTCCCACATAGTGCAGGAACTCCTGTCTTGTGATAGGATTTGTTCTGAAAATTCCGCTTAATTCTGCGGTAATGGTAGAACTTGCAGTATCTTTTATTCCTCTGCAATTAACGCAAAGGTGTTTTGCATCAATAATACAGGCAACGTCTTTTGTTCCTAAAGCTTCTTTTAAAGCATTCACAATCTGCATGGTAAGCCTTTCCTGAACCTGCGGTCTTTTTGCGTAATAATCCACAATTCTGTTGATTTTTGAAAGACCGATTACTTCACCATTCGAAATGTAAGCAACGTGTGCTCTTCCGATAATCGGCAAGAAGTGATGTTCACAAAATGAATAAACAGTGATGTCTTTTTCCACCAACATCTGGCGGTATTTGTATTTATTTGAAAATGTGGAAATTCCCGGTTTGTTTTCAGGAAGAAGCCCCCCGAAAATTTCATTCACGTACATTTTAGCAACACGTTTCGGAGAGTCTTTCAGAGAATCGTCGGTCATGTCTAAACCCAGCGTTTCCATGATCTCCCCAAACAGTTCGGTAATTTTTTCTATTTTTTCTTCCGGTGATTTATCAAAAGCATCTTCCCTTATAGGCGTATGTTCTTTTCCTGTGAAAATATCATCGTCGTTATCCGTAAAATCAACCATTTTTATTTAATTTGCACAAAAATACGGATAAAATCTGTTCGTCATATTTAATTTGGGCGAAAAACATTATCTTTCGCGCCTACTATCATTTTACATCATGATTATTGCTGAAGAAGTACAAAACGAATCCCAGAGGAAGGAATTTTTAGAATTTCCGGCAAGGCTTTATCGAAAAGACAAAAACTATATAAGACCCAGAAATATTGATATTGAAGATGTTTTTAATCCTCAGAAAAACAGGTTTTTTAAAAACGGGGAATGCGCAAGATTTTTGTTTAAAAATAAAGAAAATAAAACCGTAGGCAAAGTTGCGGTTTTTATCAACGAAAGCTATCAGCAAAAACAGCCAACTGGCGGAATCGGATTTTTCGACTGTGTAAACGATCAGGAAACTGCAAATTTTATTTTTGATCACTGCAAAAGCTGGCTTCAGGAAAGGGGAATGGAAGCAATGGACGGACCGATTAATTTCGGGGAGCGTGACAAATTCTGGGGATTGGTAATTGAAGGTTTTATCGAACCTTTATATGGAATGAATTACAATTTCCCTTATTACAAAGAGCTTTTTGAAAACTACGGATTTAAAATTTATTTTGAGCAGCTTTGTTTTTCAAGACCTATTTTCGCCGAAGTTTCGAGACTTTTTACGGTAATGCACGCCAAACACAGTAAAAATCCCGATCTTTCCGCAAAACCCATGACGAAAAATAATCTGGAGAAATTCGCCAAAGATTTTACAGAAATTTATAATAAAGCGTGGGCTGCACACGGCGAAGGAAAATGCATGCAGGAATCTAAAGTTCTGAAAATGTTCAAAATGATGAAACCGATCATCAATGAACATATTTCATGGTTTGTTTACGAAAACGAAAAACCGATCGCGATGTGGATGAATCTTCCGGATACGAATCAGTGGTTTAAATATCTGAACGGGAAATTCGGGATTTGGGAAAAGCTGAAGTTTCTCTGGATCAAACAGTTTAAGAAGAACGAAAAAATGGTCGGTCTCGTTTTCGGCGTTGTTCCGGAATGGCAAAAGAAAGGTCTTGAAGGCTACATGATCTGGGAAGGAACACAGCATTTGAGAAAACATACGGATTTTAAAATCATAGAAATGCAGTGGATCGGAGATTTCAATCCTAAAATGATTAAGATTGCCGAAAATCTTGACACCACAATTACCCGAAAATTAGCGACATATCGTTATCTTTTTGACAGGAATAAAGAGTTTGAAAGACATCCTGTTTTATGATTTATAGGGTTTTGGGGGGGGGGGGGGGGGGCCCCCCCCAACCCCAAAAAAGGCCGCAACAAACCGCCAAAAAAGGGAAGGGCCGAAGGAGAGAAAGTAAAAAAATTTTTAAAACAATTAAAATTTTTTTGAGAAAAAAGTAACAACAT
>NZ_JBBCWG010000016.1:0-93804 GCF_037146035.1 Chryseobacterium sp. MMO-72
CAAATCCTCTTTGAGTTCTTCATAATGCTCTCCGTCCGTAATTCTGTAAAGCTGGGTTTGTTTAAAAACACTGTCTCTATAAACAACCAGACAGATTTCATTAGAAAAATAGGTACCGTCGATGAGTAAATAAACTTCCTTGTTCTGGCTGTAACTGAGTTTTGGAGCTTTACTAAGCATCACGTTAAAATACCGCTGAAGAGTACTCACGGAATATCCCGATTCTGCTGAAATCTGCTCATAAGTCTGTTTTCCGACAATCCATTTCTTGAACCAAATTTCTTTGTTTTTTAGGCTAATAGATTTATTCTCTGAGGTAAAATAAATGCCGCAATTTTTACATTTAAAACGACGCTTACCATTTTGCTTCCCCCAAGAAATCACATCCAGACTTTTGCAACTCCAACAACGATTTTTTTTGAATTTTCAGCCATAAAAAAAGTTTATTGAAACAAAGTTCAATAAACTTTCTAAATCATCAGTAACAATCGGCAATACGAAGAATTTTACCAACTATTTTTGACTATTAAACCTTTATTTAACGGTTAAAATTACTCTTTAGTCATGTATCGGAAGAACCAGAACAGGAACTTTAGAATCCTTTGTGATCCCTTTTGTTAAGCTTCCCACGAAAACATCATAAATCCCGCTTCTTCCGTGTGATCCCATCACGATAAAATCTGCTTTTTTATCTTCTGCATGTTCCAGAATAATATCTTTGGCGATTCCCTGTTTAAGAATATGTTCGCAGTCTACATCATGAGCCAGAATTCTCTGCTGAATCTTGTTCAGCTGAACAAGCTCTTCCCGGATCTCGTTTTCCTCAACTTCCGGAAAATACTGAAATCCCATATCTCCTATGGCAAAGCCAATATCCGATGGCGCAACGTGAATGATATAAATTCTGCCGTTAACCTGCTTAGCAAATTTTACTGCTCCTTCCAGAAGCTGTTCTGTTTTGTCCCCAAAATCTACGGGTAATACAATATTTACCATAACCTTTAATTTTGTTTACTAAAGATAGGAAAATTATGCCAGAAATTATGTTAAATTACTTATAATATTCGGATGTCAAGAACTTTTTCTTCTTCCAGATAAGCTTCCAGAATATCATTTTCTTCCACTTTACCTACCCCTTTCGGAGTTCCGGTGAAAATAAGATCTCCTACTCTTAAAGTAAAATACTGCGATACAAAAGCAATAATATCATCAATGGTGAACATCATGTCTTTCGTATTCCCTTCCTGTACCTTTTCCTTGTTCTTCAGTAAAGAAAAATTCAGCGATTCCAGATTGAAATTTTCTTTTTTAAAGAAATTTCCCACTACAGCAGAACCGTCAAAACCTTTCGCCAGTTCCCAGGGCAGTCCTTTGGATTTCAGCTCACTCTGAAGATCTCTTGCCGTAAAATCAATTCCCAGCCCAATTTCCTCATAATGTTTGTGTGCTGTTTCTTTCTGGATGTATTTTCCGCCTTTTGATATTTTCACAACAACTTCCAGTTCGTAATGTACATCCTCTGAAAACTCGGGAATGTAAAAATCATTTCCCTTCAAAACCGCTGTATCCGGCTTCATAAAAATAACCGGTCTTTCCGGGATTTCGTTGCCCAGTTCTTTTGCGTGTTCGCTGTAATTTCTTCCTATACAGATTATTTTCATACTCTTTTATTTTGTCTTTGCGAGAATCGAATGCGACGAAGCAACCTCAGTCTCACATTATTTAATAAATTTTTATTTTCAACGATCGTAAACTTCCATCCTCCATCTTCCTTTCTTTTTTTTAGGAGCTTTTTCCCGCTTTCCGCTGTATCTTTTGTTCCGCTTCGCTTCACAAAAGGATGCCGCTGCAATCGAGGCTATGAGAAGGAAACGGTTAATTTCTACGAGTTAATCATGAACTTTCCAATATATAATATTTTATTTGTAAAAGAAAATTCATTCCTCATCGATTATAAATCATCAATTATCACTTATCAATTATCAATTATCAATCATAATTAAAGACCACCCCGTCAAAAATTCATTTGAATTTTTGCCACCCCTCCAAAGGAGGGGAATTGTTACGGTTTTTTCAATATTATCCTTATGATATAATAACAATGACAAAGATACTGCCATTTGCTGAGTGAAACGCCTTTAGGAAAGGAAAATATACACAATATTTTATTGTTTTCTTTTTTTATTGATTTCTTGCTTTTCGCAGTATCTTTCAATCATCAATCATCAATCATCACTTATCAACCATAATAAAAGACCACCCCGTCAAAAATTCATTTGAATTTTTGACACCCCTCCAAAGGAGGGGAATTGTAACGGCTTTTTCAACATTATCTTGTCGTACAAATAAGGAGAACAAAGATACTGTCATTTGCTGAGTAGAACGCCTTTGTGAACGAAAAATATCCACAATACTTTCAAAAAGACATTGCGGTCATTGCGTTAAAAAAATTTCTAAAAGCATTAATGCGTAAACTCATTCCCGCAATAATAACAGACAAATTTATGGCTCGTTAAAATCGAAATTCCGAAAAAACTCGTTGCGCTGTCGTCCCTGTAAATATGATTAGAACCACATTTCGGACAAACGAAATCAAATTCAGGATCTGCAATGGTGTGTTCCACCTCCAGACAAAATTCTTCGTTTTCCTTGTAATCTTTCAATGCCTGATTGGCTTTTTCAAGATCCACTTCAAAAACCTGAAGCTGAATTCCGCCAACCGCCTGAGAAAGCAGCCAGTCCGACTGGATTAGCTGTTCATTAGCGATAAAACTGTTGATGCCACTTTCCGCCAAAATCTGTTTATCTCGGTTCGCCTGAAGCGCCGTTTCGTAAAATTTGAATTTAACCAGTTCACTCATCGTCTTTTTACTTTTTCCATGTTTTTTATAAATATAGTTATTTTTATTTTTTTAAGTGAATGAACTTACGTAATGTAAGCGCAACAGATTTAAATTTATTTTTTTTATAAAATTTTAAACAAATCATTGTAAACCCAACCGCCACCGTGGGCTGAGCGGAGGCGAAGCGCACATCATTGCCATCCCATTTTAAACAGATCATTGTCAATCACACCCGCCACTGTACGCTGAGCGGAGTCGAAGCGCAAATCATCCTGAATTAACCATTCCCAAAATTGTTTAAACCCACCAAGGACGCAATATTTTTTAACACGCTCTATCTGTTTAGGGCGCAAAGATTTTATCTCCGATAAAATTTTAATGAAGATATTTCTAAGGCAACCGTACGCTTCGGCTCCGCTCTGCGTACTTTTTGGTTGATTTGTTTGATTGACTGAATTTCTGAAAATCTGTTTTTTTGCTTGTTTTTGAATGATGTTTTTTGATGAACGGAGTAAAATTACCACAGAAATGTCCATTTTCCACCATCATAAAAAATTCTGACCGGTTTTGACTGCTTTTGACCGGTTTTGACCGGTTTGAAAACCCATTTCTTCGGATCATGTTCGGGTCTTCTTCGGATCGGCTTCGGAAAAATGGGATTTTTTCCGAAGGATTACCGAACAACAGCCGAAGGATTCCCGAAGATTTTATGAAAGTTTTTTTCTGCTTCATTGTACGCTTCGGCTTCGCTCGGCGTACATCATTGCCACCCCATTTTAAACAGATTATTGTCAATCAACCCATCACCGTGGGCTGAGCGGAGTCGAAGCCTACGGTGATGCAATTCTATTAAACACATCATTGCACCCAAACCCTCCACCGTGCGCTGAGCGGAGTCGAAGCGCACATCTTTGCCACACTATTTTAAACAAGTCATTGTAATACAACCCGATACCGGGTGCTGAGCGTAGCCGAAGCACACATCATCCTGAATAACCCTCCCCAAAATTGTTTACAATCGCAAAGACGCAGGATTTTTAACATAAAAGTTGTTTAAAGTAAAATGGCAGAAAACTCTATAGAGTTTTATCTGTGTAGACACCATATTCGCAAGGCGTTCTGCGTTCCGTAGGAACGCTATCTTTAGAAAATTTATCGTATTTAAGATATCAATCCTATGGATTGATTGACGGATTTATTCTTATTTCTACACAGATTCTGCTCCTAAAGGAGCAAACTCTTTACTTTAAACAACTTCATGCTCTATGTATTAAGGCGCAAAGATTTTATCTCCGATAAAATTTTAAGGCGGATATTTTCCGCTTCGACTCCGCTCAGCGTACTTCATTGCCACTTCATTTTAAACAAATCATTGTCAATCACACCCACCACCGTGCGCTGAGCGGAGCCGAAGCGCACTTCATTCCAACTCCATTTAAACAAATTATTGTAACACAAATCCACCACCGTGCGCTGAGCCGAGCCGAAGCACACAGTAAATAAACTTTGCCGTTGAAAAATATTTTTCTAAATTAGTTTACGGTCCTTAATGGGAAAATGGGAAGGCCCACGCTTTCTTTTTTTTCGATTAATTTCCAACCTTTTTTAAAATTTTTGCATCTTTAAAATAAAACGACACCTTTTGTCGTTACAGGGGTATAACTTTGCAGAAGATAAAAAGACTAAAAGCTTTTTACCATTATGATTTTTAAAAAAAACTAAAAACAGGCTGTCAAAAGCCGATAAAAAAACAAAGACCATGAATACACAAAAAGATTTTCGAACAGATTCTATTCTGAATACATTTTTAAGAATGCGGATTTCCTTATTTTTTTAACCCGTTCTATTCTTAATTTCACCTTTACAATAACGTTAAAATTACACTAAGTATGAAAAAACTCAGCATGAGTGTGTTCACTCTGTGCAGCATTCTGGGGGTATATGCCCAGGAAGTAGTCTGGCAGAAAGACATCCGGTCCTCTACGCAGGACTTTCTCTCACAGGTCACCACGACCATCGATCAGCAGTATCTAATTACCGGAAGCAGCATCCATTCTGACAACCAGCAACCATCATCCGGCAGCCAAAAGCAAAACAACGGTTACGATTTTCATCTGGTAAAACTCAACCAGCAGGGCGAAGAAGTCTGGGAAAAATATTTCTCAGGGAAAAACCATGATCTTTTGTCGGCAACGGTTAACACGCAGGAAGGAGGATTTCTTCTGGCGGGTTCCAGCTATTCAGGGAAAGGACTGGATAAAAAAGACGATTCCAAAGGCGGCAGCGATTTCTGGCTGATCAGAATCAACGAATTCGGCGATGAATTATGGCAGAAAACCATAGGCAGCACTGCGGATGAAGAAGCAAGGGCGGTGATTCAGACCACGGATATGGGGTTCTTTGTAGCAGGAAATACAACCCTTCCCTTCGGCTCCGCTCAGGGTAAACAGGCTCAGGATGCGAAAATGACGGGCTACGGCTCCAAAGATGTTTTGGTAGTACGGCTTGATAAAAACGGAAAGGAACTATCCCAATTGGTATTAGGAGGTAAAGGATTGGATGAAGTGGAAAAAATGATTCCCACCAAAGACGGAGGAGCTTTGTTAGGGATCTACTCCAGAAGCGGGGCTTTGGCAGGAAGCGGGAAGGCAGAGGCTGGAAGTAAAGCCAAGCAGACAGAAAATTATGGCGAAGGCGATTACTGGATCGTGAAACTTTCGAAAGACGGAAAAGTGGAATGGGAAAAGAACTTTGGCGGAAAAGGCGACGATCATGTAAGAACACTGGCACTGACTTCAACAGGCTATCTGATCGGTGGGGAATCCAGATCGGAAAGATCGGGAAATAAATCCGTCGGTATTGAAGAGGGAACAGACCTTTGGTTACTCTCCATTGATGAAAGGGGTGAAGAACTCTGGCAGAAATCTTACAGCTTTAAAAACCGCGATGTTCTGATGGGGATGAGCGTCATTGCCGGGAAGCAGGAAGACGGAAGCGGGAAGTCTAAAGGGATTCTGCTAGGCGGTTACACACAGGCGGAAGGCAGGATTGAAAATGATGATGAGACTTTCTGGATGCTGTATCTCGACCAGAACGGAAATGAGCAGTGGAGAAAGCACGTGAAGGGAGAATCCCGAAAAAAAGAAGAACGGTTATCTGATATTAAACTGAACCGTGACGGATCGATTATACTCGCAGGAACCAGCGCAGAGGAGCTGGGGAAAGAAAACTGGAAGATCGTTAAGCTGGGCGATAAACAGGTTGACCAACTGATCGAAAAGCAGGACATTAAGATCTACCCGAACCCGGTAACGGATTATGCGTACGTGGAGCTTGGGTTTGAGGGCTTGAGAGAAGGAGCGTTTGAAGCGGAGGTCTCAGTATACGATATGGGCGGAAGAAAGCTTGAAACGGTAAAAACAAAAAATAAGATCACCAAAATCAATACCCAGCCTCTGATTCAGGGGGCGTATCTGGTGGTGGTGAAAACCAATGACAAAACGGCGAATGCCAAATTGATTAAAAAATAAACTATGATAAAAAATAAAATTAATATATCTTTGTTTTTAATATTGAGTGCAACCTTTGTAAGTCTCAATGCTCAAGGAATTAATTTTGGTGATTTTACCAAGCCTGTTCCTTCAGAATCTTCATTAACTACTTTTGATACAACTCCGGCATCTTCTGCCACAGGAATTCCTAATATTTCATTGCCGCTTCTGAGTCTGGCAAGCAACGATTCTAGAATATCAGCAAGTCTGTCACTTATGTATCATCCCAATAATAATCAGGAAAACGAAATTGCAGGAGAAGCTGGTGCAGGATGGACACTGGCAAAAGGTGGAGTCATCACAAGAGAATTAGCTGACGAACTTGATGAAAGTTATTATAATTCCTCTTCCTCTTATTATAAAAAGAATGAATTTAATGATGTCTATTATTATAATCTTCCTACTGGTACATCAGGAAAATTCCGCTTTGTAAGAGATGTTAATAGCAATACATTTGAGATCGTAAACCTGAGTGCCAACAATATAAAAATAGAATATATCCGAGACAATAATCAGGCAACTTTAAACGCAACTTCTTTCACCATTACAGATACTTTTGGATATAAATTTCTTTTTAGTGATTACAGCCAAAGCAGACTTGAAGGAAGAATAGGAACATCATCTATTGCAGGTTTTGTTTATAAATCCGCATTTTATTTAACTAAAATTATTTCTCCGGCTAATGTTACGCTTCTTACTTATGAATATCAGAAAGATTTTAAATATAAGGATACATCTAATTTATATCTCAATTATCAACTTTGTAAACTAATAAAAGTAACTTCTCCCAATATGGGATCTCTGGAAATACAGTATGAATTTGTAACTGCTTTGGAAAATTCAATGAGTGATCCTTATAGCGTAAAGAAAGCGGTTTTGAAAAACCTTTGGGGAGGTATCATCTCACAATACAATTTTGTATATGATCTTCCTTATAACTATTATAAAGAGTATGATCAAAATTTTCAGAGAAGAGTTTTAACAGAAATTCAAAGACTTGATCCCGGCAATAACATTTTGGATAAAACTAAGATCATTATAACGGATAATAAAAAGCTAAGAATATTAAACCCGGGAGGAGGAACTGTGGAATACAACTTTGAAGGAAATGAAATATTTGCAGATCATAATACTCCTGAATATCTTTACTTATTAGATCAGGGAATGGGAAGTTCTGAAGATCAGTCTTACCAAAGCGCTTACAACTGGGATTTTAATACTAATAACTCAGGAATCTATACGTTTCAGGTAACGGGAACTCCCGGAAAAGAACAGATTTTAAAATTCAATTATAATGGCAGCAGCTTTCCTCCTATTATTCCTTCTGAAGGCGGCGGTTTTGAGCATATTGACTATAAAATTGTAGGCGTTACCCAAAATTCGGGAGCAGCTCAGGAAAATGAGGTGTGCTATTCTGAAAATGTTTATCGTCTGCTTCCCGGGACTTATACCCTTCAAATCTTAGGAACCGGAACCGGAAGCATTGTTATAGATAAAATGGTTACCAAACCGGGACCTTACAGAAACTTTGCTCTGAAAGATGGGCTAAGAGTAAAAAATATCAAATATTTTAACAGCAACACAGATACTCAGCCTGTAAAAACTATTTCTTATACCTATGATAAATTTGATATGACAATTCCCTCCAGCAGTGGGATAAGAAAAATCTATCAGAATGTAAAGATCCAGGAAAATTCAGGAAACGGATATCTTCGTTATTACTATACCGATGAAGGAGGTTTTCCTCCTTATGAAGTACAGGTTAATGGAATCAATGTAACCATAACCCCTGAAAATAATGATCTGGATAATGGAATGATAAAGAAGCAGGAAACCTATAATGAGCAAAACCAAATCCTTAATTCCTCTGAATACACGTATGTTTATGAAAAGAAAAATCTTACAGACAAGCTCATAGAAGATGCAAGATCTGTCCCCGTATTTACTAAAAAAGTAACGGTTTTAGCTAAAAACTATGGAAAAAACGGACAGCCGATACAGACCTCTTCCGAAACTGAGATCAGCTCTGCCAATTACCAGACAGAAAAAGAAAAAGTTTCTCTGGCAAATGGAGATGTTATAGAAACACAATCTTATTATTCTTTAGGCGATACAGAATATACGCATCTTCAAAATGCCAATATCCTTTCTGTTCCGGTAAAAACCATTGCTAAGAAAAACGGTAAGCTGCTTTCTTCCTCACAGGTAAAATATGACAACGGAAGCCTTCGTCCTACTTCCACCGTGGTAACTAACCCTAAAGACGGAAGCCTTAAAACTACCCAAAGATTTGATGCTTATGACAGTGAAGGAAACATCAGGCAATATACTTCGAATATTGATGAAGTTTCAGGACAAGGTGTTTCAACAGTGGTGATCTGGGGATATCATAAAACCTTACCGATCGCCAAGATCTTGGGTGCGAAACTAGAAAACATCGGCACATTGGCAGATGATATCATTGCAAAATCTGATCTTGATAAAGACAATGCCTCCGAGAAAACATTGCTTGAAGCATTGGATACCTTCAGAACAAATCCTGCGCTTAAAAATTTTCAAATCACTACGTATACTTATAATCCTTTAATGGGAGCAACTTCTGCAACACCGCCCAACGGAATCAGGGAAAGCTATACCTACGACCAGAAATACAGGCTCAACTCAGTAATTAACGTGAACGGAAACATCGTTTCAGATTACAAGTACAATACTAAATCACAGCCTTAATCTCCAATGTTGTATTTGTTTAAAAATAAATTATGAAAAAAATACTCACTATACTTCATATCCTTTTGGTGGCTTTTTCCTATGCACAAAGCTTAACACCATCAGAAAACTATATCTATAGCAGAACCTATCTGGAATCTGTGACAACAGAACAGCCGGGAGCCTCACAGATCCAAAGTGTAAAATACTTTGACGGACTGGGAAGAAGTACCCAAAGCATCAGCATTAAAGGAACTCCGTCAGGAAAAGATCTGGCAGTTCCAATCACTTATGACGCTTCAGGAAGAAAAACCAAAGATTATCTTCCACAACCTGTAGACAGCCAAAACGGAGCTTACCTTCCGAATGTTGGCGAAAACTCTGTAAATGCTTATTATGGAGTTCCTAATGCTTATTCAGAAGTTTCTTATGAGAATTCTCCACTGGCAAGAGTGGAAAAAAAAGCCGCACCGGGAACTGATTGGCGTATCACCGGGAATCACACTCAAAAGGCAGAACAGACCACCAATGCAGGAGGCGAGGTAAGAAAAATAACGGCAACTTCCACATGGAACCCTTCAACACAGATCAGTGATGTAGCGTTGGATGCAGTATCAGATAATGCCTACACCACCAATGGATTTTACAATGCAAATATTCTTGTCAAAACCATTGCAAGGGATGAAGAAGATCATGAAATTCAAACTTTTACAGACCCTACAGGAAAACAGATCCTCATCCGTAAGATCAACAAAAAAGAAAACGGAACAACAGAAAATCTGGATACTTACTACGTTTATGATGATTTTGAAAATCTGGTATTCGTTATTCCACCCAGAGCATCAGCGGCAGCAACCACCATTAATCAGCTTAATACAAAGCTTAATATTCTTTGCTATCAGTATAAATATGATAAATACAACAGAAATGTAGAGAAAAAACTTCCCGGAAAAGATTGGGAATATGTAGTGTACGACAAACAAAACCGTCCCATTCTTACACAGGATGCCAACCTGAGAATAACGACCAATACCTTTGGGAAAAAAGGCTGGATATTTACCAAATACGATGCTTTTGGAAGAGTGGTCTACACTGGCTTTTTCGCCAATACCGGTACGAGAATTGCCATGCAGACTGCCGTTAACAATATGTCTGCCAACGGACTTAATAATGAAACTACAGCCACCACTCCTTTCACGCAGGGAAGCATGAATATTTACTACACCCAAAATGCTTTCCCTACAGGAAGTATGACGGTGCTGAGCGTAAACTATTATGATGAATATCCTACAGGTGCACCCATACAACCCAATCTTGTACAAAACCAGACCACAATGAAATCTGTGCCTACCGCTTTTACCTCCAACGGATATTCCTCAGTAAGAAGTACAAAAACATTTCCTACGGGAAGCTATGTAAGAAATATAGAAAACGACAGCTGGTCTTCGGCTTTTATCTGGTACGATACCTTGGGAAGAGCTGTAGGAACGTATGGGCAAAACCATTTGGGAGGATTTACAAAAACAGAAACTTCTCTGGATTTCTCCGGAAAAGCAACAGAAAGCTATGTATACCACTCCCGAAATACAACCTCTGCACAGGTTACCATAAAAGACAGGTACGTCTACAATCCTCAGAATTTTCTTCTGAAGCATTATCAGCAGATCAACAGCAATGCAGAAGAGCTGATCTCGGATCTTACTTATAATGATCTTGGGCAGGTGACCAATAAAAAAACAGGCGGAGCCCTGCAAAGCGCAGACTATACCTATAACATCAGAGGATGGCTTACGGGCATCAATCCTAATGATATGGGTAATTTGGGAAGTAAGCTTTTTGCGTATAAAATAAAATATAACCAAAGAGAAGGTGTAGAAACTCCTAACAACGAATACACAGATCTGAAAGTAAAGCCCCGTTACAACGGAGGAATTGCAGAAGTCGACTGGAAAACGGCATCGGACAACATCCAGAGAAGATACGGATATGCTTATGACGGCATCAACCGACTGAAAGCAGGCTTTTACCAGACCGATGCCAATCCGTATTTGAAAGAATACAACGAAATTCTGGATTATGACCTTAACGGAAACATTTCTACCCTGAAAAGAACCGCAGGAGCGATATCGGGAACATCACAGACTATAGATAACCTTACATATATTTACGACGATGGAAACAGACTCACGAATGTTACAGATGTCTCCCAGAACTATAATGGCTATCCGGCTTCTTCAGGGACGCTTATTGATTATGATGACAATGGAAATATGACCAGCCAGAAAGATAAGGGAATCAACAAGATCGGTTATAATTATCTGGATCTTCCTTCATCTGTTATTTACAACAGTACCTACATCATTCAGGATCCTTTTATGGGACAGGTAGAAAGAAATGTAAATACACAGTACACCTATGATGCAGGAGGAAAAAAACTGAAGTCCGTATACACGTATTTTGTGGGTAAAAGCCAGACTGAGATTAAGAAAACTACCGATTATCTGGATAACTTCCAGTATGACAATAATGTATTGCAGTTTTACGCCAATGAAGAAGGATATTATGATTTCGTACAAAATAAGTATATTTACCACTACAAAGACCACTTAGGAAATATAAGGCTGAGCTATTACAGGCAGACAGACGGTACAGCCAAAATATTGGAGGAGACGAATTATTATCCTTTTGGGTTGAGACACACGGGATATACGCCAATCATAAGCAGTACTTACCATTATAAATACAATGGCAAGGAAGTTCAGGAAAGCGGCATGTATGATTACGGTGCAAGGTTTTATATGCCTGACATCGCAAGATGGGGAGTAATGGATCCGCTGGCAGAACAATATAAAGCATGGAGTCCTTACAATTATGCAGTAAACAATCCTGTGTCATTTACTGATCCTGACGGGAGAAGCGTAAAAGAAACTAATGAAGGCACTACATACAGCGGAGATTCGGCAGTATTAATGGGTGCTTATCTTATAGGACAGGCTCAAAATGCAGCAAATAGCAGTGCGGGAAATAGTATTGTAAGCTTCTTTTCGAATGTTTTAGGTGGTGGTGGAGGAAGTAGCACTTTCGGGGAAACCCAATGGTATAGGGACATTATGAGCCAATTTAAAAATGGTGATCCTCGTCCTAAATATACAAAACAACATTTTTTACTCATTCAAGGTTTATCAACTGTTGCAAATAAATTATTTGGGACTCCTTTCACTTTAGATAAGCTTACAGAATCAGAAAAGCAAGCTATATTTAAACAAAGTGCACGAAAAACAACCGCTATATTAATGTATGAGTATGCCTCAGGAACGGGTCCTGCACACAGAAATTTCTATCCTGAAGATGCTATAACAGAAGATATTAAATGGTCAAATTCTTCTGCAAGGGCAACTACAATGTTCGCTGATGACTACAATTCAGGAAGAATAAAGGATGGAGAAACTGTCCAATATTATATAGGTTCTAGTCCTGATAAAATTGGAATTAGTGGTAGTATCTCTGCTCATCTCAAAGGACTTGCTGATCAATCTATTTGGCGTGGAGGAATGATTTATAATATGCAAAAAAGAGGTGATAAATTATATGTAAATGTTTTTGATAAGTATACAGTATCCTCAGGAATATCAAGAAATGATTCAGATTCTTTTAATAGAGGGAAATCAATTACACCTTTGGGAACAACTACAATTAATATTCATTTTAATTATCAATGGATTAATACACAATAAGAAATTATGCAAAAAAAAAGAATATTTTTACTACTCATATTAAGCTATTTATTCACACAATCATGTAATAAAATATCTAATGAGAATATAAATAGTTTTATGTATCATTTAAAAGGTGATATTTATTTGGATCATACTACGAGATCAATACTTGTGAAGAAGAAAAATAATGAAAACAGTTTTATATTAGGAAAAACAATAGTTGATAAAATAGACAGCATCTATATAAGTAATGATAAAAATGTAATCTATATTATTAATGATAAAAATGAAGTCATCCATGTAAAACCTGATTTTAAAATTGAAAGATTAAATAAAAGACCCAATGTCAATTTTAATAGTATCTTAAGCTATCACGATTGAATAAAAATCCTAGATGGCTTCAAGTTGATCAAATGAAAAATGCTATGTTATTTTATATTTCCTGATATTAAAGTTAGGCTAGAAACAGTATTTGGATTTCGGTATTATGATGCAAATCTAAAAACTGATGTATTTGCTCTTGGTGATGCATTTAAAGGAAGCTTTGTATATAATGGAAAAGTAACCGCTACGAATATTGTTAGCCCAAAAATAACTGAAGAGTTTGACAAATTTTTAAATTCAGAAAAGGGTGTTAGTTTTTTACATGCAGCTTTAGAAGCATATATAGGTGCATTACATTTTCCTGGTAAAGATAGAAATACAGCTTATGATTATTCTCATGCAGAAGCTGCCTGTATAGATTCAAGATATAAAGACCTACCATCAAATTATGTACAAGGAGGATCTGTCCAGAGAAATGCGCAAGGAAGGGTTATTAGTGAAACTGTGTTTTTTAGAGATATAAATACAAATAAAATTATAATAGATTTTGGAACTATAAAATATTAACACATGAATTATCAATATATAATCCTAATATTTTTACTATTTATAAGTTGTAGTGTACAAAAGAATGACACATCACAAAATTCTAAAATGATTAAAGCTCAACTTTACAAAATTGATTTTAAAGACAGTATAATCATATATCATATTAGAAACGAAAGGATGGACGGTGTTTTTGCAAAGGAGAGATATTGTAAGAACAAAGTAAAAAATCAAGAATTGCTTCAAGAGAATAAAACATATAAGTTTATTTTGGAACAAGAGCCTGTCGATAATCACGTTTCTGTCGTTCGCGATGTTGATTATTATATGGCAGGATATCTGATACGTAAGGCAGGTACACCAACAATCTATTATTGGAATTGCCTAAACGTCTGTGGTGAATACATCATTAAAGAAAATTGAGATGATAATATCCCGATCTCGCGGATTTGTAACCCGATCTCGCGGATTTATAACCTGATAAAATTGGAATTAGTGGTAGTATCTCTGCTCATCTCAAAGGACTTGCTGATCAATCTATTTGGCGTGGAGGAATGATTTATAATATGCAAAAAAGAGGTGATAAATTATATGTAAATGTTTTTGATAAGTATACAGTATCCTCAGGAGTATCAAGAAATGATTCAGATTCTTTTAATAGAGGGAAATCAATTACACCTTTAGGAACAACTACAATTAATATTCATTTTAATTATCAATGGATTAATACACAATAAGAAATTATGCAAAAAAAAATAATATTTTTACTACTCATATTAAGCTATTTATTCACACAATCATGTAATAAAATATCTAATGAGAATATAAATAGTTTTATGTATCATTTAAAAGGTGATATCTATTTGGATCATACCACGAGATCAATACTTGTGAAGAAGAAAAATAATGAAAACAGTTTTATATTAGGAAAAACAATAGTTGATAAAATAGACAGCATCTATATAAGTAATGATAAAAATGTAATCTATATTATTAATGATAAAAATGAAGTCATCCATGTAAAACCTGATTTTAAAATTGAAAGATTAAATAAAAGGCCCAATGTCAATTTTAATAGTATCTTAAGCTATCACGATTGAATAAAAATTAATCCCGACCCGATCTCTCGGATTTATAATCCGTGAGCAATAATAAAAAATCCCACAGCAAATTGCTGTGGGGTTTTTCTATAATTTAGTTTCGTTCTCTAATAGAAAAACGAAACAACAAATCTTAAAGAATTATTTTTAATAAAAATAGGGAAAACCCCATATTTTATTGATTTAAAATTTATACTTTTGAAAATAATAAAGACCATTTAGGGATCACTTCAATGGCAGCGCAGAAGTTCTTGAAGAAAACAATTTCTATCCTTTTGGGATGAAGCATGAAGGGTATAACCAGACGACAGGAAATCCTTCTTACAACTACCAATACAGCGGAAAAGAGCTTCAGAAGGAAACAGGCTGGAGCGATTTTGGAGCAAGAATGTACATGAGCGACATCGCAAGATGGGGTGTTATTGATCCTTTAGCTGAAACAACAACCAGAGTAAATCCGTATAATTATGCACTGAATAATCCTGTGATGTTTATTGATCCGGATGGTAGAAAAGCTTTTGCTCCCGAACCGGTTGAAGATAACGTACCACGAGGAGGACTTGCAGATTTTTATTTAAGGGGAGGAAATGGATCTTATGCATCATATAATGAGTTCTTAGGAAAAGATATGCTTATTTTCTACAAAGGAGCCAATGGTGCTTATGGTGGTGGTGGAGGAAGTGGACCTACTGAAATAGGCATTTATGGAAAATTCGCGCAAGCTGCATTTGATCTCTTAAAAGAGTCAATGAAGGGACAATTAAATTTAACATTTAAAGATGGAATGGTTAGTGGCTCAGCAGTTGAAGGAGCGACTTTGTCAGAGGCAGCTAGTTGGCTGTTGGAAGCGATTAAAAATCCAGATATTAAAGTTAGATTAGACACTGTTGCCGGTTTTTATTTTTATGATCCAAATTTAAAAAAAGATGTTTACTTTGAAGGAGATGCATTTAGGGGAAGTTTTATTTATAATAATAAGACTGTAGCTACAAATATTGTAAGTACTGAAGTTATTAAAGGATTTGATTTTATAACCAAATCTCCTAATGGAACGGGGGTATTACATGCGGCTTTAGAAGCATATATTGGAGGAAAATATTTTCCTGATAGTATGAAAACGGCTGGTAAAGATGGGACGTTTGGTCCAGACAATATACCCTATTCAGCTTCTCACGATTGGGCTGCATGTTTAGACAAAGAGAATTTTAGAAATACTCCTGCTAATTATAGGTTGATGCCAAACGAGGTACGTCTAAATGGTAAATTGCAAAGTATTTCACCATATTTTTATAATAAAACAACGGGAGAAATATTATATAGATTCGGAACTGTAAAATATTAAGTGCAAATTATGAAATATTTATTTTTAATTTTATTTAGTGCTATTGGCATTCAATGTACTGTGAAAAATGAAACAGCCTATTTTGACCATAGATTTGTTGTTATAGACGCAAAAATTTTTAAAATTGAAGAGAAAAGCAATATGATAGTTTATCATTTTAAGAATACTAAATTAGCTGGCATTTTTGCGAGTGAAAAAAAATGTGATCAATCATTAAAATCGTGGAAAAAAATTAAATTAAATAAAAGCTACAAACTCATATTAAGCCCCATGATTATTGCTAATACAAGAGCTTCAGCCTTTGATATAACTATCAATGGAGACTTTATTTGGAGTAGTGATATGAAAGAAAAATATTATGATAATTGTAATAATGTTTGTGGTAATAAAATATATGAAATTAAATAAAAATTATGAATTAATATTAGATGTACCAATAAATGCCAAACCCGATCTCGCGGATTTATAATCCGTGAGCAATAATAAAGAACCCACCGCAATGCGGTGGGTTTTGTGTTTTATAGTAAAGCAAAACTTACTTATAGGCTTTTCTTGCATTAAAATCTCTTATGGTAAGATCGAGAAATCTTATTACCAGAGCTTTGTCTTCTTCGCTCATCTCCTGTATAGCTTCAAATTTTTTCAGAAGTTCCTTATCTTTAATAGCAACTGTTTCATCGTTCAGTAACGCATCACTTGAAACTCCTAAAGCATCGGCAATATTTTTAAGCGCATCGGCAGGCGGAATACTGCTTCCCAGTTCGTAACGGGAAAGGCTTTTGTTATTTACCTGAGACTTTTCTGCAAGCTCCTGATCTCGCGGATTTGTAATCCGTGAGCAATAATAAAAACCCCACAGCAAAATTGCGGTGGGGTTTGTTCTATAATTTAGTTTCGTTCTCTAATAGAAAAACGGAACAACAAATCTTAAAGAATTATTTTCAATAAAAATAGAGAAAGCACAATATTTTATGATTTAAAATTTATACTTTTGAAAATGATAAAGACCATTTAGGGATCACTTCAATGGCAGCGCAGAAGTTCTTGAAGAAAACAACTTCTACCCTTTTGGGATGAAGCATGAAGGATATAACCAGACTGCAGGAAACCCTTCTTACAACTACCAATACAGCGGAAAAGAGCTGCAGAAGGAAACAGGCTGGAGCGATTTTGGAGCAAGAATGTACATGAGCGACATCGCAAGATGGGGCGTTATTGATCCTTTAGCTGAAACAACGACAAGGGTAAATCCGTATAATTATGCACTGAATAATCCTGTGATGTTTATTGATCCGGACGGAAGAAAAGCTTTTGCTCCCGAACCGGTTGAAGATAACGTACCACGAGGAGGACTTGCTGATTTTTATTTAAGGGGAGGAAATGGATCTTATGCATCATATAATGAGTTCTTAGGAAAAGATATGCTTATTTTCTACAAAGGAGCCAATGGTGCTTATGGTGGTGGTGGAGGAAGTGGCACTACTGGAACTACAGCTATAAACATTATCATTAACTTCCTGAGAGGAGATGCAGGCAACCTTGGAAATTTTGTGAATAGCGATTTTGAAGCCAACGGATGGCATATTATTGATGCATCTAGCCTTGCAGATGCACTAAAAAAATTAACTACATATTTAGGAAATACCCAAGCTGATAATATTTATATTAATGCACATGGTCTAGTAAGTGAGCGCTATGTCTTTAATGAGAATGGAGAACTTATTCCTGACTCAAGTTCTAGTGGAAGAAATGGATATAAAGTAGTAGGTGATACAGGCTTCCACACTGATCATGATCAGATTTTAGGTAGTGATCTTCAGCAATATAACTCTGACAAAAGTAAATTATCAGCAGATAAGCTAGGTAGTATTGATAGTTTTATTGGTATTGCAAACTATGTTAAGAATGGCAAAAATTTAGTTTTGGGTGCTTGTTGGAGTGCGAGATATGATGATTTATTAGGTTCAAACATTTCTTCTCTTGTAAAGTCCAGAGATATTTTTATGAATAGAGATTACTCAAGCAATTATGTTGTTAAAGAAAAGGGCATAATTCCTTTTAATAATTTTATTAATTATAATCAAACTTCTAAAGGCGAATATAAAAATGGCTGGGTATGGTATAGAGACGGTTCAGTTATTCAAACAAATTTTAATATTATAATGACAAAATATGGAGTTAAAACACTTAAATAAAATAACATTATTATTGTTTTCAATTATTGGAATCACTACTTTTTCTCAGATGAAAATGGCAGATATTGATGGAACAGAATTTTCAGTTAATTCAAAAACAGAGAAGAAAAATCTTATCAAGATACGTGAGAATAATAATTGTACTATTTATTATATATTAGATAAAAAAGATTTTGATTTAAAAAAAGGATTAGGAACCAATAGAATAGCGAATATCATTTTCTTTTCTAAAAAATATAGTAAAGGAATCATGGTTAATTTTGAACAGATAATTTATAGTGTTAAAAAGAATATCTACAAAATTAGTTTACATACAGGTTCTCATGATAAATATATGTTTACCCCCTCAATGATTATATTAGATAAGGATTTTAACTACGAGTATTTGATGAAGTATTATTATATGCCTTTACTACCACCTAAAGATGATATATATACTTCCGGCATCAAAATACAGGAAATTAAAAATTATTGTAATACAATGGAAACTGATATTAATGGGAATATGATAAATGAAAATATAGACGATATTTTGATTAATATATCAAAAATAAATAATAATATATCAAAAGAATGTAATCCAATTATTAATGATACAGATTTAAAATATTTTTTCCCAAAGAAAATAATTAAATGATATGATGGTGGAGGAAGTTCACCTACCCCTAAAAGCGGCACAGGAATCCAATTGGGACAAATTCTTTCAATCTGCAACCCTATAGATGGAGTTTCAGAACATGGAAAAGCTTTTGAAGCGAGAATGTATATTTTAAACTTCGGTCCCGATACAAAAGAAAAGCCTAGATGGGGAATAGATAGTGGTAATTATGGAAATAATATATCAGATTATTTAAAATTTTACGTTAAAAAAAATCAAAAAACATTATCAAATATATTTAAATAAAATATGAAAACAGTTTATCGTCTTATATATTTAATATTATTTATTAGTACTTTTTGTTTTTCACAAAGTAAACAATCTAATAAAGAAAATTTTTCAAAACAATTTTTCACCAATAATAATGTTTATTATAAGCTTAAAAAATATTCAACGAATAATAAAATACTTATTATCGATCCAGATAAATATCTTACAGATAAAGAGGTAATATATAATAATAAGGATTTAGAAGTTTTAATAGTTCCAGAAAGAAAAAAGAGTTTTCATTTTTTAATAAAAAAAGTTGTGATCAATGAAAATTTAGCTTTTGTCAGTATGTGGAATAAAGACAGTGTAACAGCATTGTGCTTCTATCCATTTCTTAGTGAATTTACACCTGATGAATGGATTGTTGATGAAATAACAACGAGAAGTATAAAGTAGGATAACAAAACCATGATAACCACATTTTTTGAAAATGGCTTATCCGTTTCCGTAGGTTTTGGTAATAGTATACCTCCCAATGTACCTGACTTTACAAAAGGAAAAGGAACACTTTTTAAAATACCTGCAAGTTCTTTAATATCCCATGGCTTGATAGGAATACCAGTTCCGAATCCTGAGATTCCAAATTATGGACAAATACGCCCTGCAATTCCTATGAACGTAGGGACATTTAGAGCATTGATTCAAAGTACTGCACCGGCTTGGCAACCTGTAAAATAATTAGATATGGAAGAAAGAGATGTTATTGTAAGAAAAATCTTAGAAGAATTGTATATTAAATTTGATCCGAAAAATCTATATCAGTTGACTCTGGATCAATATGGTGATTTCTTAATTTCAACGTTTGAATATATAAATTTATACAAAGACAGATATCATTTAAGTAAAAAAGATTTTGTAGAATTTAGTAAGCTTATTCATCATAAATATAATTATGATGAATATGAAGATAATTGTTGGGAAAGGGTGGCATTTTTTATGGACGAGCTAATATTCTGTTTTTCTACACCTCCTCCATATTTTTTTAATTCCAACTTTGAAGATTTTAAAAATAAAATAAGAAAAGATATGACTAAAGGTAATGGTTTGTAAAATGGTTAAGTGAACCCGCTCTCGTGGATTTGTAATCCGTGAGCAACAATAAAGAACCCACCGCAAAGCGGTGGGTTTTGTGTTTTATAATAAAGCAAAACTTACTTATTCATTCCTTAAAATTGTGATAATGTTTTGATTTTCATTATAATGCATTAAAAATATGGTTAAAAGGATGGTGAAAAATTGCAATAAATCTTATTTTTAGGGTATAAAAAGTGGCAAAATGTTAGGAAAAATAAAACAGGATTTACAGCAAGATTTATTCAAGACCAGACTTACCGAGCTCATTAATATGGAGCATCCGTTGGTAAAATTAGCACATGAGATTTCTTGGGATAAAATGGAGTCAGAGTTTGAAAATTTATTTTCAGAGGGAGGAAGACCTTCTATTGCGATTCGCAAAATAGCAGGAATGCTTTTGTTGAAGGAGATGTTTAAAGAAAGCGATGAGACGGTTGTAGAACGATGGATTGAGAATGCTTACTGGCAATATTTCACCGGAGAAACCTTTTTTCAGACCGAACAGCCATTTGACCCCAGCAATTTTGTACATTTTAGAAAGAGAATTGGGGAGAAAGGTTTGGAATTCCTTTTGGGACAAAGTGTTTCCCTTCATCCGAAAGCCAAAAGAGAAGATGAAGTTCAGATAGACACCACCGTTGGGGAAAAGAATATTACTTTTCCTACGGATGCCAAACTGGCAAAAAAGGTGATTGATAATTGCTGTAAAATAGCCCAAGAAGAAGGTGTTGTACAAAGACAAAGCTACAAAAGAGTAAGCAAACAATTGCTTCGGACTGCCTATTTCGGGCACCATCCCAAAAGACAAAAGGATGCTAGGATGGCAAGAAAAAAGCTCAGAACGATTGGCAAAAGGGTGCTTCGGGAATTGGAAAGGAAGCTCCCGGTAAGCGTTTTAAAAGACTACGAAGAAGTTTTTAAAATTTACCTCAAAGTACTCACTCAAGAACGCAACACGAAAGATAAAATTTACAGTCTTCACGAACCACAGGTTGCCTGTATTGCGAAAGGAAAATCGGGAAAGAATTACGAGTTTGGGACAAAAGTGGCGGTAGTACGGGGTCGGAAAACAGGCATCATCAGTTCCGTAAAAAGATTTTCCGGCAATCCTCACGACAGCAAAACCTTGGAAGAATCATTGGCACAAAGTGAGCGGGTAAGAAAATCAATTGGGGGAACAAGCCCTACGAAAGCAGCCACAGACCGAGGATTTAGGGGAGTAAAAGAAGTAGAAGGAACAGTAATTTTGCTTCCCACAAAAAAAGAGAAAACAAAATATGGGCAACAAGTAGCCAGATTAAGATTCCGGGCAAGAGCAGCAATAGAACCTTGTATCTCACATTTAAAAAGAAACCACTCCTTAGGATTAAACTTCCTTAAAGGAGTAGCTGGAGATATTAATAATGCCTTATTAGCCGGGATTGGATATAATTTAAAGATGAGATTAAACCAAATTAAAAACCAAATTATTCTTTGGCTTGAACTTATTCTCCGAATATTTTTATGCAAGTATAATTTTCAAAGTGAGAAACTGGCTTTTTAAGGAATGACTACTTATAGGCTTTTCTTGCATTAAAATCTCTTATGGTAAGATCGAGAAATCTTGTTACCAGAGCTTTGTCTTCTTCGCTCATCTCCTGTATGGCTTCAAATTTTTTAAGAAGTTCCTTATCTTTAATAGCAACTGTTTCATCGTTCAGTAATGCATCACTTGAAACTCCTAAAGTATCGGCAATATTTTTAAGCGCATCGGCAGGCGGAATACTGCTTCCCAGTTCGTAACGGGAAAGGCTTTTGTTATTTACCTGAGACTTTTCTGCAAGCTCCTGATCTCGCGGATTTATAATCCGTGAACAATAACAAAAACCCCAAAGCAGAATTGCGGTGGAGTTTGTTCTATAATTTAGTTTCGTTCTCTAATAGAAAAACGAAACAACAAATCTTAAAGAATTATTTTCAATAAAAAATAGGAAAAACCCGATATTTTATTGATTTAAAATTTATACTTTTGAAAATAATAAAGATCATTTAGGGATCACTTCAATGGCATATTGCTTTAATTCCGGAAGGAGTTGCCGCTGAATCATCCTGAGCTGCCGTCGGAACGGGTCTGTTTTCCACAGCAAGTCTTACAGCTGGAGATATATTTGTGCCTACAATGATTGGAGAGCCAGAATTTAACTGAACAAGGCAGTCAAAATAAAGTATTCCATATGTTAAGATCAGAAGACATTTTTAAATTAATTAAAAAAGAAAGAAATTTCTTAGGAAATATTGATCAATATAAAATTAAAATCAGCAATAGTGATAACTTTGATAGAGATAACTTAATAGGAGTATATAAAATTAGGCAATATAGCGCTACCAGAAATGGTAATGATAATTTATCACAAGAAATAGGTACTCTAATACTAAATTTAGAAAATTATTCTAATAGTAAACTGAGGTTTGTAAGTGTATTAGGGAAAAAATATTACGGAATCTTTTTTCTGAGTGAAAATTGGAATGCAGTTGTTGGATACTTAGAACGTGAAATTGATGAAAGCGAATTTACAAGTATGAATTCAATTGATTGATTAAAAAGTGCCTGATTTTACAAGAGGCAAAGGAATACTGTTTAAGTACCAGCAAATTCTTTAATATCTTATGACTTGACAGGAATGCCTGTATTTAATCCTGAGATTCCAAATTATGGACAAATATACCCTGCAATTCCTATAAATGTGGGGACATTTAGGGCATTAATCCAAACTACTGCCCCAGCTTGGCAACCTGTAAAATAAATCATATGAAAGAAAGAGACTTAATTATAAAACAAATTCAGGAAAAATTAAAAATTGAACTAAGACCAGGAAATATTTCCAAGATGACCTTGGATGAATATAGAGATTTTATTATTTCAATATTTGAGTCTATCAATTTATATAAGGATAAATATCTTTTAACATCCTTGGACTTCAGGGAATTTGCAAATCATTTTGTTTACAATTATGAAGATGATGGTTATGAAGATAATTGTGGCGAACGCGTAAGATTTTTTATGGATGAATTAGCGATTTTATATACTTATAATCCACCATTTTTTTGGGATTCTAATTTTGAGGATTTCAAATATAAAATGAAAAGATATGTCACGAAAGGTAATGGTTTGTAAAATGGTTAAGTGAACCGAATGGCTTGTTCCTGGCGTAGTTTATGGTGCTAAAGTACAATATGTTTTACCAAGGTCAAAATAAAGTATTCTATATGTTAACATCAGAAGACATTTTTAAATTAATTAAAAAAGAAAGAAATTTCTTAGGAAATATTGATTAATATAAAATTAAAATCAGCAATAGTGATAAACCTGATGGAAGAGATATTAAACCGACTTCTGACGGATGGAACTTCACTGGAAATGATATTTCTTCTGTAATAAGTTATCTAAAGCAAGGGGGAAATTTTAAAGGTTTAACTGATGCTTTAAGTACGTGGAATGATGTAGGAATGGAAGGTAACTTTTGGTCATATTTTGGATCATATAAGGCATGGGGAGGTTCTGCCGATGCTGCGGGAAATATTTATATGACTACTGCCAGTGACGGTATATTAAGAAATGGTAAAAATGAAATACAGGAGGTTATATTTACCAGAACAAAGTTGGCATCTGTTGCAAGTAACTGGTTTAGAGATCAGCAGTTTCAGGCATCTGTCCGACAACCAGGAAGAGCTAAAATGATTGGTGGTCTTGGAGACTTCTTTGGATTTTTTGATATTGCGGGTGACTTTGTAGAAAATAATTTTAGTCAGGATGATCAGGAAACTTTCTTTGCGGCTAGTTTAATGGCGGCGGTGATTTTTAGAAAACCTAGATTAGCCCTAAAAGAATTACCTTTAGAAGAAAATCTTGCAGAAGATTTTATTAGAGTAAGGCACCATACATCATTAAAAGGTCTTAAAGGGATAAAAAGAAGTGGTTCTATAGATGCCGCAAGAGGATTACCATATGGGGTAGATGTGGAAGTCTCTCCTTTTTTAAAGGCAACTAAGGTTGATTTAGGGCAATCTGGTACTGGTTCATATATTGAATTTTCCATACCAAAAAGTCAAGTAGGACCACCGGCTCCAGGCTATATGGGAGGTATAGGAAATGCTGGGCGCATTGTAACTGGTGGACCTCCATTAAATATATCAAATTTAGCTCCAAAATTTGTAAGATGGAATTGGTTGGGGTTTTAAAATAAAAATGTAAGAAGATATGAAAAGTATCAAAATAAAGTATAATCAATTATTGTTTTTATATGCTTATCTCCGATTGATCAATCTTTCACTCGACCGAAGCAGATGGACTTCATGGGATGAACTTCAAGGTTATTTTAAAAATATTATAACTCCTTCCATCGTAATTAAATATTTAATGAATAGTTTTAATTTGCCTCAAACGGATTTAAATAATTTTGCTTTTATACCAAAGGAGAAATCCTTAATAAACAGGCTAAGACCTATTTTATTTAAAACTTTTTCACTAAAGCAAGATGAGATTTTATATTGTTGTAAGCTATTATCTGATTTTGACCATGTACTTAATTCAAATACAGAAAGTTATCATTTGGAAATCGAAAAAATAAGAATTAATATTGCTACATATAATATGACCATTTTAGGAAGAATGATATTATGGAAAGACTTAGACGACCTTATGAGGATTGAACATTTTTGGCAGAATGATAAGATTGAGACTATTGGATTGAAAAATTTTATTCCCGATGATTTTAACTAGTACTGAAGCTGGTAATGTCTCGGTAATGGGTCATGTATCAAATTTAGTGATGACAATTTTTAAATAATTAACTCATTGAATTTCAATTAACATTAAAAATAAAATAACAAAAACAAGAGTAGGCATTCCCTACTCTTGTTAATTTTAGCAAAAAAAACATATCCAAACGATTGAAGATCATGCCTTATGTATCAGATTTAGTGATAAATAATTTTTGAAAATAATCAATATATTTACCACTACAAAGACCACTTAGGAAATATAAGGCTGAGCTATTACAGGCAGACAGACGGTACAGCCACTTTTTATGGGTAAGCATTTTTTCCACGAGCCGGAAAAATGGTTTGCTTATCTTCCTCTTCGAGCTGTTGTATTATCTGATCTGTTCAAGTTCCGTTTTATCTTCCAAAACTACTTCTTTAGGAATAGAACTATCATAATCAATCGCTTATTAAAGCATCTTTTCAACCGGCTCACTCATCATTTAAAACTTGCTTGATAATTGGATTTTCGTGAAAACCTTTTTGGTATACAATGGGAAATCAGCGTTCTGAAGCCATCCGTAATAGCCCAGATCTTTCTGGAAAACAGATTTTACCGTTTGTCCCTTATATTTTCCGAAAGCAAAAATCTCCTGTCCGTTTTCGTTGAAGTGAATCATTCCGGCAAGATCTGCAAATTTATTCTGAGACGAAAAACTGCTTAATTCTGCGATTTCGTTCGGTACATCATCGTATTTTCCGACCTGTGCATCAAGTACTTCGAAAGTTGCCATAACATCGGCTTCCGCAGAATGGGCGTTTTCCAGTGTTTTTCCGCAATAAAACTGATAGGCAGCGCCTAAATTTCGGGGTTCTTTTTTAAAGAAAATGGTCTGTGCATCAACCAGTTTGAATTTATTCAAATCAAAATCAAACTCGGCACGAAGCAGCTCTTCCGCTAACAATGGAACATCGAATCTGTTGGAATTGAAACCTCCCAGATCCGCACCCGTAATCATTTCCATCACTTTCGGAGCAATTTCTTTAAAGGTTGGCGCATCTTTTACGTCTTCATCATAAATACCGTGGATTTCGCTGCATTCTTTCGGGATCGGCATTTCTGGATTTACCCTCCATGTTTTGCTTTCTCTCGACGCATCCGGATTTACTTTTAAAATACAGATTTCAACAATACGGTCTTTCCCGATGTTGGTTCCTGTGGTTTCCAGATCAAAAATGCAGAGCGGTTTATGTAGTTTTAAATTCATTTTTTATAATTTGAAAATTTGAGAATGTGGTAATTTGAAAATGGATTTAAACGTCCATTACTCAACACATAAATTTATTTTAGTTGTTTTTGAAATATAATTGAGATTAAAATATAATAAAGAATCACCATCGGAATTCCGACAGATCTAAATATGATTAAAATAATAACAGAACCAACCAATAACGCAATTTTAGGATAATTATCCTGCAGTTTCATCGATTTGAATTTCATCGCGATCATTTTTATCGGTGAGATCAAAAGCCAGGAAGAAATTATGGTTAAAATAATCAATGCAAATTCATTATTCAGGAGAAATTCAAAACTCTGATTTTCTTTGAAAGCGTAAAACAGTCCAAAAATCAAAATCGTATTACTCGGCGTATTCAATCCCTTAAAATAATATTTCTGATCTTCATCCAGATTAAAAATTGCCAGTCTTAAACAGGAAAACAATGTAATCAGCAATCCGAAATATTGAATCTCAAACGGTAAGGTCATCCCAAAAAGATTCGTTCCAAACGGTTCAAGCATTTTAAACATCGTCAGTCCCGGAACCAGTCCGAAGCTCACCATATCTGCCAAAGAATCCAGTTGGGTTCCCAGATTGGAATTTGCTTTTAACGCTCTTGCTGTAAAACCATCAAAGAAATCCAGAATCAGAGAAAGTACGATGCAAACCGCAGTCGTCTCATAATCTCCTGAAATAAGATGAATGGCGCCGATACATCCGGAAAGCAGATTTCCTAAGGTAATGGCATTGGCGAGATTATTTTTAATAAAATTCATAGGCACAAAATTAATAAATTAAAGTAACAAAGCGTTAATTAAACGGCGCATCAATTATTGTGGATTGATAAGCCGTTACAGGGAGATATTGTTAAATTAATTCGAATTTAATGTAAATTTGCAGCATGAAATTGTTTAAAGAATTTAGAAAACAGGAAGTTCTGGTGCTTTTGTACAGAATTTTTTTAGCCTATTTTTTCTATCAGATCGCAAGATTTTTATTCTGGTACTTTAATAAAGACTTAATAAAAATCGATTCTGTTTCAGATTATTTCAGTCTGTCTTTTCATGGGATTGCGTTCGATACAACGGCGATTTTATATGTAAATGCCCTTTTTATTCTTCTGAGCATCATTCCTGTCATCATCAACACTAAAAAAAGTTACCAGACATTCCTTTTCTGGCTGTATTTTATCACTAACGGAATTGCCTATGCGATGAATTTCGGAGATATGGTGTATTTCAGATTTTCGCAGATGAGACTTACTTCTGCCGCATTACAGGTTGCGCAGCACGAAAGCAATATTTTTAAGGTTTTTACAACTTCTGTTGCTCAGAATCCTTTTGTTCTGATCGGATTTATAGGTTTGATGATCCTTTGGATTTTTCTTTATAAAAAAGTAACAATTCAGGAAAACAAGCCTAAAAGACTGGTTCCGTATTTTGTGTGGTCTGTGATAACGCTTTGCATAACGGCTGTTTTGGCTGTCGGTGGAATTCGCGGAGACTTCAAGCACAGCACAAGACCCATCAATCTGGTGGATGCCAATCGTTTCGTGAAAATTCCGGCGCAGGGAAATGTCGTTTTGAACAGTACATTTTCCTTTTTCCGAACTTTAAATACGAATAATTTTAAGGAAGTTCATTTTGTAGATGAAAAATTTATCGATCAGAACATTCATCCTTATAAAGAATATAACAGAGAAGTTACAGAAAAACCAAATATTGTTATTTTTATTGTTGAATCCTTCGGAAGAGAATATTCAGGAGCATTCAATAAAGACAAAAATATCAAAGATTACGTTTCTTACACTCCCTTTATCGACAGTTTGGCGGGACAGAGTCTTATTTTTCCGAACACTTTTGCCAACGGAAGACAGTCGATTCACGGGATGAGTTCCGTTCTTGCCGGAATTCCGAGTTTAACCGACGCTTTTACAAGTTCGCCGTATTCCAACCAGAAAATCCAGTCCATTGTTTCTGTCTGCAACGAAATGGGATATGATACTTCTTTCTATCACGGCGCTCCGAATGGTTCCATGGGATTTTTAGGCTTTGGAAACATCTTGGGCTTCAAACATTATTTTGGAAAGACCGAATATAATAATGATAATGATTTCGATGGAATCTGGGCAATCTGGGATGAACCTTTTTTACAGTATTTTGCAAAAAATGTAGGAAAAAAACAGCCTTTCATGGCAACCGTATTCACGGCATCTTCACATCATCCGTTTAAAATCCCTGAGAAATACAACGGAAAATTTAAAAAAGGAAAAATTGAGATGCATGAACCAATTCAATATACGGATTATGCGATCAGAAAGTATTTCGAAACGGCTAAAAAACAGCCCTGGTTCAATAATACCATCTTTGTTTTTACGGGAGATCATACCAACGAAATTTATTATCCCGAATACGATAAAACAATGAATCGTTTCGCAGTGCCTTTAATCTTTTATTCCCCAAATCCTGCGTACAATTTAAAAGGTATAAATCCTGAACTGGCACAGCAGATTGATATTTATCCTACGCTTGCGGATTTAATAGGTTATCATAAAAAAATCAGAAGCTGGGGAAGAAGTCTGGTGAGCGAAAGACAGTATTCGCCCATTATTGCCAATTCGGATGGAACGGTGGAGCAGTTTATCATCGGGAATTACATCTACCGTTTTGATGGAAAAGAGATTGTAGGGATCTTTGATCAGTCTGATTTAGGATTGGAAAAAAATCTGATGGATCAGTTGAGATCTGATCCGGAGGCGCAAAAAGGAAAACAAATCGCCAAAGCCTGGTATCAGGATTATATGGATCGGGTGATAAACAGAAAAATGAATTAAATCATAATGAATTGATTCTCATTACTGAATGTTGTGCTGGATATTGCATTTTACCACTTTTTGTCCTGATTTTTTGGTATATATCTTGTAATCTATGTGAAGGATAATAAAATTTTTTGTTGTTTTAAAATTAATTTATATTTTTAGCAATAATAGACAACGAAATTATTTTATTGAAATTAAAACTATAAGAAATATGAGAAAATTATTGTTAACCTTCGCGCTTTCATTATTCGGAGTAATGTCTTTTGCGCAAATTGAAGGAAAATGGAAAACCATAGATGACGAAACAAAACAGGCTAAATCTATTGTTGAGATCTATAAAAAAGGAGATCAGTATTTCGGGAAGATTTCCCAGTTACTGATAAAACCTGCAACTCCAAACTGTACAGAATGTAAGGATGACAGAAAAAACAAGCCTATTTTAGGAATGGAAATCATCAGAAACCTAAAAAAGGATGGGGATGAATTTACAGGAGGTACGATTACAGATCCTAAAACAGGAAAAACATACAAGTGTACGATCACAAGAAGCGGCGATAACCTGAATGTGAGAGGATATATTGGTTTATCTTTCATCGGAAGATCACAGACTTGGCAGAAAGTTAATTAACCGGAATTAAATAAAAATTAATAAGCGGCATTTCATTAAATGAAATGTCGTTTTTGTTATGTAAATAATAAAAAAACACTACTTTTGTACTCTAAATTTTTCAAATAAATATGGCAGAATATACTTTTCGTGAGGTAATTGCACAGGCAATGAGCGAGGAAATGCGTAAAGACGAATCCATCTATTTAATGGGGGAGGAAGTTGCAGAATATAACGGTGCATATAAGGCTTCAAAAGGAATGCTGGATGAATTTGGTGCTAAAAGAGTAATCGATACACCAATTGCTGAGCTTGGTTTCGCAGGGATTTCTGTGGGAGCTGCAATGAATGGTAACAGACCGATCGTAGAATTTATGACGTTCAACTTCTCTTTGGTGGGGATTGATCAGATTATCAATAACGCTGCAAAAATCCGCCAGATGAGTGGAGGACAGTGGAACTGCCCGATCGTTTTCCGTGGTCCTACAGCTTCTGCAGGTCAGTTGGGAGCAACGCACTCTCAGGCTTTCGAAAGCTGGTATGCCAACTGTCCGGGATTAAAAGTGGTCGTTCCTTCAAATCCTTACGATGCGAAAGGATTATTAAAAACAGCGATTCAGGATAATGATCCGGTAATTTTCATGGAATCTGAACAGATGTACGGAGACAAAATGGAAATTCCTGAAGAAGAATATTACTTACCAATCGGGAAAGCAGATATCAAAAGAGAAGGTTCTGATGTAACGCTGGTTTCTTTCGGAAAAATCATGAAACTGGCTATTCAAGCTGCTGAAGATTTGGCTAAAGAAGGTATTTCTGTAGAAGTTATTGATCTTAGAACAGTTCGTCCGTTGGATTATGATACTGTTTTGGCATCCGTTAAAAAGACAAACAGACTGGTTGTTTTGGAAGAAGCGTGGCCATTTGGTTCTGTTGCGTCTGAAATCACCTATATGGTACAGCAGAAAGCATTCGATTATCTGGATGCTCCGATTAAGAGAATTACAACTCCTGATGCTCCTGCTCCTTACTCCGCAGCTTTATTTGCAGAGTGGTTCCCGAAACTTGAAAAAGTAAAAGAAGAGATCAAAAAAGCAATGTACGTTAAGTAATTACACGATTATAGAAAAAAACTTCCGAAAGGAAGTTTTTTCATTTATTATATTCATGAAGAAAAATTCATGGGGATGTAAATTTGGCTTAAATTTGCGCGTTTAAAAATTAAATTAGCTGGTATGGCAGAAGTTACAGAAGGCGGTCATCATTTTGACATCAAAAAGCTTTCTTTCATTGGAATTTTAGTGTCACTCGGAATTGTATTCGGAGATATCGGTACTTCCCCGCTTTACGTTATGAAAGCGATTGTTAACGCAAGAGGAGAAGGAAGTACGATGCCTTTCAATGAGTATATCGAAGGGGCGTTGTCCTGTATTATCTGGACACTTACACTTCAGACAACAATTAAATATGTGATCATTGCTCTTAGAGCAGACAACAAAGGAGAAGGGGGAATTTTAGCATTGTTTTCTCTGGTTAAAAATCTTAAAAAAGGCTGGCTCTATCTTATTGCTATCGTAGGAGCGGCCGCGCTTATTGCAGACGGAGTAATCACACCTTCGCTTACGGTAATGTCTGCAATTGAAGGTCTTGAAATTTATAATCCGGATACACCGGTTGTTCCGATCACCATAGCGATTCTTATTATGATCTTCGTGGTTCAGCAGTTTGGTACGAGCTTTATCGGGAAATTCTTCGGACCCGTAATGGTAATTTGGTTCCTCGTTTTGGGAGGTTTGGGATTATCCCATTTGAGCGAAAATCTTGAGATTTTAAGATCTTTCAATCCTTATTATGCTTATAAACTTATTGCCAACTCTCCGAGCGCAATTGTAATTTTAGGAGCGGTTTTCCTTTGTACAACCGGAGCGGAAGCACTTTATTCCGACTTAGGACACTGCGGTGCCAAAAATATCCGTGTAAGCTGGGCATTTGTAAAAATCATGCTGATCTTAAATTATTTGGGACAGGGAGCGTGGCTTTTAACCAATTACGGTAAACCCGGCTTTTCGGTAATAAATCCTTTCTTCGGAATCATGGAAGAATGGATGGTGGTTCCCGGAGTTATTCTGGCTACAGCGGCGGCAATTATTGCCAGTCAGGCTTTAATTACAGGATCATTTACCATTTTCTCAGAGGCAATGTCATTAAATTTATGGCCTAACCAGAAAATTGATTATCCTTCCGGAGTAAAAGGACAAATGTACATCCCGAGAATTAACTGGGGGCTTTTACTATTCTGTATTGTGGTGGTTCTTCACTTCAAAGAATCAGGAAAAATGGAAGCAGCTTACGGTTTATCCATTACGGTAACCATGTTAATGACCACGGTTCTTTTAGTTTATTGGTTATTAAAACATAGAGTAAATAAAGCGTTAATCCTTGTTTTTGCGTTTGTTTATATGGCAATCGAATTAGGTTTCTTCAGTGCAAACGTAATCAAATTCATGGAAGGAGGATGGATTACAGTGGTATTGGCCGGATCTATCGGAGTTTGTATGTATGCATGGTACAATGGTAGGTTAATCAAGACCAAATTTATCAAGTTCATTAAGCTGGCGAATTATATTCCTATCATAAAAGATATGAAGCTTGATGAAACGATTCCTAAATATGCGACTAACTTAGCTTATCTAAGCCGTGCGAAGAGAAACGATGAGATCGAATCGAAAATTATTTATTCAATCATCAAAAAACAGCCGAAAAGAGCCGATCATTATTTTATCCTAAGCATTACCAATCAGGAAGATCCATATACTTTTAAATATGCGGTAGATGAAGTTCTTCCGGGAACGATCTATAAAATTAACTTCATGTTAGGATTTAAGATAGACCGAAGAATTAACGATTATTTCGATACGGTTCTCAGAGATCTGATGGCAGACGGAACAATTCCTTCAAGAAGCAGCCATCCTTCATTAAGAGCGCATAATATTCCGCCGGATCTGAAGTATGTGATTATAGACAATACCTATATCAACGATATTCTTCTTACGGTTAAAGAAAAAATCATTCTTAATATTTATAATTTCGTTAAATATATCGGAAGCGACGACTTTAAAGCATGGGGAATCACTTCGCACAACGTTGTGGTAGAATCTGCGCCTATGACGGAAGACTGCGTCGGAAAATCCAAAATCGAGCAGTGCGAATTTATCCGCCACAAAGGTTAAATTCTTTAACACAGCAGGACAATTTGTATTTAAATAAAAATCAATAAATTTGTAGATAAATTTTTTGATGGATACGATACAAAAAGAAAAAAATATTGCGCTGATAAAGGATGTTTTAAGAAACTATTTATTGGAAAAAGGTTTCAGAAACACGCCTGAAAGATATACAATACTTGAGGAAATATACGGTATGGATCATCACTTCAATGTGGATGATCTGTACCTTTTAATGTTGCAGAAAAAATACCACGTTTCCAAAGCAACAATCTACAATACAATTGAAATTTTCCTTGATGCAGGACTTATCCGTAAACATCAGTTCGGAGAAAAAACACTCACTTCTTCCTCTTACGAAAAATCTTATTTTGATAAACAGCACGATCATTTAGTCGTGTATAAAAAAGATTCAGATAAGGAGATTGAAGAGATCATCGAGTTTTGTGATCCGAGAATTCAAGGGATTAAAGAAGCAATTGAACAGGCATTTGGCGTAAAAATTGATTCCCATTCGCTGTATTTTTATGGCACAAAGAATGATTAATCAATTCACGAGACTATTTGCTTTATTCCTAGTCTCTGTTTCAACGTTTTTATTTGCACAGAACCAGCCGAAAACTCTGCAAAAAGATCCTTATTTTACCAATACGACCCCTCAAAAAAATGCTCCGCCTGCTGAAAAGGTGAAGCACATCCATTCTGATGAATTAAGAAAGGATGATAAATACGACGGAAATAATTATTTCGTGGGGAATGTACAGTTTTCGCATCAGGGTTCTTTGCTGAATGCGGATCTTGTGATTGTGTATGAAGAACAGAATTTCATCAAAGCCATCGGAAATGTAAAACTGCAAAACGCCGATGGTTCGGTAATTACAGCCGATGAAATGGAGTACGACGGAAATACACAAAAAGGGATTGCCCGGAAAAATGTAGTTCTTACCGACCCGAAAGGGACGGTGATAAAAACGGAAACCATGTATTACGACAGACTCTCCAATCAGGCGTATTACAACACCGGAGGAACCATTAACGACGGAAAAAGTACAACGTATTCCAAAACAGCAACCTATTTTCTGACAACCAGAACGATTGATCTTTCGGGAAGAGTGAAAATAGAAGATGCCCAATATATTCTGGAAGGAGATAATGTAGTTCAGAACCAGAATACAAACATTGTAAACATCAACGGACCGACAACGATCATCAACAAGAAAAATCCTAAAAACCGAATCGTTACCGATAAAGGAAATTACAATACAAATACGAAAGAAGCTTTCTTATACAAAAACTCCAGAGTATATTACAACGATAAAATTCTTACCGGAGATGAAATGTATTACAACCAGTTGTCCGGTTTTGGAAAAGCGACAGGGAATGTAACGCTGGATGATCCGAACGAAAGAAGATTCATAAAAGGAGGTTACGGAGAAATTTACGAAAAGAAAGATTCTGCCATGATGACCAAAAATCCTTATGCAGTAAAAGCTCTTGAAAAAGATTCGATGTATTTTGCGGCAGAAAAAATTATTTCTTTTCAAAAACCGGATCCAGAAGACATCAAGGTGAAGAAAAGTTTTCTGAGAGCATACAAAAAAGGACGTTTTTATAAATCTAATGCGCAGGGAAGAGCAGATTCCATCGCTTTTAATGAAACAGATGGAGTTCTTCACATGTACACTAATCCAATCCTTTGGAGCAACGGAAAGCAGGTGACCGGAGATAAAGTTGAAGCGTATTTTAATACCCAAAAAGAAAATATAGATTCCTTAAAAGTTATCGGAAATGCTTTTGCCATCAGTAAAGTCGATTCTCTGAATATGAAAGACGAATTCAATCAGGTAAAAGGGAAACTGATGACAGTTTATTATGGAGAAGATAACAACATCAAAGAAGCAAAAGTAATCGGAAATGCTCAGGCAATTACCTATTCCGATGATGAAAACGAGCAGACAAAGGAAAAAGAAAGAATCGGGATTTCTCTCACTTCATGCGGTATTATTGATGCTGTTTTTGAGGAAAAGATGTTGTATGTTGTTGCCTGTAATATCGGAGCGGCATCAGATACCTATCCTATGAGTATGATAGAACCCGAAAGGCGGAAGTTTCCGGATTTCAACTGGAATACCAAAGACCGGATTTTGAAATGGCGGGATATCCTCGTGGATACACCGAATTATGAGGAAGTGAAATACGAAGCCGACAATACACTCTATAACAAAGCTCAGGAAGCAGTAGAAAAAGCTAAAGCCAAAGAAGAAGCGAAAAAACCGAAACGTGTAAGAAGATAATTCGTATTTTTTTAAGCTAAAAAGCCGAAAAATATAAATAGTCACCATTTTATTCATTTAAAATGGTGATTTATTTTTATAAAACTCCCTGAAACAAGTCGGTAGCTCATATTTTCTTTAAAAAAATTAAACTTTTTTAAAGTGTTTTATTCAAAAATCTGTGAAGCGGAAAGCCTCATGACTATTCGGTTTTTCAATTAGTAAATTTTCATGGTTTGTTGAATTGATTTGCGATGTTGCTACTGAATGTAAATATTTTTTATTGAATGTGTATTTTAATTGTTTTTTTTCTATATATTTACCTAAGAATATATGAAACTATATTAATATTTTGTGATTTGGTGGTATTGCCCGCAGTTTTCTGCGGGCAATTTTTTTATTCTGTCCGTTTCATTTCGGTGTTTGCCGAATCTTTTATAGTTTTGCTAAAATTTTGGAACAATGGAAATGCAAAAGGATTTTTTTATATATCAGGCTCAGACGACAAAGTTTGCTGCTGGTTTTGAAGTAGAGAAGGCGGAAGGAAGCTATATTTATGGCAAAGACGGAAGAAGATATCTGGATTTTGTAGCGGGAGTTTCTGCCAATACTTTAGGACATTCCCATCCCAAAGTAGTTGATGCCATTAAAGAACAGGCAGAAAAATATCTTCACGTCATGGTTTACGGAGAATATGCACAGGAAATGCCGGTAGCTTTATGTAAACTGTTGGCAGAAGCTACTCCCGATCCTTTAGAAATTACTTATCTTGTAAACAGCGGCGCAGAAGCCATAGACGGAAGTCTGAAGCTGGCAAAAAGATATACCGGAAGAGAAGAAATTGTTTCATTCAAAAACTCTTACCACGGAAATACACACGGTGCGTTAAGTGTATCCGGAAACGAATTTCATAAAAGAGAATTTCGCCCGTTATTGCCAATGGTTTCGTTCATTGAATTTAACAGCGAAAAAGATTTCGATAAAATTACCGAGAAAACAGCCTGTGTTATTTTAGAAACCATTCAGGGTGCGGCAGGATTTTTAGTTCCTAATGATGATTATTTAATTAAACTAAAAAAGAGATGTGAAGAAGTCGGCGCATTGTTAATTCTGGATGAAATTCAGCCGGGATTCGGAAGAACCGGAAAGCTTTTTTCTTTTGAGCATTTCGGCATCGTTCCGGATATTCTTGTTATGGGAAAAGGAATGGGAGGCGGAGTTCCTGTAGGAGCTTTTATGAGTTCACGTAAAATTATGGAAACACTGTCTCATTCTCCGAAATTAGGACACATCACAACTTTCGGAGGAAATCCGCTTATTGCGGCTTCCAGTTATGCAACTTTAAAGGAAGTTCTGGAAAGCGGTCTGATGAATGAAGTGGAAGAAAAAGAACAATTATACAGAAGTCTTCTGGTTCATCCAAAAATAAAAAACATTAACGGAAAAGGGCTTATGTTGGCTGTAAATCTCGGATCTCCCGAATATACTTTAGACGTTGCCAAAAGATGCATGGAAAAAGGACTGATTGTTTTCTGGCAGCTTTACAGAAATGAATATCTGAGAATTTCTCCTCCGCTTACCATTTCTAAAGAAGAAATAGCAGAAGGATGTAAAATTATCCTTGACGTATTAAATAATTTGTAGGAAACAAAAATTATTTTTACTTTCGCACCGTTTTAAAAAAATAATAACTAATGAAAAAAATTATTCTCGTTGCAGGATTAGGCTTTGCAACGATTTTGGGAACTCAGTCTTGCAGTTCTTCTACGGATGATTCTATCCACACCACGACCGTTAATGAAGATAAAGCTAACATTAAAAAAACAATTGACGGTTTTTACAGCAAACTGAATACAATGGATGATGGAGATCTTTCAAAATTCATTTTGTACTCAATGTTTAACAATACCGCTCAGGAATTTGATGACAGTTATCTGAACAATGTTGTAGAAGGCTGGGAAAATCAGTTTGGAGAAGCGCTTATCAATAACAAGCTTCAGTTTGCCAACAGATTAGGAACTTATACTTACAACAATGCAAACGGAACCTGGACAAAAATTGCCAATTCTTCCAATGTTGTATTGAAATTTCCGTCCGTAGCCAATTCTTCTGTAATCGATAGTGAATTAACTCTTTCGTCGTACACAGATATTCAGACAAGTTACAATTCTGAAGTAGTATGGTTGCCTAAAACCTTTAATCTTGTCTTGAAAAGAAGCGGAAATACAGTGTTTAGTATGGATTTATCCAATGTAACATTTGATAACAGTACGAATTTCAGTATGCCGATCAGTGCAAATATTCAGATTTTTGCTTCACCTATGACGCAGAATATTGTATGGACAAGAAACAGTGCTAAAGATTTCCAGTTTAAGTATAATAATACAATTCCTCAGGGATCTTCAAGCGAAGTGATTGCCAATGTAATCTTAAAACATTCTGATTACGCCAATATCTCTTCAAAAGATGATTTTAAAACCATTTCAGGTTCTATTAAAGAAGGAGATCTTAAAATTGTTGCAACCATGAATGTTGAAGCTCTTGCTCCGCTGGCAGATCCTACCGATGCGCAGATTAATAATAATACAAAAGGAGAAGTATTTTATTTAGGACAAAAAATCGGAGATCTTGTTTACAAAACAGTGAATGGAGAAGGAGAGTTCTTTATTGTATATTTCGATGGATCATCGGAAAATACAGATGTTTACATCGGTGATTTCGAGCAAAAAGTTAAAGCTATTTTTGCTAATTATCTTTAATAATTAATACAAAAAATATACATCTCAAAGGTTTCATCAGATCTTTGAGATGTTTTTTATTATGAAACGAATTATTTCAATTTTTTTGCTGGTACTTTCTGCTTCAGTTTTTGCACAGGCTCAAAATGATAGTTTATTTGCTATTCCGAGAAATCAGGTCGGAATTAGTCTCAATAAATTCATTAAATCTGTATTTGCATCCGACGATAACGCAATGATTATTAATTATCGGTATTCGGGGAAAAACAAATGGTCTTACAGAACAGGATTTGATTTTAAGAATGACGACAGCGAAGGCGGATATTCTCAATTCGCTTTTAAACTTGGGATCGACAGAAATCTGAAAAGATACAGAAGATGGAATTTTTACTACGGAGCAGATTACTTCTTCAGATATTCCAATTACAAAAACATCAATAAACCGCAGTATGATAATGGTTTAGGCGTGTTTTTAGGAGTACAGTATTTTCTTTCTCCTCATTTCTCCCTTTCTACGGAACCCATGTTGTATTACAAATATATTTATGTAGTAGACCGTTCGAGTTTTCAGAAAGATAATAAAACGGCATGGTCAGAAACAGGATTCGGGAGAATAGGTTTTGTGGAACTCAATTTTCATTTTTAAAATAATACAGCTCTTCATCCGAAGAGTTTTTTTATGCCTTTAAAGTAGAGTTATTATGTTAAAAGAATAATTAAACATCTATTTAAAAATCTCTGACAAATATCATGAAGATTGTGCAAAAAAGTAAACACATTTTTGTGTAATAAAAAAATTAATTTATATATTGCGGAACGATTAAAACAAAGATTATATGGCGAAACATAAAGTCCATTACGAATTCCCAATGCATTGTTTATCAGAGATTTTATATGAATATCTGGCAACGGCGGAAGGGTTGTCTGAATGGTTTGCAGATGATGTGACAGAGAAAGGTGATGACTTCTTTTTCAGCTGGGGTGGAGGTCCTTCTGAGAAGGCTACTTTAATAAGATATAAGCCTGAAGGTTTCGTACGTTTCCGATGGGAAGAAGATGAAGGAACAAAGAATTTCTTTGAAATGACGATCACAATTGATGACATTACGGAAGACCTGTCTCTGAACATTACAGATTTCTGTGAAGAAGGGGATGAAGAAGAAAATGCGATGTACTGGGAAAATCTTATCGAAAATCTTAGAATTAAATTAGGAGCAGCCTAAATGTAGGCACGCTGAATTATAAAACTGATGAACGATTTATCGTTCATTATTTTTTTGTAAATAAATCAGATTACAGTGGAAAATCAATATTTTACATCAGACGAAATCAATGTGAAAAACAGAGCCTTTCTTTCGGGGGACGCCGTAAAGGTTTCTTTTTTTATCAGAAACGGAAAATTAATCATGGATGAAGAATGCTATTTCTTCCTGATGGCTTCCATGAGAAAAATGAGACTGAATATTCCTTTAACCTACACACTTGAATTTTTTCAGACCTTATTTCAGAAAGAAGTTATTGAAGGAAAAAGCATTCAGGATGCGATCATTAATTTTCAGGTTTTCAGAAATTCAGACGGAATTACCCTTTCCAAATCCTCAGTTTCTTACTATTATGAAATTACAGAAACCCAAGATCTGTTAGCATTGCATGAAAGAAATCTGGAACTTGATTTAATTAAGGAAATAAACGTTAATAACAACCTTTTAAGCAATATCAGGGTTCACAGTCCGGAAAATATTTACGGCGAAATTTATGCGCAGGAAAACGATCTTGATGATGTCATTCTTCTCAACCCGAATAAAAGAATTGCGCGTACAACTTTCGGGAATCTCTTGTTTCTGGAAGGTGATGTGATCAAAATTCCAAAACAGACAGAAGGAGCCTACATTTCGCCGCTTATGGAGAATTTTGTAACTTTTTTACACAAAAATAATCTTGCGGATATACAGGAACATGAGATTATTGCATTTGAGTCTCAGAAAGCTGAAGAAATACTCTTAATTTCGGATGAAAAAGGAATATTTTCTGTAGGTAAAATAAGAAATAAAACTTTTGGAAACCAGCGGTTCACGGAACTTATTAAAAACTGGAAAGAAAGTTTCTAGATAAAAATTGACAAACCCGGTAAACAACAAAGTTCCGAAAGTCCTTTACCGGGTTTTTATTCTGATAAATCAGAATTTGTATCTTTATTTATTGTTCTCTGAAAATTTCAGAAAATTTATCAGCAACTTGTTTTTGATTTTTCTCGTTGGTCAAATTGTTTAACTTTAATCTCTTGATCCTGTTTTATTTAGTAATCATTTGTTCCTTTTATATCACAGAGATTTAGTTTACCAGATAACGTAAAACCTTTGCTTAAAATTGGTTAACGTTTTCTTAAAATTTGTTAAATATTTAAATAATATTAATGAATTTCTCTTGCTAGTTTAAAGAAATATTTTCAGGAGAATTTGCCCATAAAAGAAATTCGCCACCAAGATTCTGCATGATCGATTTCCAGAGGGTTTGATCGTTTGGCAAGGTGTAATCCAGATTGTAAACATCTACCACAGTCCATAATTTTCTCTGGATTTCTTCCTCAAGCTGTAAAGCTGACCATCCGGAATAGCCGGAAAATATTTTGACATTATTGATGTCCAGTTCGCCGCTGAGAACAGCGCTGATGATGTTTTCAATATCTTCGGTAAGATAAAATTCCGGGGTAATTTCTGTATACATTTCAGTTACTTTTTCCCCTTTTACAATAAAAAAAACTTTGTCATTTCCTACAGGACCGCCGTCGTAAACTTCAATTCTGAAATCGAAAAAATCTTTGAATTTACCGCTCATCTGGTTATTTTTTTTATTTAATATTAAACCAAATGCACCACTTTCATTATGTTCAATAATCAAAACAACAGATCTGGAAAAAATATCGCCGGAAATGTCGGGTGTGGAAATTAATATTTTACCTTTGTAAGAGTAATTCATACTCAAATTTAATAAAAAATATTTATGGAAAACCTGCACGACAAAAGAAAAGTGTACGAGAAATCCCAACTTATTGAAAGTGAGATAAAACAAAATCCTATTGAACAGTTTCGGGAGTGGTTTATGGAAGCCAGCGAAAATCCGAACATCTCTGAAGCGAATGCAATGGCACTTTCTACACTGGAAAACGACGGTTGTCCGCGTACAAGAATGGTGTTGTTAAAGGCTTATACATACGAAGGATTTATTTTTTACACCAATTATGACAGCAGAAAAGGAAAATCCATAGAAAAGACACACAAAGCCTGTCTTCATTTTTTCTGGCCCAATCTGGAAAGGCAGATCATTATTAAAGCTGAGATGGAACGTATTGCAGAAAACCTGAGTGACGGATATTTCCATTCCAGACCAAAAGGAAGTCAGTTGGGTGCTGTAGTTTCTCCTCAAAGTGAAGAAATTCCGAACCGTGAATTTTTGGAAGACAAGCTTCAGCAACTGGAAGAAAAGTATGCAGACACAGAAATTCCAAGACCTGAAAACTGGGGCGGGTATATTGCAAAGCCTTATGAAATAGAATTCTGGCAGGGGAGACCAAACCGTCTCCATGATAGAATTGTTTATGAATTGGTGGATGGTCTCGATTGGAAAATTGCGAGATTAGCTCCTTAAAATAGATGCAATAAAAAAACCTCATCAGATGATGAGGTTTTATTTTTTCTTTAATCTGAGTGATTATTTTTTCTTTTTACCTGGAGCAGGAGCATTAGCTGAAGCAACAGCTGCAGAAAGGTCTGCACCAGCTTTGAATTTAGCAACAGTCTTAGCTTCGATGTTAATTGGCTTTTTAGTTGCAGGGTTGATTCCTTGTCTTGCAGCTCTTTCAGCTACTGAGAAAGTTCCAAACCCTACTAAAGAAACTTTTCCGTCTTTTTTCTTTAAAGTTGTAGTAACGTTAGAGATAAATGATTCTAAAGCAGCTTTAGCTGCAACTTTAGTGATGCCGGCATCTTTGGCGATTGCGTCGATTAATTCAGACTTGTTCATAATTTTTAATATTAAAGTTAGTTCGTTATAATAGCAAATATAATACTATTTTCTAAATGTGCAATTTTTTTGCAAAAAAATAAATAAATTTTTTGATTTTAAGTAAAATTGGTTAAAATATGATAATTCAGCTTTTTACGAAAAATCTACGTTATCCGTTACTAAAATCATGCCAATTGCTTATCTGTATTGACTTTACCAAAAATGCAATATTATTTTTTGTATTTATTAAATCCTGAATTGTATAGTAAGTATTGATGGTTTTCAGGATATGTTTATAAATTCTGTAAATAAAATCTTTAAAAATTACGTTTAATAAAATTAAAGTTCTGGGTTTCTGCTGGTTTTAAATTCATTTTAAAAGACGGTTTTATAAATTATTATTAATAAATTTGCACCATGTTAATAGAAGTTTTTAAGTCTAAGATTCACAGGGTGAGAGTTACGGCTTCTGACCTTAATTATATTGGGAGTATTACGATAGATGAAGACCTTATTGAAGCTGCAGGTCTGGTAGTGGGAGAAAGAGTTTATATCGTAAATGTGAATAACGGAGAGCGTTTCGACACTTATGTTATTAAAGGTAAAAGAAAATCGGGAGAAGTTTGTCTTAACGGTCCTGCGGCGAGAAAAGTACAGAGAGATGATATCATTATTATTATCGCTTATGCACAGATGACTCCGGAAGAGGCGCAGAATTTCCAGCCGAAGATTGTTTTCCCCGACGAAAAAACAAACCTTTTAACGTAACCGGATGGAGAAGAACTCAAAAAATCCTCTGAAATCCATTCTTACGATAGTGATCTCGCTTGCTTTTGCAGGCTTTTTTTTATGGTTTGCTTTAAAGGGGCTGGATTTTAAAGTGATCCAGAAATCCATTGAAAGAGCAAATTATACCTGGGTCTTTATTGCAGGAGTCTTTGGTTTGTTAGCATATTGGCTCCGTGCAATACGCTGGAATATTCTTCTCGAACCGATGGGATATAAAATTTCGGATGCAAATGCTTTCTGGACCATATCTTTTGGATATTTAATGAATCTTACGATTCCGAGAAGTGGTGAACTGGCAAGATCTACAGCATTGTACGGTGTAGAAGACGTTCCCGTTGATAAATCTTTCGGAACTATTATTTTAGAAAGAGTTGTAGACCTTATCTGTATGATAGGTTTTCTGGGGCTTACCATCATTTTTAAATATGATGCTATTCTTTCGTTCTATGATATTGCAACCGGACAGAAAGAGGAAAAGGTAAAAGTAGAGCATGGCTTTTTTGAAAAATTTCTAATGAAAATAGGAATTGTAGATTTTACTGCTTTTTATTTCTATATGAAGATTTCTCTTTTTCTGCTGGCAATCGTAGGATTAATTATTTTGTTCAAATACAAAAAAGATAAACTTATAGGATTTGCCAAAGGAATTTTACAGGGCTTAACCACAATATTCAAGCTCAGACAAAAAGGAAAATTCATTCTTTATACAATAGGAATCTGGATATGTTATTTTCTTGCCGCATATCTTGTATGTTTTTCCCTTCCCGAAACATCAGATTTTACCATAGGAGACGGCTTCTTTATTATTACCGTGGGAACTTTCGGAATGATTGTGCCGGCAAGCGGAGGAATTGGCGCTTTCAATCTGGCGATGAAGTATGGCTTTATGGCTCTTTTTATTTCTGCAGGTAAAAATGCTGTAACAGGCGGTGAAATGGGATTAATATACTCTTTTATATCTCTGCCCTTACAGTTTCTGCTCACAATTATTACCGGATTGCTTTCAATTCCTGCTTTAGCAAGGGCAAGAAACAAAAATGTGGTCAAAAAAGAATTTACAGAATAATCTATCTTTTAATTAAATCTTTTGAAAATATAAAATCCGGTCATAACGATTGGATTTTTTTAGGCTTAATTTTTAATGAATTTCAAAATTTTATGTTTTGCAATTTACATAATTTTTTGTCACAAAATTTTTTGGAAATTTACTAAAACCGCCATAACTTCGATAAACAATACATAAAACACATATCATTATTATGGCAATTAATTTACAGAAAGGGCAAAGAATTGATCTTGGATTTACAAAAATGACCATCGGTCTCGGATGGGATCCAAATGAAGGAATGGGATATGATTTTGACCTTGATGCCTCCGCAATTATGATTGATGCGGAACGAAAACTGGTGAGTGAAGAATATTTTGTTTTTTATAATAACCTGCATTCGCCGGATGGTGCACTTACACATACAGGAGATGATCCAAGTGGAAAAAACAGCGACGGAGATGATGATGAAGCCATCATTATTGATCTCGAAAAAGTAGACGAAAGAGTTCAGGAAATTCTTTTTGTTGTTACCATCGAAGATTTTGATAGGAGAAAGCAGAATTTCGGACAGGTAAGAAATTCTTACATCAGAATTGTAGACAATAATACCAATATGGAAATTGCCAAATACGAACTGGATGAAGATTTTTCCATAGAAACCGGAATTGAATTCGGAAGACTGTACAAACGTGGCGGAAGCTGGAAATTTGAAGCTTCGGGAATCGGCTACAGAGCAGATCTGGGTTTCTTTCTTGAAAAATATTATAAAGGACAAATCATAAAATAAAAATAGCTATCAACTTACAAAAAGGTCAGACCATCAATCTCCGCAAAAATGAACATGGAGAAGATGCATATGATCTGTCATCTGTGACCATAGGTTTAGGATGGGATGTTAGAAGATCCGGTGGTTTTTTCAACCGTCTTTTCGGGATAAGTGACGGTGCGGAATATGATCTGGATGCCATTGCTTTTCTTTTGGATAAAAACGGGAAGGTTGCGGATCTCGGAATGACGGTTCCCGGAAGAAACGGAAGAGAGATTGCTCTGTATAAAAGCGACGTAATCTATTTCAATTCTATGCGGCATCCCAGCGGAAAAATATGGCTGACCGGAGATAACAGAACCGGAGCCGGAGATGGCGATGATGAACAGATTATTGTATTGCTGGATCAGCTGGATGAGCGCTATCAGAAAATTGTGTTTGTAGTTTCAATTTATCAGGGATTGTTCAACAGACAACATTTCGGAATGATAGAAAATGCATTTATCCGTGCGGTAGATGCAAGAGGAAGGGAAATTACAAAATTCAGTCTTTCTGGTGACGCCAGTATGAACGGAATGTGTTCTATGGTTTTTGCAGAAGTTTACCGCCACAACGGCGACTGGAAATTCCGGGCCATCGGGGAACCTCACAAAACAGATAATTTTATTGAAGTTCTCGTGCCTTACACCTATAAGTAAAAAAAGTATGCTGAAAATGCATACTTTTTTATTTTATCATTTAATACCAGAATTTTACTAAGACAGAGCATTTATTTCAATCCGATTTTCAGTCCCATTTCCTTTTTCATATACAGCAAAACTTCTGCATTTCCTCTTGCGTCATCAACGGGATGATGGGTGTGCTTAGTTTTTCGTAGATGTTTCCACTGGGCAAAAGTGTCTTTTTCCAGTCCGCAATACAGATCCGCAAGTCTTCTGGATGAAAAGCCGAATGGATTTCTCCCGATGAAATGATGAAAATACCAACAGATAAACATCCAGTCGAAGCCGTTGTTATCACTGATGAAAACAGGTCTTCCTTTAGAATTTTCTTTAATCCATTCTTCAAATTTCAGCATCACTTCTTCAGGATCATTAAAATCCAATGTTTCTTCCCGCGTAAAACCGGAAACTGCCAAAGCTTCGGGATTGAATTTCTCTGAAACAGGCTTCAGTTTTCCGTAAAATGTGGTTTCCAGATTTTCGTCTACTAAAACTGCTCCAAAACAGACCATTGAAAAATCTCCGGGAATCGGTCCGTCCGATTCTATATCGACCATAAAGTAGCTCATGCGATTGTGTTTCTATTTTAAAATTTTCTGAACGAATATATTGAAAAAAATCTCAAATTCAATGTTTACAAAAGTTCAAAAAAACTTCTTTTTCCGATCTTAATTTTTATTCCTTTCTCTAATTTAATTTCTTCATTCGGATCTGTTAATTTGATATTGTTGATCTGAATTCCACCGTTTTCAATCAGTCTTCGGATGAAAGATTTACTTTCGTTACATTTCAGTTGATGGCATAATTCCGATAAAACCATTTTATACTGAATATGGTGGAGAGAGTCAATGAAGACCGGTTCAAAAACTTTTTCTTCAAAATTTTTACTCTGGAACTGATTCATAAAAAACAACTCGGCATTTTCAGCTGATTCTGCATCATGACATTGTGTGATGATATTTTTAGCGATCAGCTTTTTAATATTCATCGGGTTTTGACCATCATTGATGTTTTGTTTTAAACGTTCTTTCTCTTCAGAAGAAAAATCCGTGGTAAGATCAATAAATTCGTCAATCAGAGAATCCGGAATGGACATCGTTTTCCCGAACATTTCATTCGGTTCGTCAGTTAATCCGATAATGTTGTTTAAAGATTTGCTCATCTTTTCCTTTCCGTCAAGACCTTTCAGTAAAGGCATGCACATCACAATCTGCGGAGATTTTCCGTGATTTTCCTGCAATTGTCGTCCCATCGTACAGTTGAAAAGCTGATCGGTTCCGCCCATTTCAATGTCACAATTAATCTGTACAGAATCGAACCCCTGCAAAATAGGGTATACAAGTTCGTGCATGGCAATTGGTGTGTTTTCTGAAAATCTTTTACTGAAATCATTTCTGTGCATCAGTTGTGCAACTGTCACTTTCGACATCAGTTGGATCACTTCCGAAAAATTCAGCGCATCCAGCCATTCAGAGTTAAAGACAATTTTTGTTTTTTCCACATCAATAACTTTGGAGAGCTGACTGATGTACGTTTCCGCATTATGATGAACTTCTTCAGCGGTTAAAGGCTTTCTCGCCTTGTTTTTTCCTGTTGGATCGCCGATTCTTGCGGTAAAACTTCCGACAATGATTACAATCTGATGTCCCAGATCCTGAAATTGTTTCAGTTTTTTCAAAACAACTGCGTGTCCCAAATGTAGATCCGGAGCAGTGGGATCAAAACCCAGTTTGATGATTAATTTTCTGTTTTCTTTTTCGGCTTGCTGAATTTTCTCTTCCAGTCCGTTTTCCGGCAGAATGATTTCTGCATTCTCTTTTAATTTCCTGATCATATTTTTAATTTTTAAGCATGAAAAAACCCGAACAAAACTGTCCGGGTTCTATGATATTTTTAGATTAAATTTCTACTGAATATGGTTATAGAAGTCTTCCCGAACGATTATCCGGGTAATAATAATTGCTGAAAAAAGGAAGACGCAATAGGTTATTTAAGTGCTTCATGAGTGCAAATATAGAATTTTATTAAAAAATCATCTGTTTTTTCTTCAAAAAATCTTCAACTTTTCTTTCAAAATCATGGAAATTCTGTATAAGAAAGGCACCGCTTCTTTTGTCTGAAAATTCTTTATCATTAAGCAGTAAATAAGTCTTTTTCAGTTGAAGATAACAAAGCAAAACAAATTGTTTTATTTTAACTTCGAACTGTATTTCCAGTTTAAAATTCAACTGTTCTCCGTAACACTCTTCAAAACCATATACAGAAATAACTGCTTTGTGCTGTTTATCCTTTATTCGTTTTATTTCAAATTTACGTCCTCCCGGTTCGTTATACCAGATAAATTCAGTTTCCCATTTGTCTTGTATCAGATCCAGAACGGCATACATGATTTCTGAATAAGGATTGTTAAAAACATGAGTAATTACATAATTAAAGCTTCTTCCATGAATGTAAAGCAGAAATTCACTCCATCCGGAAGGAAGAAGGATTAAAAGCATATCTAATTCATCCGATTGGATTATTTTTTGGTTGTTTCTCATGGTACTTTGCAATTTGTAAATTTAGGGAATAGTCTGAAACAAAATATCTTTTGATTTTCATTAAATTTGTGTTTCTCATTCATTTTTATAATGCACGGCAAACTTATACAGCATCTTCAATCTTTTCATCATTTCAATGCTGACGAAATCGCGCTGATTAAAGACTGTTTCGAGCCTGTAGAATATTCGAAAAATATGATTATTGAAGAAAAGGGAAATGTTCCGGTGCATCTGTATTATATTGTTTCCGGATATCTGAGATTGTTTCATACTGATGAAAAAGGAAACGAAATAACCACCCATATCAATTGTCCTCCCGGATTTTTTACCTCATACTTTCACTTTATCAATCAGACAAAATCGGACGAAAATGTGGAATGCATTACAGATTGTAAATTATTAAGAATTACAAAGGAAAATCTGGACAGGCTTACACTGGAAAGTTCTGCCATGAAAGATTTCAGTATTTCTGTTTTCCATCAGTCGATTACTTACAACGAAAACCGTTCAAAAGAACTTTCAACATTAAATGCAGAACAGCGGTATCTTCAATTGCTGAAAAACTATCCGGAAATAATTCAGTTTGTTCCTGTTCAGTATATTGCTTCTTTTCTCGGAATGAAGCCCGAAAGTCTCAGTAGAATCCGCAGAAAACTGATTAACTAACAAAAGTCAAGTGCTTTTGGAATCAGGACAGGGAACTTTGTATCGTCAAAATATAATGAAAAATGATACAAGAAAAACTAAGTCTGGTTTCCGGAGCCAATGGACATTTGGGAAATAATCTGGTAAGATTGTTACTGCAAAAAGAAATTCCTGTAAGAGCAACAGTAAGAAATACAGCTCAAAAAAAATGTTTTGAAGGATTAAACTGCGAAGTTGTTCAGGCAGATATTACGGATAAAGCATCTTTCGTAAAGGCTTTGCAGGGAGTGGAAACTTTTTATGCCGTTGGAGCCGCATTTAAACTTTGGGCAAAAGATCCGAAAAAAGAAATTTATGACGTTAATCTGCAGGGTACAAGAAATACGATTGAAGCAGCGGCTGAAGCGGGAGTGAAAAAAATTGTCTATGTAAGTTCAATTGCAGCTCTGGATTACACCAGACTTCCGACAAAAGAAAGCTATGGTTATAATCCGGATCGCAGGGATATGTATTATAATTCTAAAAATGACGGTGAAAAGCTGGCTTTTGAACTGGCTGCAAAGTTTGGAATAAAACTGGTTTCCGTAATGCCTTCCGCGATGATCGGAGGGGAAGCTTTTCTTCCGCTGAATGTTTCTTACGGTATCTTAAAATTAATTCTGAATAAAGAAATTCCTGTTGATACAAAAATTACGCTCAATTGGATTGATGTGAAAGATGTGGCGGAAGGATGTTATCTTGCTGCACAGAAAGGACGTTCAGGTGAAAGATATATTCTGGCAAATGAAGAATGTATGACGATCACAGATACAACAGCTCTGGCAAAAAAACTGTATCCGGAACTGAACCTGAAAATTCCGCAGTCGGTTCCGAAATTTATTCTTAAGCTGATTGCAGGAATCATGGAATTTTCGGCAGCACTGAAAGGAAAAGTTCCTGTTCTGACGCGAAAGGATATTTCTATGTTTTCCGGATTACAGCAGAATTTTGATATTTCAAAGGCAAGAAATGAATTGGGCTTTATGCCGAAAAATCCTGAGACAGCAGTAAAAGAAGCGCTGGATTATCTCATGAAAAACAGGGACTTAATAATAAAAGAGGCCTGAAAAAGCCTCTTCTTATTTTAAAGTCTGAAAATTAAACCTTTATAAAACTTTGTGCAGTCGTACAGCTCCTTAAAATCGGGAAAATTATTTTCCCGGTAAAGTTCTGTATTTCCGGCGTTGAACTTCTGTTCTGCAAAGGAAAACAGATCTTTATGATTAATCTGTAAATAATCAGATAAATAATCTTCCTTCTTTTTATTAATGAATCCTGTGAAAAAAATTCCGTAGATCAGAAAGCGGTTGAAATCTTCCGTATTGCATTTGTACCCTAAATATTGTGTTGAATATTTTTCATAATCTGCAAGAATCTGTTTAAAATTTTCAACTTTTTCTGTATTATTTATTTCATAAAAAATATCAAATCCGTGTACGAAAAGCTGGGTTTTCATTTCTTCCGGATCGGAAATGTATTTTGATGCAAACCAATTGAAAATATCTTCCACTTCTTCTTTATTAAGACTTTCTGCATTCTCCTGAACTTTCTTTTTAATAAGTTCAAAACTTGTTTTTTGATTTTCTTTAAAAAACTGAAGTGCAGTGTCTTCTTCGCGGCAAATTTTATTGTACAGATTGATCTTTGCGGCAATAGGATTGGTTTTGATGAAATAAAGTTTTTCTGCCATAATCTTATGTATTGCCTTATTTTTCAGCAAATTTCAAAACTAAGGTAGTGAAAAATTTCACATGAAAATGCAGATTGGTATTATTTCATACACTTTATAGGTGTTTTTATTATAAGTTTTACTATTTGTTGAAAATGTTTAAATATTTTAGTTCATCTTTTAAAACGACTTCCTGAATGGCTTCATTCATCATGCTTCGAACAATGGAAAGCGGATGATCGGGAAAATCACTGTCATATTCTTCTCTTTCAGATTTGTTCATAAGAGTTCCTGATCTGAACGAAGGTTCGTACGGATCTTCAAACCAGTTTTTCAGTCCATTATCATCGAATGTAACTTCGCCGTTTTGGAGAAATCTGCTTAATATCAGATTATCTCTTATCCCTGTTGTTCCGGTTTCAACAGCCTGAGCTTTGATGACGAAACTGCAGTTTTCAAAAGGAATGGTAACCGATGCAAGATACGTCATCCCATGTTCCTCCTGCGGAATTTTAAAAATGGTTTTTACACTGGGTATGTTATGAAGATTAAATAGTGAAACCTCCACAATACCACCGCCGGAAGCTGAAATGGAATGTCTGTGAAAATTTCTTAATTCATCTGCATTTTTAACAGTTGGCAAATCAGGAGGAATATTGAAAAAATAGAGAGAAATTAAAGCGCTTTGCTCAGGATTCACCCACACAATACGTTCCGCATTCTGATCAACGATTTCCCATCCGAAAGTGGGGATAGAAACGGAATGGATGGTAACTTCCGGCTTTTTTCTTTTAAAGAAAGTAAACATAGTTATTGATTTTAAAGTTTATGATTTGCCGTTTTAAGGAATTTTATCAATTCGGCAAGTTCGTTTTGGGAAAACTGTATTTCATTCTGACTGTAGAATGTAGCTGGCAATTTCAGGTAATATTCCCACGTTTTCAGATCAGAATGGTAGTTGCTTCCTGTTTCAATGCCGCTGTTGGTGGTGTATTTGTATTTGGTGTCGTTTTCGGTTTTGGAAGATGAGTTCTGCTGAATTTTTTCAAGCGCATTGATGAGTTTTTCGACTTCATCTTTTTCCAGAGTAATGGTCTTTCTGGAAATGTTGTCGAAAGTTTCCGAAAATGTCATGATGCCCAAAACACTCAGCGTAGAATCATCCGACAAATCTTTAAGAACAATTTTCTGAAAATGAAGGTCTTGAAAGTCACCGAGTTTTATGATTTCTTTTTGAATTACCGTTTCTTTTTTTGAACTGAAGTTTTGATAATTTTTCTCCAGACCCACATTCAAAGGTTTTACAGTGGGAATCTGCGCTTTAAGAGCTGAAAAAATGACAATAAAAAATGCTGAAATAATTGTTTTCTTCATATAAGATGGTTATTATTTATGTTTTTTAAAAACGCTGAAATTACAGAAAAATTGGGAATTAATTATTAAACCGAATCATTATTTTAGATAAAATTCTCAACGCGACTCCGGATCAAAATGAGCTTTAAAAGTAAGTGGATCTTCTGTTTTGTCTTCTGCAATTTCCAAAAATTCATGATATTCTTCAGGATGCTTTCCCATGTAAGTCATCACAATTGCAAGATTAATAAACCGATTCTTATCCGCCGAACCCAGATTTAATGCCCTGTGAAGATATTTTAAAGCCTGTTCGTCTTCTCCCATATCAGAATAGATTGCACCAATGTTAATTAAAGCGGAATTATTTTCCGGTTCTAGTGCTAAAATTTCGTCCAGTTCTTTGATTAAAAGATCGTTAATTGCATCCCAATGATCTTCATTTTCCCATCTTTTTGCCTGGAGTTTTTTTACGTTTTGTAATCTTGTGTTTGTGTTATTCATGGCGTAAAATTATGAAATTGTAAATGTTTATTTATGTTTTTCAAATAGCCATTTTGGAATTTCATCTGTAATTAGAAATGGAATCACAATATTATTATGGTTGAGCTTTGTGAATGTTGTAAAGATCAAATTTTTGTCAGAGGAAAGTTTATTGTATAACTCAACGCTACCAATGTAAGGGTTTTCATCATCATTTTTACCATGAATTAGCCAGATATTTTTTTCTTTGATTTTATTAAGATTAGAAAAATCCGGAACGGAAGCCACAGAAACAACCGCTGCGAATGTATTGGGCTGCAGATTCATAAGATTTTGAGCAGTTGAACCTCCCATTGAATAACCAATCAGATAGATTCTGTTTTTATCAATATTTGGAAATTCTTTTTCAAGATCTTTAATCAAATTCAATAAAGCAGAAACTTCGTTGGATGGTTTTGAAATTTGAATACCTTCTGTATTGATTTCATAATTTGTGGATCGTTTGTTAAACTGTGGAGCCACAACATAGCATGGAAATTTTTCATAAATCTCTTCGCGCAACCATATTTTGGCAAATGGCTCAAGTTGATTTTCATTATCATTTCCGATCCTTGTAGAATTATGAAATGTAATAACCAAGGGGAATTTTTTGTTTTTGCTGTTATTTTTAGGAGTTAAAAATCTATACGGAATTTTAACCTCATGATCTTCAAATATTTTCTTTTGAAATTTATCTGTATTTAAACTGTTTAATATTTTTCTGTTGTTCAAAAAAGTAACAGTATCAACTTCTGTATCCCGAAATTCTTTCTTTTGTGCAAAAGTTTGATTGATGGTGAAGATTAATAAAAGGATAATTAGATTCTTTTGAACTTTTAATCTATGCATAAGTGTTTTTTATTTTTTCAATGAATATAATAATTTTATCAGTTCATATGCTAAATTTTTCAAAAAGGCTGTATGGTTACAAAATTTTTATATAATGAATTATTTTCATCAGGAATTAAACCTTGTACATCGAAATCAAATTCAGATTTCATTTTGAAAACTCTTTATCCATACTTCATTTTAAAATCAAGCCCATTTTTATATTCGGCAGGATTAAAAAAAGTAATAACTCCAATATCAGAATTCAGCCTTTGTTTCAAATCATTTAAATAAATTTCAGCTAAGGTAATGGTTCCGTCAATAGTTAAACTGAAGACCGTTTTATTATCATCTGTGATATTGACGCCAAACGAAATTCTATCAGGATTGTCAATGTATTGATTCCAGTAAAATGTCTGGTCAATATGATTTGTACTTACAAAATAATCGATCATCTCTTTATTGGTAGTAAAGCCTTCTTCACTATCCATTCTGGAAGTATAATCTAAATTCAACGGTTCATATTTAGGCAGATAAAGATTTAAACGTTCAAAAATTTTTTCGGTTGATTTTCCATCAAAATAAACCTGACAGACAATATCATTAATTAATTCCATGGTTTTAATTTCGAATTGGTTTATAGCGGACTCTCAAATATAAATTTTAATTCTACGCAAAGTAAAAACAATTTTTAGGATGAAAGGGAACAAGTATATTTCCGTTATGTGCGGATGATGAAACGTGTGCTTCATAGCAGATGAAATCTGCCTCACTTTGCTTTACATAAATATTTAGCTCTGAATATAAAGCTTTGCGTTTCAGTTTATAATTAAAGAATAGCTGAAAATTTCATCACAGATTTTTAAAATAAAACCATTAAGCTCAATAACTTAATGGTTTTATAAATGTTTTTATCCAAACGCTCTCTTCAGCAAACTTTCCACTTTCGGTTCACTTCCTCTGAAATTCTTGTACAGTTCCATTGGATCTTTTGTACCGCCGGAAGAAAGAAGAACTTTGTATTTCGCAGCAATTTCAGGATTGAAAATGCCGTTTTCCTTGAAATATTGAAACGCATCTGCATCCAGAACTTCCGCCCATTTATAAGAATAATATCCCGCAGAATATCCACCCTGAAAAATATGTGAAAAACTCGGACTCATTGCCGTTTCAGGATTCGCAGGATATAACTGTGTTGCTTTTGTATATTCATCCTCAAACTCCTTTACACTTTTATTCTCTAACTCTCCGACTTTAGTATGGTAATTCATGTCCAGTAACCCGAAACCAAGCTGTCTCAACGTCTGATAACCTTCCATAAAGTTTTTCGACTGTGCAATTTTCTCAATTTTTTCATCCGGCAAAACTTCTCCTGTTTTGTAATGTTTTGCGAATGTTTTCAGGAATTCCGGTTCGTAGCAGAAATTTTCAAGGAATTGAGAAGGCAGCTCCACGAAATCCCATTTTACGGAAGTTCCGGAAAGAGTAGGGTATTGCGTATCGGCAAGCATTCCGTGAAGGGCGTGACCAAATTCATGGAACAAAGTTGTTACTTCCTGAAACGTGAGTAAACTTGGAGTATCCTTCGTCGGTTTGCTGAAATTGCAAACGATAGAAATATGCGGACGGGAATTTTCGCCGTCTTTTTTGTATTGATTTTTATAGCTCGTCATCCAAGCTCCCGCTCTTTTGCCTTTTCGTGGGAAATAATCTACATAAAGCAGCGCTTTGAAAGTTTTTTCAGAATGGTTGCTTCCATCTTCCATCTTTCCGCTCCCTGTTTCAAATACCTCATAAACCTTTACCTCTTCATGATATTTCGGAATATCGTTTCTTTCCTCAAAAGTTAATCCGAAAAGTTGTTCTGCCAATCCGAAAACCGAATCCTGAACCTGATTTAAAGGAAAATAAGGCTTTAATTCTTCATCATTAAGATCATATTTTGCTTTGCGAAGTTTTTCTGCATAAAAAGCGTGGTCATAGCCTTGCATTTCTTCAATTCCGTCAGCTTTTGCCAAAGATTTCAACTCTTCAATTTCTTTATCGGCATAGGGTTTTGCTTTGGTTAAAAGTTCGTTCAGAAAATCGATAACTTTTGTCGGAGATTTTGCCATTCTTTCCTCCAGAACATAATCTGCGTAGTTTTTATAGCCTAATAATTCAGCTTTTTGCTGTTTTAAAGAAAGAAGCTCTTTAATTAAATTCTGATTATCAAATTCTCCGCCGTCGAAAGACTTTTTGCCGTTCGCCAAAGCAATTTCCTTTCTAAGCTCACGGTTTTCAGCATACGTCATAAACGGAATGTAACTTGGATATTGCAGCGTTACCACCCATCCTTCCAGATTTCTTTCTTTGGCTTCTTCTGCGTATTGTTCCAGAATAGCTTCCGGAATTCCCGCAAGATCTTCTTTATTGGTGATATGTTTAAAATAATTATTCGTCGAAGCCAACACATTCTGCCCGAACTGAAGTGATTTTAAAGATAAATCCATGCTGATTTTCTTTAATTTCTCTTTGTCTTCTTCATTTAATAAAGCACCGCTTCTCACAAAACCTTTGTACGTTTCATTCAGAAGCATTTCCTGCTCTTCGTTGAGGTTGTATTTCTCTTTTTCATCGTACACCTTTTTAATTTTACTGAAAAGGGCTTCGTTTTGAGAAATTTTTGAAGAATATTCTGTTAAAATCGGAGAAACTTCCTGTGCGATCTTTTGGATTTCATCGCTGGTTTCTGCCGAATTTAAATTGAAAAATATATTGGAAACCACATCAAGCTGCTCTCCTGAATACGCCAATGCTTCAATTACATTTTCAAAGGTTGGTTCTGCAGGATTATTAGTGATCGCATCGATCTCTTCTTCGGACTTTTTAATTAATTCTTTAAAAGCAGGAAGATAATCTTCAGTTTTAATCTGATCGAAAGGTGCTGAATGATATGGTGTGGTAAATTTTTCTGTTAAAATATTCATATTCTGATTTTTAATTGTTGTAAATTTAATGATTCTCCGGAACCGACAGCGAAAATGCTCAAAAATGATGCCTGAAAAGAAGTTGTGACAAAATTGGATATTATTGTATAATCTTGTCATATGCAAAGTTAAGATGAAGCCGGATTGATTAATTTTGACAGTTAACTAAAGTCTTATTAAGATAAAATTATAAACTCCTAAAATAATATAACGATGAAAACATTTTTAAAGGCTCTTGGAATCATTATTTTGTTAATTGCAGTTTACGCTGTAGTTGCCATTTTGGCTTTCGGCAACAATTATCATTATGAAAAATCTATGGTGATGAACGCTCCGAAAGAAAAAGTCTGGAAACAGATCAGTTCCACAAAAGCATTCAACCAGTGGAATCCGTGGATGAGGCTGGATCCGAATATGAAACTTACATACTCCGGAAATGAAGGACAGGTGGGAGATAAATATTGTTGGGACAGCAAAAATGATGATGCAGGAGCAGGATGTCAGGAAATAAAAGAGCTAGTTGAAAACCAGAAACAAAAAACTGAAATGATTTTTGAAAGACCTTTTGCGGGACAGGCAACCTCAGAAATTACTTTATCTCCAGAAGGAAATGGTACAAAAGTAACGTGGACGATGGATACGGAGCAAGATCCGATGATGAAAATAATGCGCCCGATGATGGATTACCAAATGGGAAAATCCTACGAAGAAGGTCTGAATAATCTGAAGAAATTAGTAGAGAAATAAAGAATTTGTTTAAGCCAAAAATAAATTAAAGCCTTGTGAAATTTTCACAAGGCTTTATTCTTAATATTCTTTTTGACCTATTTCATTGATAGAATTGTAATTTCCTTCACCCTTCGGATTGGGACCGTATTCATTCGGACCATGGTCACTATCCGCAAATAACATCCAGAGTGAATAAAAAGGAATAATCTGAAACCATCCTGAATTTCCTCTGTCGTGACATCTTTTTGCTCCTTGTGCTAACATAAACCACACTAGAGGAATAAGCAATAGTAAAAAGATAATAAGAAGAACTCCTGGAGGATCTTCGTTATTATTAATATTAAAATAAAGATTGAAGGGAACAGAAAATACTAAATAGATAAGATAGGATAGTCCATACTCTGTTCTTCTGATTCTTCCCTCGAAAGAAAATGGTGCTTTAAACATGGTATTTTTAGTTTTATTTGTTAAAAAACAAATGTAGAAATTATTTTAAAATTTCAGTACCATATTTGGAATTGTTATTTTATGTTAAGCCGAATAAGAATTATTGAAAAAATATTATCTTTATATAAAGATTTGATTCATGGAGAAGACCGTATTTGAGAAAAATAACATAAGAAATTATGTGAAGAACGTAATAGCCGAAAAAATTGAGAAACTTAAAAACTTTATTGAATTTACTCAGGAAGCAAGCCGTGATATAAAAAAAACTCCGAAATATGACAGCATGCGCGAGGAAATGCAGGAAGAAATCTACCAGATGCAGCGTCAGTTGGGCGCATTAAATGATCTCAGGAGAAATATGGCTAAAGTCCTGAATAATTCTACCGAAAGAGTTCAGCTGGGTTCTCTGGTCATTACCAATAAGGCACGGTTTTATATTTCAGTTTCTTTAGGTGAATTTTTCTTCGAAGGAGACCGCTTTTACGCTATTTCATCTGAAAGTCCGATGGCAAAGAAAATGATGGGCATGAAACCCGGAGATGAATTTACGCTCAATAAAATCCATCAGAAAATTGTTGAGGTACTTTAATTTTTATAAATGATGAATGATGAATGATGAATGATGAATGATGAATGATGAATGATGAATTTTTCAAACTAAGCACGGGCTGTCATTCTGAATGGAGCGTAGCGGAGTGAAGATTTTACTTTGGTGATATTAACGTTGAATATTCGTTAGAATGACAAACAAACTTTTAAAATAAACGGATAATCTAAATTATCAATAACTAAAAACTATCAGCTATCAACAGCCAGCCATCAACTTTTTCGTAATTTTACGCTCATGAATAAAGCAGAAGTTTTAAAAGAAATCATAGAGCAGAGAAGAAGCATATTTCCAAAAGATTATTCAGATACAGAAATTTCACAGGAAATTCTCGACGAAATTTTACATTCGGCAACGTTAGCTCCCAATCATAAACGTACAAAACCCTGGCGTTTGAAAATATTCAGAGGAGAGGAAAAAGCAAAACTGGCTTTAGAAATGCAGTCGATTTACAAATTTACCCAACCTGAACATCTTTTTTTAGAAAAAAAATATAATGATATCGGTTTTAAAATCAATAAAGCAGATACCGTAGTCTCCATTGTTGTTAATTTCAGCGGAATGGTTCCGGAATGGGAAGAAATTGCCGCAGTTTCTATGGCGGTTCAGAATATGTATCTTACCTGTACAGCAAATAATATCGGATGTTACTGGAGTTCCCCGAAAATTGTAGATCATTTAAAAGAGTCTTTAACGATTGAGGAAAATCAAAAATGTCTTGGGTTGTTCTACATGGGTAATTTGGACTAAATAGCCCTGATCGAACGGCATGTCTGAGCTCTTTTCCTTGGATTTCGGCGCGGCGAAGCCGCGCCGGAATCTAAGGAAAAAGCGAGTAGTGAGAGCAGGTTCCCGGCTCCCCAAAAAGAGAATTTACAAAACTTTTTACCGGAAGCTTTTTACTTTGAACTTTTTTATTATCTTTGCACTCTTAAATATTTAACTGGGACGAGTTCCCGTAAAATTCAAACATTATGTCAGTAAAAATCAGATTACAAAGACACGGATCTAAAGGAAGACCTTTTTTCCACATCGTGGTTGCAGATTCTAGAGCAAGAAGAGATGGTAAATTCATCGAGAAACTAGGAACATACAACCCAATTACAAACCCTGCAACTATCGATTTGAACGTTGATTCTGCTGTGAAGTGGTTAAACAACGGTGCTCAGCCAACTGATACTGCAAGAGCTATTCTTTCTTACAAAGGAGCGCTTTACAAAAAACACTTACAAGGTGGTGTTGCTAAAGGAGCTTTTGATGAGGCTGAAGCTGAAAAAAGATTCAATGCTTGGGTAGAAGCTAAAGAAGCTAAAGTACAAGGTAAAGTAGACGGTTTGGCTACTGCTAAATCTGATGCTAAGAAAGCTGCTTTAGAAGCTGAAGTAAAAGTAAATGAAGCTAGATTGGCGGCTGCTGCACAGGCTGAAGCGGACGCTAAAGCTGCTGAAGAAGCTGCAACAAATGCACCTGCTGAAGAAACTACAGAAGGAGAAGCTGCTGCTGAATCTACAGAAGAAAATACTGAAGCTTAAGAAAAATCCGGTATGCGTAAAGAAGATTGCTATTTATTAGGAAAAATCACGCGCAGACACGGACTTGCGGGAAACGTTATCCTTAAACTGGATACCGATCAACCCGAGCTTTACAATAAACTGGAATCAATATTCGTTGAAATCAACGGATTATTGGTTCCTTTTTTTATTGAAAAATCATCATGGAGTAAATTGGATGCTCTTAATATTGCCTTTAAAAATTCCTCGGAAGCTTTAGTGGATCAATCATTGGGGAAAAACGTCTATCTTCCTCTCTCAAGTTTACCAAAACTTACCGGAAAGCAATTTTATTACCATGAAATCATCGGGTACAATATCCATGATGAAAATGATAACGACTGTGGAGTGATCCGTTCTGTAAACGATCAGACAGCGCAGGTTTACTTTATTACCAATCTCGATGGAAAAGAAGTGGTAATCCCTATCATCAAAGACTGGATCTTAGAAGTGAACAGAGATGAAAGATTCATCAAAATGCAGCTTCCGGAAGGTCTTATTGATGTTTTCTTGGTTCCTTCCAAGAAAGACGAATAATTTTACAAATAATTTTGCTGCTTACATTTTAGTATTCAGTTTCTTTTTCAAATCCTCAATCTGAGTATACATTCGGTTAAAAAATATTTTTCGGTCCCGGTTTCCCGAAGTATTCATCGATTTTGAATTTTTTATCTGATGTTCAAAATAATTCAGTGTTTCGGTACACGTCTTTTCATCGTTAATCAGAATATAACCAAACATATTGGTCGGAATAGCAAACAGTGACAGTTGAGGATGATGAAAAAAGATGTCATTGGAAAGATGCATCAGTTCATTTTCATATAATTGAAATTTAAGATTGTTTTCTGTTTTTTCCTCAATATACTGTATAAGTTCCGTTAATTCATTTAAAATAATCCGAGCCTCACTCTGTTTCAGGTGTCCCGTTTCAGAATAAAACAAAATTTGCTGTAGGATGCTCGAAATGGTGCTGTTATTCCATAACTCAATAACATTCTGTTCCTCATATTTCTTCCTGAGTTCTTTCGTATCAAGTTTAAAATCGGGAGGCGAAAACTGCAGAAAAGGAATGAAAACCTGTTTGGAATTAAGGAGATTCATCCATACATATACTTTAAAACGGGAAAGCATCGAATCTGAAAGTGTGTAAAAAAACGGAATGTCTTTCGCCGAATAATAGATCGTCATTCCTTTTGAAAGAGGAAGATTTTCAAACACATTGAGATTGTTCTGGAAAAATGATTTTAAATCTTCTGTTTCCGTAACAACACTTGTTTTTCTTACTATAATCTGCCGGTCAGAAGTCTGAAACTGATCCAGAGAAATCTGAAAATATTTTGCCAGTTCCAGAGCTTCCTCTAAACTGAATTTTGCTTTCAGGGAAGTTCTTCGGTGTGCCGCATCGTAGCTGATATTGAGAATGTTGGCAATTTCGTCATTCAGAGATTTTTCGCCAATCTTTTTTCGGATTTCTTTAAGCAAACGTTCCTGATACATGGTTTTTGCGATTTTCACAAATGTAGAGATTTATTTTAATTTTTTTTCGCATTTATGAAACAGCTTTTCAAGTATAGCTTTGAGGTGTAATTTTTAAAATAAGCAATCATGAAAAATTTGTTATTAATCATTGCGCTGTCTTTTTGCAGTTTTGTAAACGCACAAATCGGCAACAAAAAAGACTGGGCAATTATAGGATCAATTATTTGCACTCGTCTCGAATTAACCATCATGAATGATAAATCTTTTCTTTCTTTCGGTCCTAAAATTCCTCTTAATGAAAATAATTATGTGAGTTTAAGAGGGCATTTCAATTGGTGGGATACATCGGAAAGAAAATTTATTGTTATTCCGGAACTGGATTATTTTTACAAAGTTGCAGATTTCAAAGAAAAAAGTATAATTACCAATTTATATACCGGTGCCGGAATTACTCCATATGCGGTATCACCAAAATTTGGAATAGTTTTTTACCATTTTATTGCTGCTGAATCGGGTTATAATATTGAATACGAACCTTATAAGTATTTTTCTACTTCAGGTTTCAGATTTTCTTTGGGATTTAATTTAGTCTTTTAAATCTTAAAAAAACAATTGAAATGAAAACAATACCCTATCTATTAATCGCCACAAGATTTTGTTTGGCTCCAATCATCCTTCTATTAGCTTATTTCAAAGGCGCAGAATCCCGGTTTTTAATTTTAAGCTTAATGTATTTTGGTTTATTAACCGATATTTTCGACGGAATTATTGCCCGAAAAGTCGGTGTCTCTTCCGAAAAACTTAGAAGATTAGACAGTCAGACCGATTTGATATTCTGGCTATCTCTTGGATTTGCTTCTTACTTTTTAAATGCCGAATTAATAAAAAACGAATGGAAAGGGGTTGCTCTAATTTTCGTAATGGAAGCACTTTGCTATATAATGAGCTGGCTAAAATTCGGGAAAGAGACCTGTACTCACGCTTTTTTATCAAAAATGTGGGGACTGAGTTTGCTGATCGCTTTTACCTGTTTAATTGGTTTTCAACAGGCAGGTTGGGCTTTTTATCTTACCGTTATTTTGGGATTTATTTCGCATATTGACGTAATTTTAATTATTTTGATTCTTCCCAAATGGCAATATGATGTTCCGAGTTCTTATCATGCATGGAAAATTAGGAAAGGAAAACAGAGAAAAAAAACGATTTTCTTTAATTGATTCTTATTTAAAGCATAATTTTTTGAGTAATTAATTGATAAATGAATTGAATTAAAACAGTGTAATCCTCAAATTGCGCTGTTTTTTTGTAACTTTGCAGACATTAATTTTTACAGAAAAATTTTAATCAACAAATGAAAAAGCAGACAATTAAGGAAATCCTACAGGATTACAAAAAAGTATTACATCATGACATTACGGTTTACGGTTGGGTAAGAACGTTCCGTGCGAATCGCTTCATTGCGCTTAATGATGGTTCTACGATTAATAATTTGCAGATTGTTGTTGATTTTGAAAATTTCGACGAAGAGATTATCAGCAAAATCAGTACAGCTTCTTCCCTTAAAATTGTAGGAGAAGTGGTGGAAAGTCAGGGAGCAGGACAGGCTGTTGAGATTTTAGCTAAAAAAATTACCATTTTAGGAGATAACTTCACGGAAGAAAGAGACAAAACGATTCTTCAGCCTAAAAAACACTCATTGGAAACTTTGAGGGATCAGGCGCATTTAAGATTCAGAACCAACTTATTCGGAGCAGTTTTCAGAGTGCGTCATGCGGTGAGTTTTGCGGTACATTCTTTCTTTAACCAGAATCAGTTTTTTTACATCAACACACCGGTCATTACGGGAGCTGATGCAGAAGGAGCCGGAGAAATGTTCGGGGTAACGAACTTTGATTTAAATAATATTCCAAGAGATGAGCAGGGAGATATCGATTTTTCTCAGGATTTCTTCGGAAGAAAAACAAATTTAACGGTTTCCGGACAGCTTGAAGGAGAGACTGCGGCGATGGGATTGGGAAGAATTTATACTTTCGGACCTACTTTTCGTGCAGAAAATTCAAACACAACACGACACCTTGCAGAATTCTGGATGATTGAGCCAGAAGTGGCTTTTAACAACCTTGAGGATAACATTGATCTTGCAGAAGATTTCTTAAAATATGTAATTAAATATGTACTGGATCACTGCAAAGACGATCTTGAGTTCTTAGACAAACGTTTTGAAGAAGAGCAAAAATCCAAGGCTGAAAAAGACAGAGCAAAAGAAGGTCTTATCGAAAAGCTTGAAAATGTAATTGCGAAACGTTTCAAGAGAGTTTCTTATACAGAAGCTATCGAGATCTTAATGAACTCAAAAGAAAATAAGAAAGGAAAATTCCAGTATCCGGTTGAAAACTGGGGAACCGATCTTCAGTCTGAGCACGAAAGATATCTGGTTGAAAAGCATTTCGAAAGTCCGGTAGTTCTGTTTGATTATCCAAAAGAGATCAAAGCATTCTACATGAAGTTGAATGAAGACGGAAAAACAGTTGCTGCGATGGACGTTCTTTTCCCGGGAATCGGAGAAATCATCGGAGGTTCTGAAAGAGAAGCGAGATTAGATGTTTTGAAGCAGAAAATGACAGAAATGCACGTTGATGAACACGAATTGTGGTGGTATTTAGATACAAGAAAATTTGGTTCTGTTCCGCACGCAGGATTTGGTCTGGGATTGGAGAGACTGGTTCTTTTCGTAACAGGAATGACGAACATCAGAGATGTAATTCCTTTTCCGAGAACACCTAAAAATGCTGAGTTCTAATTTTTTAATAAAAAATATAGAAATCCTTCTGAGAACATCGGAAGGATTTTTTTATTAACTTTACTTAAAATAATGATGATGAGTACAATTACCATACATACAGAAAACGAAAATCAGATCAATCTTCTGAAAGCCCTTCTGAAAGAGCTGAAAATTAATTTTGAAATTGATAAAGAAGAAAATCTTACAGAGTGGCAGAAGAAACAATTGCTAAAGGGTATAGATGAGGCTGATAAAGGAGATTTTGTTAGTAAAGAAGATGCTAAAGAAATTTTGGATCAATGTTTCAAATAAAATGGACTCGTCAGGCATTGTTATCTTTTGCTGACACATTAAAATATTGGATTGCTCATAATTCTTCCCAAACATATTCAAAAAAGCTAAGAAAAGAAGTTGAGAAAAAAGAAAAACTTATTTCCGAAAATCCGAATATAGGTTCACCCTCTGAAATTGATGATGTTAAATATGTTTTAATTGATAAAAATTTTTCCCTTTATTATCGGGTTAATAAAGATGTTATTGAAATTCTGGCGTTTTGGGATAACAGAAGAGATCCTGAAAATCTGGAGATATAAGAATAAAAAAGCCCTGAAAATCATTGTTCAGGGCTTTTTTTGTTTATTTTAAATAGCTTATTATACATAATTGAATACAAAAATCGTGCTAAAATTTAATTTTATCAAAAAAAAGTATTAAATTCGTAAAATATGTTATGTTAAAACACCAACTAGTAATATGCTAAAACAACACTTACAACTCAAATTAGGACAAAAGCTGGCTCCCCAGCAAATCCAGTTAATGAAGTTGATCCAGCTTCATACACTGGAGTTTGAAGAGGAACTTGAGAGGGAGTTAGAAGAAAATCCGGCATTGGAGATCGCAAAAGAAGAATCTAAGGAAGATGATTATTCTTCTCTCGAAGATACGTATGAAACAGAAGGAACGGAAAGTATTGAAACGGATTTTGATGTAGACCAATATCTTTACGACGACGAACCAAGTTATAAAACAGCATCCAGCAACTATTCCTCAGACGATGAGGAATTTGATAACGAAAGTCTTCTGACAGAAGGGCAGTCTTTGTATGATTATCTGATGGAACAGATTAATCTTGCCAATATTAACAAAGAAGATCTGAAGATTGCGGAATATCTTATCGGAAATCTCGATACAGACGGATATTTGAGAAGGGAAATAAAATCTATTGTTGATGACCTTGCATTTTCTCAGGGAATTTATACAACGAGAGAAAATGTAGAAGATATTCTGGAAAACTATGTACAGAAACTTGATCCACCCGGTGTGGGAGCAAGAGGTCTTCAGGAATGTCTTTTGCTGCAGATTGAGAAAAAAGTAAGCTCAGATAAAGCGGTTTCTCTGGCTGCCAGTATTCTGAGACATCAGTTTGATGCACTTACCAACAAACACTATAACAAGATCATTCAGAAGTATGATATCGAGGAGGAAGATCTGAGAGACGCTCTGGATGAAATTTCAAAATTATCTCCAAAAGTGGGGGGTAACTTTGATACGCAAACCATTACCATTAATCAGGAAATTATTCCGGATTTTGTAATTCAGGTGAAAGACGGACAGGTTATTCCGATGCTGAACAGCAAAAACGCACCTACTTTAAGAGTTTCTGAAGAATACAAAGATATTTTATCTACTTATTCTCACGATAAGAATTCTGCAGAACACAAACAGGCGGCTTTGTTCATCAAGCAGAAATTAGACGCTGCAAAATGGTATATTGATGCAATTAATCAGCGCCAGAATACATTATTGCAAACCATTACTGCGATTGTGAAATTTCAGAAAGACTATTTCCTTACGGGAGATGAAAAATCTTTGAGACCCATGATTCTTAAAGATATTGCCGATATCACAGGCTTCGATATATCAACAATTTCAAGAGTGGTAAAAAGCAAATACGCCGATACACCGAACGGAATTATTTACCTTAAAGATCTGTTCTCGGATAGTTTAACGAATGATGACGGAGAGGAAGTTTCTACAAAAGAAATCAAAATGCATCTTCAGGAAGTGATCAGCAAAGAAAATAAGAGAAAACCTCTAACGGATGATGCTTTAGTGGTTATTCTGAAAGAGCAGGGCTACAATATCGCCAGAAGAACGATCGCAAAATACCGCGAACAGCTTAATATTCCGGTAGCGAGATTAAGAAAAGAATTATAAAATAGAAAAGCAGTTCAAATCGAACTGCTTTTTTTATTGTTTTTTAATTATCCATAAAGTTGTATCTCATTCTGAAACAGCCTGAAAAGATTCGAACGAAGTTGAAAGAATCTCCATTTGTAAAGTGGATTCTTCGCTACAAATGACAAGATCTTTAAATCTTTGCCTTATCTAATCCCAATTCCTTTACAGAAACTTCCCGCATTTCCACTTTTCGTACTTTTCCGGAAATCGTCATCGGGAATTCATCCACAAACTTCCAGTACTTTGGAACTTTATAATGGGCGATTCTGCCTCTGCAATACTCTAAAAGTTCTTCTTCTGTTACCTGAAAACCTTTTCTCACTTTCACCCATGCCATAACTTCTTCTCCGAATTTCTCGCTCGGAACTCCGATGATCTGAACATCAAGAATATTCGGATACGTGTACAAAAAGTCTTCAATTTCTTTCGGAGAAATATTTTCACCACCACGGATAATCAGGTCTTTAATCCTTCCGGAAATGGTAATATAGCCTTCTTCATCCATTACTGCCATATCTCCGGTATGCATCCATCTTCCTTCGTCAAGAACTTTTCTGGTGTTTTCGGGATCGTTCCAGTATTTCAGCATTACAGAATATCCTCTTGTACACAGTTCCCCGTGTTCGCCGCGCGCAACGATTTTTCCGTTTTCATCAATGATTTTTATTTCCAGATGATCCTGAACCGTTCCTACCGTATTCACCTGCTTTTCAAATGGGGTTCCGATAAGAGTTTGCGTAGAAACAGGGGAGGTTTCTGTCATTCCGTAGCAGATGCTCATTTCTTTAATATTCATGAGACTTTCCACCTTTTTCATAATTTCCGGAGGGCATACTGAGCCCGCCATTACGCCTGTTCTTAAACTTGAAAAATCAAAGGTTTCGAAATTTTTTACGGCTAATTCTGCAATAAACATAGTCGGAACTCCGTAAAGCGAGGTGCATTTTTCGTCAGAAACAACTTTCAAAGTGATTTCAGGATCAAAACTGTCATTCGGAATTACCATACAGGCTCCGTGAGAAGTACAGCAGATGTTTCCGATTACCATTCCGAAACAGTGATAAAAAGGAACAGGAATGCAGACCCTGTCTTTTTCAGTATACTTTAACCGAATTCCGATAAAATATCCGTTATTTAAAATATTATGATGAGAAAGCGTAACTCCTTTCGGAAAACCCGTTGTTCCTGAAGTATATTGAATATTCACAGGATCGTCAAACTGAACATGCTCCTCAAAACTGTGGAGTGTATCATCAGAAATATGCTGTCCGTTATTTAAAAACTCTTCCCAGCTATCATCAAAGAAAACTTCAGATTTTAAGGTGACACAAAACTCTCTTGCATCCGCAATCATCTGTTTATAATCGCTGGATTTGAAAGCCAGAGATGAAAAAATATGGGACATTTCAGACTGATTGATCACAAAGATCAGTTCACTGGTTCTGTAAGCGGGATTGATATTGACTAAAATAACTCCGATTCTTGCGGTTGCATATTGTAAAAGAACCCATTCGTAACGGTTGGTAGACCAGATTCCGATGCGGTCTCCGGATTTTGCTCCCAGAAAAATCAGTGCTTTTGCAACCGCTGTTGTCTGATTGTAAAATTCCTGATAGGTAGCGCGGTAATTTTGATGTACACAGATTAATGCTTCGTGATTAGGAAATTTTTCAACCGTGTGTTTCAGGTTATTTCCGATGGTTTCACCCAATAAAGAAATGTCGGAAGCGCCATGAACATAGGATATTTGCATAGAATAAAAGATTTGGTTAAATAAAATTAACAATAATATCTTAAATTCCTGCAGTTTTCAGTTTAAATTTCCTGCGAATCGATTTCTTTCAGCTGAGTTAAATTCTTATCAAGCTTTTTGATGATAATTCCATAAACAACCCTGTAATACAGCCATACCATTATTACTGTAAAAACAGTACTTATGATAATACCTGCTACAAATCCTACTAGCGTAGAATTGGTAATTTCTACATTCTGAGTATTTAAAATATAAAAAACAAAGATTGTGAAAATAGAGGTAAAAGTGATTAATAATGCGATATTAATTAAAATAAAGGCATTAACTGTCTTCTTAAATTTAATGATCTTAAGAATAAACTTTTTAAGATTTTCCTCAATTTTTATAACCTTATAATTCTGATAAAATTTAAGAACAAAATAAGCTGTAATGGCTAAACTTAAAACTTTTAATACGAGATAAATATTGTCGAACGTATTTTCTAATTCCGAAGTTTTCTGTACGCCCAGCTTTGTAAGAATATTAATGAAAGAGTTGGATTCCTTTCCCTGAATGATGTAGAATAATCCTATTAATGTAAAGAATAAAAACTCGAAAACACTGATCCAGAAAATATACTTCACATAATTTCGTGATTTTTTGTTGAGCATCTGAAGAATCTCATTGTTATTGTATTTTTCCTGAACAGGCTGTTCCTGCCATGTTTTCTTAAAGCTGTCTAAATCAAATTCAGGCATATTTTTCCATCTGTTCTTTAAGGGTTTTCTTTAATCTGTTCATTTTCACACGCGCATTTACTTCGGTAATACCGAGGTTTTCTGCAATATCCTTATAAGGCAAATCATCCAGATACATCATCACGATTGCTCTTTCCACATTGGGAAGGGTTTTGATTACTGTATACAAAAGTGATACCTGTTGCTGTTTTTCGTCATCATCTTCCACAAAATCTGCATGGTTGATGTCCAGTTCATTAGTCTGTAAACTTTTGCTTTTTTTTCTGAAAAGGGTGATAGCGGTATTTAAAGCAACACGGTACATCCACGTAGAAATTTTGGAATTTCCTTTAAATGAGTCATAACTTCTCCACAATTGTAACACAATTTCCTGAAAAAGATCTTCCTCGTCCTCCAAAGAATTGGTGTAAAGACGCGAAACCTTAATAATCAGACCCTGATTATCCTTAATAAGCTGCGCAAATTCCTTTTCCTTTGAAGCCAATTGGGATGTTTAATTTTTGTAGCACGAAGATAATAATTATTAGTCAATTGTCAATTTTACTTCGTAATTGAATGGTGAATTTTTTCTTTTCATTAAAGTGATTTCAATGCTTTATAAATTGAGAATGAATTTAATTGACAATTCACAATCCACAAAATGTGGATTTAATTCACATTTTGCTATCTTTGCAGCCACGAGAAAATCGGCTTGTTGATTTCCCGTTTCACGGGAGGTAGGAAAGTCCGGACACCGTAGAGCAGCAAAGCGGATAACATCCGTCACCCGCGAGGGTAGGACAAGTGCAACAGAAAGGATGTACAGTTCGGCTGTAGTGAAATCAGGTAAACTCTTTGTGGTGCAATGATAAGTATATCGGTTCTTTTCAGCAATGAAAATAGGAGTTGCTCGCTCTGAAAGCCGAGGGGTAATCAGCTAAAGTTTTGCAGCAATGTAAGATGCAGATAAATAACAGGCACTTCTTCGGAAGAACAAAATCCGGCTTATAGATTTTCTCGTGGTTTTTTAAGAGTTGGAAGTTAGAGGCTGGAAGAAGGAAGTCTTTAACGCAATCATTTAAACCTCCATCTTCAGGCTCCCATCTTCCATTCTTACTTATTTCTCGCTTTCCAGTTGTTTTTTTGCTTCTTCTAAATCTTTACGATCCTCTTCAGACAATTTAGGATACTGCAGATTCATTTTTTCCAAAGCATCAATAATAATCTGTATCGCGGCAACTCTTGCAAACCATTTGTTGTCAGCAGGAAGAACATACCATGGCGCGTAATCTTTTGAAGTCTCATTGATTGCCGTTTCATAGCATTCCATATATTTTTCGAATAAAGCTCTCTCCGGAAGATCCGCGGCGGAAAATTTCCAGTTTTTTTCCTGTTCGTTAATTCTGTCCAGAAGTCTTTTCTTTTGCTCGTCTTTAGAAACATTCAGGAATATTTTTATAACGGTCGTTCCGTTTTGGGCAAGATGTTTTTCAAAATTTCTTATGCTTTCATAGCGGTTTTCCCAGAATTTATCATCAAAATCCTTAACAGATTTCCATGTTTTTTCGCTTAAATTATATTCAGGATGAACTTTGCAGACCAATACACTTTCGTAATGAGAACGGTTAAAAATTCCGATCATCCCTTTTTGGGGTAGTGCTAAATAATGTCTCCATAAAAAATCATGGGCATATTCTTTCGAAGTGGGAGTTTTGAAGCTCGTTACATTACAGCCTTGCGGATTTACTCCCCCGAAAACATGCTCAATCATGCTGTCTTTTCCCGCGGCATCCATCGCCTGAAGTACCACTAAGAGAGACTGGCTTCCATCGGAATACAATTTCTCCTGAAGCTCACGAAGCTTTTCTTTTTCGTTAAATAATAATTGTTCCCCTTCTTCTTTGGTAAGTTTTCCTTTGTACTCCGTTGAAGCTTTTTTAATGGAAAATTTTCCTTTTACCAAAAAATCGTCTGAAAAGTTAGTGTCCATGTTTATTTTAAATTATTAAAAGATTAAAGATTAATTTTGGTCACAATCCATAGTTAAAATCGCTAACCATCAACTAACCTAATATAAATGTAATAAAAAAACCGCCTCCATGAGACGGTTTCATTTATTTTAGTAAAGATTTTACCATTATGCAGCAGTTTTAGCAGCAGCTTTAGCCGCTTTTTTTGCTTCCTTCTTTGCAGCTTTAGCCGCAGCTTTCTCTTCTTTAGCTTTAGCCTTCAATTCCTCAGGAGTCAATGGTTTTGGATCCGGAGCATTTGGATCTACGTTTCCTTTAATGTAGATTACGCTTCTGCTGTTTACAGGATCGTTAGAAAATACTTCAATCATTTTGTTGAAACCACCGTTAATTCCGGTATTGTATCCTACCTTTATTTTAGCTGATTTTCCCGGCAGAATCGGATCCTGGCTGAACTCAGGCGTTGTACATCCGCAAGATGCTTTTACATTCGATAAGATAAGAGGCTTGTCTCCTGTATTGGTTACCGTGAAAAACCTGATGCCGTCTGAACCTGGTTTTACATTTCCGTAGTCGAAAGTAGTTTTGTCAAACGTAATCGTTTGTGCAGATGCAAGAGCGAAGGTTCCGAATAATGCAATTCCTGCGATTAATTTTTTCATATTCTTGAATATTAAATATGTTGTTAGATAAATTTTGAGAAACAAAGTTAAAAATTATTTTAATTCATACTTAAAATATTTTTCTTTAGACTATTTTTGCAAATTGTAAATTAAAGTAAAAGAATTTATGCAGATTTCAGAAAAGTACAATCCACAGGAAACAGAACAAAAGTGGTACAATTACTGGTTGGAAAATAAATACTTCCATTCAGAACCCAATGACAAGCCGCCTTACACTGTTGTAATTCCTCCGCCAAACGTTACGGGGATTTTGCACATGGGGCATATGCTTAACAATACCATTCAGGATGTTCTGGTCCGTCGTGCAAGAATGCAGGGCTTTAATGCTTGTTGGGTTCCGGGAACAGATCACGCTTCTATTGCTACAGAAGCTAAAGTGGTTGCTAAACTGAAGTCTGAAGGAGTCAATAAATCTGATATTACAAGAGAAGAGTTTTTAAAGCACGCGTGGGAATGGACCGATAAATACGGAGGAACAATCCTTGAGCAGCTTAAAAAATTAGGATGTTCATGCGACTGGGACAGAACCCGTTTTACCATGGAGCCGAAACTTTCTCAACAGGTAATTAAATCTTTTGTTGATCTTTACAATAAAGGATTGATTTACCGTGGGTACAGAATGGTAAACTGGGATCCCGAAGCAAAAACCAACATTTCTGATGAAGAAGTAATCTTTAAAGAACAGAACGGAAAATTATATTTCCTGAAATATAAAATTGAATCTTCGACAGGCTCAGATACCGATGAATATTTGTCAGTAGCGACAACGCGTCCGGAAACTATTTTCGGGGATACTGCAGTGTGTATCAATCCTAATGATGAGAGATACGCTCATTTAAAAGGTAAAAAAGTAATCGTACCAATCGTTAACAGAGTAATTCCGATCATTGAGGACGAATATGTAGATATCGAATTCGGAACAGGTGCTTTGAAAATTACGCCTGCTCACGACATCAATGATTACGAAATCGGACAAAAACACAATCTTCAGATGATTGATGCTTTGGATGATGACGGAAATCTGAACGATCACGGTTTACACTACGCCGGAAAAAACAGATTCGACGTAAGAAAGCAGATTGCGAAAGAACTGGAAGAAAAAGATCTTTTGCTGAAAGCAGAAGATTACGTAAATAAAGTAGGAACTTCAGAAAGAACCGGTGCGGTAATTGAACCTAAAGTTTCTGTACAGTGGTTCCTGAAAATGTCTGAAATTGCAAAACCTGCTTTGGATGTTGTGATGGATGATGAGGTTAAATTTTATCCTGAAAAGTTTAAAAATACCTACAAACACTGGATGGAAAACATCCGCGACTGGAATATTTCCCGACAGCTTTGGTGGGGACAGCAAATTCCTGCTTTTTATTATGGTGAAGGAGAAAATGATTTCGTTGTTGCAGAGACCATCGAAGAAGCTTTGGCATTAGCCAAAGATAAAACTCAAAACCCTGAACTCGAAACTCAAAATTTAAAACAAGACGAAGACGCTCTTGATACATGGTTCTCATCATGGTTGTGGCCAATGTCGGTTTTCGATGGGTTGCTTGATCCTGAAAATAAAGACATCAATTATTATTACCCCACTTCAGATCTGGTAACAGGTCCGGATATTATTTTCTTCTGGGTGGCAAGAATGATTATGGCAGGGTTGGAATACAGAAAAGAAGTTCCGTTTAAAAATGTTTATTTCACGGGAATTGTAAGAGATAAGCAGCGAAGAAAGATGTCTAAATCTTTAGGAAATTCACCGGATCCGCTGGAATTAATGGATAAATATGGAGCAGACGGAGTTCGTGTAGGAATTTTATTAAGTTCTGCAGCCGGAAACGACCTTCTTTTTGATGAAGATTTGATGCTTCAGGGAAGAAACTTCATGTCAAAGATCTGGAGTGCTTTCCGATTGATCAATATGTGGAACCATGAAGATAAGCCTGCCAATTCAACAGAACTTCAGGCAATTGAATGGTTTGAAAATAAATTAAATAAAACAATTGCTGAGATCAACGATCAGTTTGAAAAGTTCAGAATTTCTGATGCTTTGCATTTGATTTATAAATTAATTTGGGATGATTTCTGTGGTTATTATCTTGAATCAATCAAACCAAATTACGGTGAAGGTATTTCAAAAGATGTTTATAACAAAACAGTTGAGCTTTTTGAAGAACTAATGAAGCAGGTTCATCCGTTTTTACCTTTCCAGTCAGAAGAAATCTGGCAATTAATTTCTGAAAGAAAAGCAGAGGAAGCGTTGGTTATCGCGCAGCAGAAAAAAGCAGGTGAATTTGATGAAGAAATAATTCGAAAGTTTGAATTTGCTTCAGAAATTATTTCAGGCGTTAGAAATTACCGTCAGACAACTAAAGGTGTTTCACCTAAAGATCCTGTAGAAGTATATACCAATGCTTCAGAATTTCCTAACGAATCAGTGATTAAGAAATTAGCCAATGTTTCAGAAATTCATTTCGGAACAAAAACGGATAAGCCGAGCTTTACATTTTTGGTAGGTGCAACAGAAATTTCAATTCCATTAAGTGAAAACTTAGATTTGGGAGAAGAGAAAACGAAAACAGAAGAAGAATTAAAGTATCTGAAAGGATTTTTGATCTCTGTAGATAAAAAGCTTTCCAATGAAAAATTTGTTGCCAACGCAAAACCTGAAGTTGTTGAGACGGAACGAAAAAAGCAAAAAGACGCTCTTGACAAAATTGCAATTTTGGAAGAGAAGCTGAAAAGTTTATAATAATAAGGTTTAGGTTAAGGCAGAGTCTAGAGCTTAGCCTTAACCTTAATCTTAGCTTAAATATGACATGACACACATAGAAAACATCAAAAAACTGTTCTCCAAAAACTTCGTAGAAAGTCCCTTGCTGGAAAGCTTTGAAGTTGGGAAAATTTATCTTTCCAGCGGAAAACTTGTTGCCTGTGATCCTCTGATTACAAATGACATGAAACCTTTCTCCATAACCTTTCCGAAGGGAGATTTTTCGGTTTTACTGCATAAAGAAAGGGAAAGCAATTGTGTGGCGTATGCCGAAATTATTTTTAGCCAGTCAGAAATCACAGACTGGAAACTGGCAACGACAGAAGGGCAGAATATTAAAGATCTTGAGGAAGGAGAAGTTTTCGGATATCCTGTAGAAAGCGGGATGGGCTGCTTTATGGATGTGGATACACAGAATAATCTTAATGATCTCGAACAAAGACTGTATCACAGCAAAGGAGTCGATTTTATGGGGATTTATGAAGAATTTTTTCATGAATATTTCTTTGATGAAAAAGGAGCGATTGACCAGTTTGCTTTTTTAAAACCGTCTGAAAACCATCCGGGAACTATTTTTGCTTTTGAAACAGGATATGGTGAAGGTTTTTATGCAAGTTACATCGCGTGCGATAAAAATAGCAATCCTGTAAAAATCATCACAGAATTTATTGAAATTAGTTAATAGTCAGTATTTTTTTTTGAAATTCTAATTTCATATTATAAATTTGTACAAATCACGGAATATTAAACCATTAAGAAACACTAATGAATTTTTCCTCAGAACAGCCAAGAATTATCGTTGTAGGAAGCTCTTCGATTGATCTTGTTTTAGAAACCGAAAAAGTTCCCTGTGAGAACGAGACGGTTATTGCCCGAAAATCCGAAAGTTATTTTGGCGGGAAAGGAGCCAATCAGGCAGTTGGTGCAGCGCGTTTGGGAGCAAGCGTCTACTTTGTAGGCTGTGTGGGAATGGATCCGCTTGGTCAGCAGATCATGAGAAATATGGTGAACGAAAATGTGAATGTAGGCTTTGTCTTCGAAACAGATCGTGAGTCAACCGGTACAGCTTATGTAACTACCTCAGACGGAAACGCGGCAATTGTTGTGGTTCCTGCAGCCAATAACTATCTTAGTGTAGAACATGTGGAAGCGGCAGATAAATATTTTCATACGGCAGATCTGGTTCTTCTTCAGCTTGAAGTTTCTATGAAAGTGATTGAGTATACCGTAAAAAAAGCCAAGAAATATGGTAAAAAAGTAGGTATGTATGCTTCGCCTGCACAGCGTCTGAGCGATGAAATTCTAAATAATGTAGATTTCCTTGTGGTAAAAAGCAATGAACTGCATATCGTTTTCGGAGAAGAGCAGAGAGAAGAAATTCTTAAAAAATATTTTAATAAAGTTTTTGTACGAGACGACATTAATTCTACCATCTATTTTGACGGTACAGAAATGAAATACTGCAGAAACGACAAGGATAAAACTGCTTATAAAATGGGAATGGGAGATGCTTTTACGGTAGGATTTTCTATTGCTTTGTGCCACAAAAATTCTATAGAAGAGTGTGTGAAATTCGGGAATGAAGTTTCGGCAAGAGTTTCTGAATCAAAAGGTTCTCAATGCTGTCTTCCCAGACTTTCAGATTTTATTTCATAAGCTATTTGCTACATATCGAAAGTTTTAAACTTAACATAAAATATAAAGTAAAATTTCCACTTTTATAGTGGATTTTTTCTTTTACCATGAAAGAGCTTACGTTTACTACATCTGATAATGTTTCAATAGCTGCCCATCTGTTTTTGCCTGAAAAAAGCAATCATAAACTATTGCTTATCAACTCTGCAACCGGAGTAAAACAACAGATTTATTTTTCCTTTGCCAAATTTTTTTCCGAAAACGGATTTACGGTCATCACTTACGATTATCGTGGAATCGGGCTTTCAAAACCTGAAAATATGAGAGGATTTCATGCTTCCATGAGAATCTGGGGTTCGGAAGATTTTAAAGCAGTTACAGATTATATTCAGAAAAATTTTAATGATTATCAGAAATATTGTCTGGGACATTCTGTAGGTGCTTTAATTTTAGGAATGAATAAAGATGCTGATATTTTTGAAGAATTTTTCTTCGTGGGAACCCAAAATGCTTTTGTGGGACATTTAAAATTCAAAACAAAAATAGAAGCTTATCTTGGTTTTGGAATTGCCCAGCCTCTAACTACCGCATTATTAGGCTACTTCCCCGGAAATTGGTTCGGACTCGGAGAAAGTCTCCCGAAAAATTGCGCATATGACTGGAGAACCTTAATTTTAAACAGAAAATCGACCAACGGTTTACTGGAAAAAATTGATGATTATTCTAAAAGTTTAAGACAAAAGGTATTTGTTATTCGTGCTGAAGATGATGCCTGGCTCACAGAAAAAGGCGTGAAAAGTCTTATGAATGATACCTATCCTAATCTCCGGCCTACATACAGACTTGTGAAAACTTCTGAATCGGAAAAAGGTGAAATAGGACACATCAATTTTTTCAGAAGTTATAATAAGAAACTGTGGAATATTATTTTAAATGAAATTCCGTAACGAATCTTTTTTCTTTCTGACGTGTTGGTCGCCAAATATTTAAAATGATTGATATAATGAAGAATCTGATTGAAAACACGGTAGAATTTGTAAAAGAAAAGCTGGAAGGCGCAGAAGCGGGACACGACTGGTTTCATATCGAAAGAGTATGGAAATTATCCAAAAAAATTGCTGAAACCGAAAATTGTAATCAGGAAGTGGTAGAACTGGCAGCTTTGCTTCACGATATAGCCGATCCCAAATTTCATAACGGCGATGAAACGCTTGCTTTGAAAGTTTCCCGTGAATTTCTCGAAAGCCAGAACGCAGGAGAAGAACTAATTGAGCAGGTTTTGTTCATTATTAAAAATATTTCCTTTAAAAACAGGGGAGAAGTTCCCAAAAATCTTCCTGTTGAACTGAAAATTCTTCAGGATGCAGACCGGATTGATGCCATCGGAGCCATTGGTATCGGAAGAACATTCAATTTCGGAGGCTTTAAAAATAATCCGATGTATGATCCTCATGTAGAGCCTAAACTCAATATGTCTAAAGAAGAGTATAAAAAATCCAACGGAACAACCATCAACCATTTCTACGAAAAGCTTTTGCTGCTGAAAGATCTCATGAATACGGAAAAAGGAAAAGAAATTGCTGCCGAAAGACACGATTTTATGCTGAAATTTCTCGATCAGTTCTACAAAGAGTGGAATGTCGATTAGTATTCTTTTAAAAGTCTTTAAATAAGTATCTTTGCAGTATGGTATTTATTGTTCTGGTTATCTTCTGGGCTTCTGTTTTTTCTCTCCTTCTTTCTAAACTGAAGAAAGGGAAAGGCGCAGAATGGGCAAAATTATTCCGTATCGTTACGATTATTTTTTCATTTTCAATTTTCACCTACTGGTTTATTAAGAAAAGTACCATAGGCATTGTGGAAAATTCGGTTGCGCTTCAGGTTATCAACAAACTTCCGCAGCCACTGGATTTTTATGTACTCACCTTAAATGATGCTGAAGCCGGCAAAGTAATAGAAACAAAGCATCTCGGAAAAATCCGCCCGGAGTATTACAGGATAGAATATCTGAAGATGGATAAATCTGATGAATATTGGGTGGTAGGATATCTGGGTAAAAAGAATCTTGTTTATTTTTCTCAGAATTCGGTTCCGAATAAAAATATAGATCAGATCATTGAAGTTCAGAATTATATTATTCAGAGTTCAAAACTTTCGGATCTGGCAAAAAAGCAGATTGATACGTACAACCATGAAAATGTGAAGCTCGGAATCTGGATCACCTTAGATTTTCTGCTTTTGTTTCTCAACATCATGCTTTTGCTGCGAAAAAGAAAATAAAAAATCCCAGGCTTTAGTAAAGATTGGGACTTTTTAATGCATTTTAAAAGATTTAGGGATAGTCTAAAATAATCATAATTCTTTCTTTGTGCTCTTCCGGACAGTTTTTAATCAGCTTGTCTTTATTCTGCTTACTGATCTGTTTAGGTTCAAGCCATTCTGTAACGTCGGAACTTAAGCTGTTGTTGTCATAAGTTCTTTTTATTTTTTCGTCTTCATAAAAAGTATATTCGTCTCCGAGCCAGTTACTCGTTATACTTATTGTACAAATTTCCTTTTCCATACTGTTATTGGTTTTTATTGTGATTTGATAATATAGAATCTCTTCTTTCTAATTTACTAATTATAACAATATGAATGAAGCTTTTAGAGTAATTTTTTTTACAGACAAAAAAGTGAATTATTTATAGTGAAAGTGTACTTTTTATTATCAATTATCCCACTTATTAGTGAATAAAATTAAAATCTGTTAAACTTTAAAATAAAGTTCCTGTACTTTCGGTTGCCATTTTTGGGATGTGAATGTCTTGTTTCCACTCCTCATTCACTTTTTTAATGAAATAAGCGGAAAGCAGGGGAGATGCTTTTTCAATATTCTGATGAACAAAAAAGTACAGATTCTGCAAACCTTCCTCTTTCCATCGGGTAAGATGTCGCATCCAGTCGTCCAGTCTGTCATAATCACTTTCTGCGTTAGCTCCCACATAACGAATGAATGCATTGGGTGTAGTGAGGCGCATATGCAGCATATCTCTTCTTCCTGCCGTATCTACAATAATATTGGTGATATTGTTTTCTTCGAATAAGTCACATGTTTTATTAAGGATCTCTTCATCTGTAAACCAGTCTGTATTTCTCAGTTCGATTGCAAGAGGAACTTCCTTTGGCCAGTTTTTTACAAATTTTTCCAGTCTTTCATAATCTTTTGGTTTAAAATTATCATGAAGCTGAAGGAAAACCATTCCCAGTTTTTCATCAAAATTTAAAACGGCTGTAGCGAACTGTGTTACCACATCATCAATATTTAAAAGTCTTCTGAAATGAGACACCGTATTCGTGATTTTTGGAAAAAATTTAAAATCAGCCGGAGTTTTTTCTTTCCATGTCTGCACTTGTTCCGGAGTTGGCATACCGTAAAAAGTTGCATTCAGTTCAATAGAATTAAACTGAGTTGCATAGTACGTAAGTTCGTCTTTTGTACCCTTGGGATAAAATCCTTTAAGGTCTGTTTTATTCCATTTTGCGCATCCTATGGAAATGTTTTCCAGTCCGCTTTTATTCCTGCTCAAAATTTCTTTGGTTCTTGGATGGTCTTTTGGTAACGTAAAATCTATCTTTGAAGGATCTTCAACTTGTCCGAATTTCATATCTGAATATTTTTAGAATTAATATGTAAAACAAAGATAAAAATAAAACCACAGAAAATTTTCTGTGGTTTGTCGGATTATATAATTGGTAAGGTTTTTACTGTACTCCCTGTGTCACCATTTTATTCGATACTACAGAATAAACACATCCCGTTGTTTTTAATGTAACTGTAATAGTTGCCGGAACAGATCTGTAGGCGGTATCACCATAAGGCTCCACAATATTGCCATTAGAATCTTTAAGCGTTTTTCCTTTTATCGTGTATGTCATTGTTGCTGTTCCTGTAAATCCGCTTGATGGAGTAAATGTAACTATTCCGGTACTTTTATTATAGCTCCATGTTCCTTCAGGAGTTACCTTTCTTCGGTATAAAGTAAGGTCGGTATCCCCTGTTTTTGTAAAGCTGAATGTCGTTATATCAATATTATTTTTATTTCCTGTAGGCGGAGTTGTAATACTAATAGGACCTTTGTATGCAATATCATTATCCAAAACCGGGATTGAGACCGGCTGGAGTTTACATGTGGTAGCTGCATCATCATTGGCAACAGCAGAATAAGGCAATGTTAGTTTTACATTTCGGATAATATGCTGTTGGTAAGCAGCTCCTGTTGAAGCAGCAAACCCCAGTTTTAAAAATGAAGGTACTGTAGCATTTAAAGTCTGGTTTGTAGCCGCGCCCTCAGTATCTGAACTGTTAAAGTCGGTTACAGCCGGGTTCGCATTTTCGCTGTACGGAATTGACGTTTTATAATGAAAATAATCAATGATATTAATGGGTGTTCCGTTTTGTGTGGTCTGAATATCGACTTTGATATCAAAGCCGTCTGTAGTAGTTGCCGTTACAAAATGAGGAATCAGATCAAGAAGCACTTTTCTGAATTCGCCGTTTCCATTTCTCAAATCAAATACAGAAGACAGGGTATTAGTGGTTGTGGCATATGATCTGTCTGTCTGTAGTATTCTTCCTACCGTTCCTGTGTTACTTAGTGTGGATCTTGTTACTAAAACAGGATATCCTGTATATCCGTCTCCCAAACCATTGGTATTGATGACAGCTCCTTTTGCTCCCCTTAAAGTAACATGGCTTGCCCCCTGGCTCCATGTAACTCCGGCAATACCGTTTACTCTCGATTCTCCCTGAAAACGTTTAGATTTAAAATTTCCGAATTCATCCAGAGCGATTCCGAGATATGCTCCTGACAAACCCGTTTTTCTAAACGAAGAAAAATCGTTTTTTGCTCTGTTATATGCATATCCTAAACCAGCACCGGGAGCACCGATTGTAGGAGTGGTAACAGATCCGTCATACAGAAAAAAAGATAACCCGTCTCCATAGGTTCCGCTGAACGGAGCGCCGGATTTCATGTCGTATTCGAATTCTACATGTAAACCATTCACCGAAGTAAATGTTCTGCCGTTAATAAACAATCCTCCGAACTGGCTGGAACTTGCCGGTGTAAGCTGTACTCCTGTTGCGGTATGAGAGGCGCTTCCCTGTATGGTAAGTTCAGATGCCGATGAAGCATTCATTAATGAACTGGAATAGGAGTAAAATCCATAAATACTGGCAACTTCTGTACTGTCTGTCTGTGCAAACATGAAATTTGTAAGCAAGGTAAAGATAAGGCTCATCAAAGACAACCCTGTGAAATTCTTTTTCATGATGTTTACTTATTTTACGACAAAAACAATGTTAATAAAAGAAGCAGGCGTTGCATTTGCCAGTACATCATAGTTTAAAACCCCTGTATTGCTGATGCTGTTAATTCTGAATACAGTAGAATCATACCCTGTTACATAATAATAAAGATCCGTTGCGTTAGGGAAAAAAGGAATTGTTGCAGGCGCAGAGGTACTTCTCGCATTTGTAGGGATATTCGAAAACTGATTTTTATACAGTGTATACAAATCTTTCGTCTGTCCTGACGCAATAGTGGTAGTGTCGAAAACCACACTCGGCATGTAGAAAAATCTCGCCGAATAAGGTGAAAGACATACCCAGTCCGGAGTGGCAGGAGTACCAACGTTTTGGCTTATACACTTTTTATTGGTATCAAAAATAACCAAGCCCGTTGCAGGATTAGTAACCAGTGAAAGGTTGCTGATTCTCGGCAGTAACAGACCTTTTGAACTGCTTGTAATGTCTAAAGAAGAGCTGGGATCAGGTGAACTTGTATTTATACCAACTTGTGCGGTAATGCTGTAAGAAAACATTACCAAAATTAGAGTGATAATTTTGTTCATTAGAAATAATTTTTTTGTGTTTTTAATATTGATAAACTTTTTATCAATAAAATTAATTAAGGTTTCTTTTGTGTGTTTTTATGTTATAAATAAATTCATTTATAATCTTCAAGATTTATGAATGAACTATTTGTTTTTTATTTTCAAAACAACATTTGTTTTATTAATTTAATTAAAATTTCAATTTATAGTTGTGTTTTTAACAATAATAAACTTTGTTGTTAACAAAATACGTTTGCAAATATACAAAAAATTTGTTTTTAAAAATATATAAAGCGCAGAGATGCAGTAATTTGATTCACTGGTTAGGGATTGAAAAAGCTATATTTTCAATATTTACAGGTGATTACGCTGGGATACATATTTTTATTTCTTAAATGTTAAAGTTATATTAAAATTTTTTAGGATTAAAAATACCTTGTCTTTCAAGTAATAGAAAACAGTTTGTTACTGTTGCTTTCAGATTATTTTTACTGTCCTAAATAAACAAAAATATAGGCAGATAAATATTTTGGCTGCAGATTAAGGGGAGTACCCGATCCGCCTGTAGAAATTGAGAATGTATGGGTATGAGCTCCTGCAGATGAAGTTGTAGATGTCGTGGCATCGTTGTCTACCACCGTTTTAGTATTTCCGGCTTCAACACTGTTTACTATTCCGCTTGCCCTGTCGTTATAGGTATGGCTGTGCGCTCCGGTGTTTGAAGTTGTCGCATTATAAGTAATATTCGGAAGATTGGCCTGTGTAAGAGTAACAGCCGTATTTCCGCCTGTTGCTCCTAATGTTTCCGAAGCAGATTTAGCTTTTAAATACCTGTCTGAACTGTCGGGAAGTGAAGCTGTAAAGCCTAATGAAGACGCGGCAGACTGTGCAGTTGCAGACAAGGTAGAAACTGCTCTTCCGTTTAAGAGATACCATCCGTCATGATCTGTCGCTACGTTGCTGTATTTTATGTCTCCCATAGTAGGTATTTGTACTTCCATTTTATTCCATGAACTTCCGTCATTATAATAAATCCCGGGAGTAACACTCGTAAGCGTGGTTGCAGTAGTGGTATTTGTATTATACACCGTCATTCCGGTAATATGACTTGGAAAAGGGCTCGGATTGTCAGTGGTTATCAACGAAACCTTGGGCATTAAAAGTCCTTTATTGTTATTTTTAGAATAAATTTCCAGCAGAGCATTCGGATTTGGAGTAGGATTGCTAGGAGTTCCGTTTGTAATAAGAACCTGTGCATAAAGAAACGAAGTAAAAGAAGTTAATATGATAGCGAAAATTATTTTTTTCATTGTTTAAATTTTTGTGTTATTTTCCTAGATAAATAAAATACTGAACAACCAGATGTTTTGGATATTGCGTAATCGCGGTATTGGTTCCTCCGCTTGCTACGGAAATTGTGTGGCTGTGATCTCCTGCGGCAGCCGTAGTTCTTACTTCTGTATCAATTGTTCTTGTTGTATTAATGCTGCCTGCATTATAGTTCCAGTAGTTTACGCCTCGGTTGGTATAGCTGTGGGTGTGCGCTCCCGAAGAAGCCGTAGTTCCCGTAATATTTACATTCGGAAGATTAGCCTGTGCGATGGAGAAAGAATTGCTTCCTCCTGTTGAGGATACTGCCTCAGAAGTATTTTTACCTTTTAAAATCCGGTCGCTTGAACTTGGAAGTGTTGTACTGAAGCCTAAAGCCGCTGCATTGGTCTGGCTGATTGAAGGCAGGGTGGAAATATTTCTCCCGTTAAGCAGAAACCATCCGTCATGGTCGGTTGTTGCCATACTGGATTTTAGATCACCGATTTTAGGAAGATCATTATTAATGGACATTAAAACCCACTTTGTACCATCATTATAATACAAACCGGGAATAACATTATTGGGAGATGTTCCTGCTGTCGCGGTATTGTATACCCACATCCCTTCCACATTGCTCCCGAAAGGTGCTGCAGACGTGGTTGAAGTAAGTGCGACAGTATTCATCAGAAAACCTTTATTGGTACTGCTCAGTTCCAGAACAGCAGAATTTGACGGATTAGAAGTTCCAATACCCACTTGGGCTTTGTGTGCAACAAATAAAAATACAGCAATACATGTATATAAAAATTTTGTCTTCATACTAGTTTCCTAAATAGATAAATACGTTCGTAATAATGTTATTTGGCTGCATACTTACAGGCTGGCTGCTTCCCAAAGTAAAACTTAAACTATGGGTATGATTTCCATCGGTACTTGTTGTATCATTTACACTCGATGTATCAGAAATAGGATTATTGGTTCCGGATACTACGCCGTTTGTAGTAGAATTTAAAGGGTTGTCTGTATACGTATGCGTATGACTTCCTGTAGTATTTGTTGTTCCTGTGAAGGTTACGTTGGGTAGATTGGCTTGTATTAAAGTAAAAGTATCAGCTCCGGAAACTGCTGCTAGATTGTCTGTACCGCCTGTATTTTTAAGAAAACGGTCTGTAGCATCCGGTAAATTGGTGGTAAAGCCCAAGGCTGTAGCTCTGGCTCTGGCATTTGTACTCAAAGTGCTTATTGCTCTTCCGTTGAGGAGATACCATCCATTATGGTCTGCTGCCTGAAATCCGTTTTTAATGTCTCCTGTTTTTGGAGTTTTTGCAGATAATTTTACCCAGCCGGATCCTGTGTTATAATACATTCCCGGAGTTACATTATTGGGTGCAGTGCCTGCTGTTGCTGTATTATAAACGATCATTCCCGCAACATGAGCATTCATCGGAGCAGCTAAAGTGGTGGACTGAAGAGCAATTCTTGTAAGCAGAAAGCCTTTGTTGTTAGATGAATTTTCTAATTGTAAGATGCTTTCCGAATTTACGGTTCCAGAAGAATTGGAGATTTTTACCTGAGCATTAGACTGAAAAGAAGTGAATAGAATTAATGTGATAAATCCATTAACTTGAAAATATTTTCGCATAATATTCGTTTGAAATAATTTTTTGTGTTATTTTTTACAAATGTATGAAAAAAATATATTTTACTGTCAATTGAAAATCAATGCTGAAATCAGAAATATTTTTCTGTAAAGAATAGTCTTTGTATGTTTCCTTTATTCACGGCAGATTATTCAGCATATTTTATAACAGATCATGAAATTAATGTAATATTAATTTTTTCTTAACATAAAAAAGCACGCTGAAAAAGCGTGCCCGATTGAATATGTAATGTTTATTATTTGAGTATCTTATGCTTCACAAGCTGTGCAGGTAACAAAATTTACCATCATTTCTTTAGAAACAGAAGAACTTCTTTGATAATAAAGGGTTTTTACACCTTTTTTCCATGCTTCGATATAAAGATAGTTCACATCTTTTACCGGCATTGTAGAAGGGATCTGCAGATTCAGAGACTGCGCCTGATCAATGTATTGTTGTCTTTGGGCTGCCTGAGAAATAATCTCCATCGGAGAAATTTCCTTGAATGTTTTAAACACTGCTTTCTCTTCATCCGTTAACTCCTTCAAATGTTGTACCGAACCGTGATTCAACATGATCGTTCTCCACGTTTCTTCGTTATCAAGCCCTTTTTCCTCCAGTAATTTTGCAAGATATTTATTCTTACGCATGAAGTTTCCTTTCGCAAGACCAGCTTTATAATAATTCGAAGCAAACGGCTCAATTCCCGGAGAAGTCTGTCCTAAAATCGCCGAACTTGACGTTGTAGGCGCAATTGCCATGGTTGTCGTATTTCTTAATCCGTAACCTTTCAGCAATTCCGGCTCTCCGTAAATATTGGCAAGCTCTCTTGAAGCCTGCTCTGCCTGTTCTTTAATTCTTCTGAACGCTCTTGCATTAAATTGTGTAGCCTCAAAACTTTCAAAAGGAATCATATTTTTCTGAAGGTAAGAATGATATCCTAAAACTCCTAAACCAAGCGCTCTGTGACGCATTGCGAAGTTTCTTGCACCCTGAAGATAATAGTTTCCTTCTGTTTTGTCAATAAACTCAGATAAAACAGCATCTAAGAAATAGATTGCTAATTTCACAGCATCCGTATCTTTCCATTCATCATACAATTCCAAGTTCATGGAAGATAAACAGCAGATGAAAGATTCTTCTCTTGTAGAAGGAAGCATGATTTCAGAACAAAGATTACTTGCATTTACAGTAAGTCCTAAGTCTTTGTAAACCTGTGGTTTATTTCTGTTAACGTTATCGGTAAAGAAAATATAAGGAAGCCCTTTTTGCTGGCGGCTTTCCAGTACTCTTGCCCAGACTTTACGTTTTTCCATATCGCCATCAATCATATCCTGCATCCAGTAATCCGGAACACAAACTCCCGTAAATAAATTCTGGATCGGACTTCCGATGTCTTTGATGGACAAAAATTCTTCAATATCTCCGTGGTCGATGTCTAAATAAGCTGCAAAAGCCCCTCTTCTTACGCCACCCTGAGAAACAACGTCCATTGCCGTATCAAACAGTTTCATGAAAGAAACCGCTCCCGAAGATTTTCCGTTATCGGTAACCGCAGTTCCTCTGTTACGGAGCTCCCCGAAATATCCCGAAGTTCCGCCTCCGATTTTGGTCTGCATGATGACTTCGCCCATTTTGTGGGTAATTCCCTCAATGCTGTCCGGAATGTGAACGTTGAAACACGAAATAGGAAGACCTCTCTGTGTTCCCATATTTGCCCAAACAGGAGATGAGAAACTGATCCATCCTTTCGTGATCATTTCCTTGAAAGCAGGCTGAAGTTCCGGCTTGTATAATCTTTTGGCAGCAGCAGTGGTAATTCTGTCGATGGCTCCGTCTACAGTTTCACCCTTCAGCAAATAACCTCTGTTCAGCATTTGCTCAGACTCTTCATTGAGCCACCATATGTTGTTGTTTTGTTCTTCCATTGTTGTTGTATATTTTCGAATTCCCGAGCGGTTTGAAGGCTCAGGAATTTTGTTTTATTTAATTATTTGTCATTGCGAGGAACGAAGCAATCTATTCATGAATTTTCGTCTTAAACTGTTCTTAATTATTTTAAATTTTATTAAAATAATAATATTAAGGAATTATTGTTTTTGAGATGCTTCGACAGGCTCAGCATGACATCGCTAATACTATCTGTTTCGACGCTCGCTTCGCTCTCAATCTAATTAATTTTATCTTAACCATAGGTATCTAAAAATTCAATTGTATTATTTTTTAAACCAGTACTAGAACAATCTCCAGTTGTTTCTGTAACTAACAACTGATCTCCTTCTTCAATAGTTGTAGCCAAAAAAGAATTTATTTGAACAGATATTTCTGAAGTTGTAATAAACCATGTATTTGGAAAAACTTCAATATACTGATCTGAGATTTCTTTTATAGTTGTTTCTAATTTTAGATTTCTATTTGAAGATTTTGAATAATAATTAATTAAATAGGTACTCATAAAATTTAAAACAAATCGTTCGCAGTAATACTCTTATCGTGCTTTGTATAATCTACTGGTCTTTTCGCAAAGAAATCATCCATAGAATTGGCGAAAACTTCCTCTTCAAACCAAACCATTGGTCTGTACTGTTCCGGAGTTACGTTGTATCTTGTTTTCATGTTGATTTTCTTTAAACTGTCGTCTACGCGGTATTTCATGAAGTTTAAAAGATCTTCTTTAGAAACATTGTCGATTTCACCCAATTCAAAGATCCAGCTTAAAATATCACCTTCTCTTTCGATCGATTCATCAACCAGAGTATAAATATCTTCGATATCGCTGTCTGTTAAAAGATCAGGCTGTTCTTCTCTGATTTTGTTGATTAAGAAAATTCCTGCGTTAGCGTGAATCTGCTCATCTACAGAAGTCCATGCGATGATGTTAGAAACATTTTTCATAAATCCTTTAAATCTTGTGAAAGAAAGGATGATGGCAAATTGTGAGAAAAGAGAAACGTTTTCTACCAGAATACTGAAAAGCAATAATGCAGAAACATATTCCTTCGGTGTTGCAGAATTCGCATGTTTTAAGGCGTTTCCTAAGAATTCAATTCTGCTTTTTACGGCAGGAATTTCCACTACATTAAGGAACTCGTCATTATATCCCAACACTTCTAGCAATCGGGAATATGCTTCCGAGTGACGGAATTCGCATTCTGCAAAAGTAGCTCCCAAACCATTCAGTTCAGGCTTTGGAAGATGAGTGTACAGATTTCCCCAGAATGTCTTTACAGACACCTCAATCTGTGCAATGGCTAAAAGTGCATTTTTTACAGCGTGTTTTTCGTGCGGCTCCAACTGTGAATGAAAATCCTGAACATCTGCAGTAAAGTCCACTTCGGAATGAACCCAGAACGATTTGTTGATTGCCTCTACAAATTGAAGAACCTCAGGGTATTCAAATGGCTTGTAACTTACTCTCTTATCAAAAATTCCCATATTAAAAATGTCTTAAAAAATTAAAATAAATAGATCAATGTGGATAACGTTCAAAAAATAATCAATATTCTGATTTGGTGTAACTTATGTGTGAAAGTTATCAACCACCGAAGCGATTTATTTTTTGATCTGTGCAAGCACAAAGTTCGAAAAAAAGAACTGTAATAAAAAGGGCGAAATACTAATTCGTTGAGTTTTAGCCTTAAAAGTTTTCCACATTTACATGAAAGCCCCTTAAATATTGACTTACAAAGTATTATGTTAACAAAAACCTGATTATTCGTGGGATTTTATTAAACAAAAAAAATAAAAGCGCTTTAAATAAAGGCGTTTTTGGCTAAACAATTAATTAAATAAAGATTTTTTCAATATTCGTAACAAATTAAAAATTCTGTCTACTTATTGGGTATAAAAAACATACACCACTTAATGTTAGTAATTCAGGATTTACATAAATCATACGATACAGGGAAGAGTAAGCTACACGTTCTCAAGGGAATTAATCTTACCATTTCCGAAGGCGAATTTGTATCGATCATGGGAAGTTCGGGTTCAGGAAAATCCACACTTCTTAATATTATTGGTATTCTCGATGAAAAAGATTCCGGAACGTATGAGCTGGACGGAGTTCCGATTGAACATTTATCTGAAGTAAAAGCTGCCGAGTACAGAAGTAAGTTTCTAGGATTTATTTTCCAGTCCTTCAATCTTATCGGTTATAAAACTGCTTTGGATAATGTTGCACTTCCGTTGTATTACCAAAATGTTCCGCGAAAAGAGCGTAATCAGAAAGCGATGGAATATCTGGAAAAAGTAGGACTGGCTCAGTGGGCAAATCATTTACCGAACGAACTTTCCGGAGGACAGAAACAGAGAGTTGCCATTGCGAGAGCTTTGATTACCGATCCAAAAGTGGTTCTAGCCGATGAACCGACCGGAGCACTGGATTCCAAAACCACGCACGACATCATGAAACTGCTTCAGGACATTAATAACGAAGGGAAAACCATCATTGTGGTAACCCACGAACCTGATGTAGCCGCACAAACAAAGAGAAATGTGGTGCTTCGGGACGGCATTATTGAAAGTGATGAGTTTATTAAACAGATTATTTTATAAATGAATGGTGAAAGGTCAGTTTTGCTTTGCAAGTGAATTTTTTAGAGTGACAAAACTGATAATTGACATAAAAACAAATGACACAAATGAATACGAAAAAAAGAAAAAATGTTTTTAAATCTGAATCATTATAATCTTGATGCTTATAAATCCGCCAGAGAATTAAGGATTGAATGCTATAAAATTCTTCCTAAACTTCCGGAAAGCGAAAGGTTTAATTTAACAGACCAAATAAGAAGAGCTTCAACTTCAGTAGTCTTAAATATTACGGAAGGCTGTTCAAGAAAATCTGAATCGGAAAGGAAAAGATATTTCGAAATAGCTAGAGGTTCTGTAATAGAATTAGACTCATGTTTTGATATGATTGTGGAAAGCAGTTATGCAAAAATTGAAGATCTTGACAAAATTGGAAAATTAATAAAGACATCATTTATATTATTAAGTGGAATGATTAAAAAGTGAACAGTGAATAATCAATTAAACATTGACATAAAATAATTGACTTCGGAGAAAATTCACAGAGAAGTTATTCACTTTTACAAAGTAAAAAACAAAAACTATGTTCGATCTAGATCGTTGGCAGGAAATATTCAGTTCCATTCGCAGTAATGTATTGCGAACGGTACTTTCCGGTTTTACTGTGGCTTTGGGATTATTTATTTTCATTGTTCTTTTCGGAATCGGAACAGGGCTGCAAAATGCCTTTACACAAGGTTTTGCAAGAGATGCACAGAATCTCATTTCTATTGCAACCGGAAAAACAACGATTGCCTACAACGGGCTTCAATCCGATCGTATGGTGACGATGAACAATGATGATTACGATTTTCTCGTAAATATTGACAAGAAAAAAGTAGGAAGTTCCACGCCGAGATATACCTCAAATTTACTGGTAAAATATGGCAAGGAAAGCGGAAATTATCAGATTAACGGAGCAAAACCCGAAGAGCAGATCATCGAAAACAGAAAAATGCTCGAAGGTCGCTATCTTACCCCGACAGATCTGGAAAGAAAACAGAATGTTGCGGTAATCGGAAGAATGGTTCAGCGCGACCTTATAAAAAACGGAAATCCGGTAGGAAAAGAATTAAATATCAATGGGACAATCTTTAAAGTCGTAGGTGTTTTCTCAGACGACGGCGGAGACTGGGACGAAAGACATATTACCGTACCAATCACCACTTTGCAGCAAATGAAGAAAGGTTCGGATACCGTAAGCATCAATTACATTGCATACAACGACAAATTAACACCGGAACAGGCAATTAAATATGGTGATGAATTAAAATCACGATTAAAAGCCCGAAAAAATGTAGCACCTGATGACGAAAACGGGATCAGAGTCTGGAACAATGCCCAGAATATGAACGACACTTTTGCTTTTATGGCAGTACTTACAGGAATTGTAGGTTTCATTGGATTGGGAACTTTGGCGGCAGGAATTATTGGGATCAGTAACATCATGGTGTACATCGTAAAAGAAAGAACCAAAGAAATCGGAGTCCGTAAAGCAATTGGTGCAAAACCAAAAAGTATTGTTGCGCTTATCGTTCAGGAGAGTGTGGTGATTACCGTAATTTCAGGATTAATAGGAGTGGGACTCGGCGTTCTGGCTTTATACTTAATAGGAGATAATCTGGAAGAATACTTCATTAAAAATCCGAGTGTAGGATGGGGACACATTATAGCCGCATTTATTGCACTGGTGTTTTCAGGACTGATTGCAGGATTCGTTCCCGCGTACAGAGCCTCAAAAATCAAACCTATTGAAGCATTGAGAACGGAATGATGAAAGAAAGTGAATGGTGAATGGTGAATGGTGAATTTTGTTTAGCAAGTGAATTTAACTATTGACATTATTAAAAGAAACAGACATTAACAAATGAACATTATATTTAAAAAAGATACTTGGCAGGAAATTTATTATTCCTTGAGAAATAATAAGCTTCGCACCTTTCTTACCATGATTGGAGTAGGTTGGGGTATGTTTTTGTATGTTAGTTTGCTGGGTGCTGCAAAAGGAATGGAAAATGGTTTTGATAAGCTGTTTTCAGGTTTTGCCACCAATTCTATTTTCCTTTGGGCGCAAAATACATCCATTCCTTATGACGGTTTCCCGAAAGGAAGACAGATGCATCTTAAACTTTCGGATATTGATATTTTAAAAAGAAAAATCACCGATATTGATTATATATCGCCTCAGAATTCAAGAGGAAGCTTTACCGGAACACCCGGAGAATTAATGTCCAGAAACGGAAAAAGCGGAACGTATTCTTTAACGGGAGATTATCCGGTAGGAAATAAAATTTCAGAAAAGAAACTGATCTTCGGAAGATATCTCAACGACGCCGATGTTTCCGGGAATAAAAATGTAGCGGTAATAGGAGAAGAAATTTACAAGAACTTTTTCGATTCAAAAAAGAACGAAAATCCTTTGGGAAAATCCATTAATATAAAAGGAATTTTCTTTAATGTGATCGGAGTATTCAGAATCAAGAAAAACGGAGGTTTTGAAAATGACCGTTCGGTTTTCATTCCGTTATCCACCTACACAAAAATGTACAATGCGGCGGATAATATTGATATGTTCGCGATTGTAAGCAAACCGAATGTAGATGTAAATTCAGTAGAAGAAAAAGTAAAACAGGAGCTTAAAGCCAAAAATAAAGTCTCTCCGGATGACACCAATGCCTTCGGAAGTTTTAATTTAGGTAAAGAATTTAAAAAGCTGACGGGGTTCTTATCCGGAATGCAGTTACTCACAATCATTGTAGGAACTTTAACCATTCTTGCCGGAGTTATTGCCATTTCCAACATTCTTTTAATTACAGTAAAAGAGAGAACCAAAGAGATCGGGATCAGAAGAGCTTTAGGAGCAAAACCTTCAGAAGTAAGAAACCAGATTCTGCTGGAAAGTGTGGTTATTACACTCTCCTCCGGATTACTCGGCTTTATTTTCGGAATTTTTGTACTGATGATTTTGGATATTGCCACAAAAGGACAGGATTCCTTCCCGTTCTACAATCCTACAGTTAACTACGGAAACGTATTTGCAGCAATGGCAGTGATGGTGGTTTTAGGATTGATAATCGGAATGATTCCTGCACAGAGAGCCGTTAAAATCAGACCAATTGAAGCTTTAAGAACTGAATAAAATAATTTAAATAAAAAAATAAACTATATATGAAAAAGAAATTCACTTGGAAAAAAGCCATTTATATCATCTTGGGGCTTTTATTTGCAGTGGCGCTGTTCTCGGGAATCGGGTATCTTGTAAAGTCCAATTCTAAAGAGAGTGAGGCTTTCCTTACCAGAAAACCGTCTGTTCAGAATATGGAGGATAAAGTGATGGCAACAGGAAAAATCGTTCCCAAAGAAGAAATCGAAATCAAGCCCAATATTGCCGGAATTATAGATAAAATTTTGGTAGACGAAGGAGATAGAGTAGAAGTAGGACAGTTAATTGCAACTGTAAGAATTGTTCCGAATCTTTCTGAGGTAAATAATGCGCAGCAGAATGTCAGCAATCAGCAGCTCCAGATCAGCAATGCAAAGCTGAATGTGGATAATATGCGCAAACAGTTTGAAATGCAGGAAAGACTTTACAAGCAGGGAGTCGCTTCCAAACAGGAATTTCTCAATGCACAGCAACAGTTGTATTCTACACAACAGGTTCTGAGAAACGCACAGCAGCAATTGATAACAGCTCAGAAAGCCTTACAGATCGCAAAAACGGGATCTACTCCTGAATTACAGGGTTTGGCAACAACACAAATTCGCTCAAAAGCTTCAGGAACCGTTCTTGAAGTTCCTGTAAAAGTGGGAAGTCAGGTTATTGAAGCCAACTCTTTCAATGCCGGAACAACCATCTGTTCCATTGCAGATTTGAATTCTTTGATCTTTCAGGGAGAGATAGATGAAGCTCAGGCTGGAAAATTAAAGCAGGGAATGGATATGAACATCGTGATCGGTGCACTTCAGAATAAAACATTTCCGGGAAGATTAACCATGATCGCTCCAAAAGGAAAAGATAATAACGGAACCATTAAATTTCCTGTTGAAGGAGATGTTTTCAATCCGAATAATGAATATATCAGAGCAGGATTTTCTGCCAACGGAGAAATTGTTCTGAACTCCCAGAAAAATGCCTTGCTTTTGGATGAATCTTTAGTACAGTACGAAAAGAAAAACGGAAAAGACCTTCCTTTCGTTGAGGTGAAGCAGAAAGACGGTAAATTTAAGAAAGTCTACGTGAAATTGGGAGCAAGTGATGGAATTAATGTGCAGATCTTATCCGGAATTGATAAAAACGCAGATGTAAAAGTTTGGAATCCTTCCGATAAAGACAAAGAAGAGCTAAAAGAAAAAGCAAAAAAATAGTAAACTGACACTATAAATTTTTAAACTGTAGATCCCGGGAAATTTCTCGGGATTTTTTATTACATATTATATATATGATAGAATTCAATTTGTAATTGAAGATTCCAATAGTAAAATAAAGTCAATTAGTAAAGAATGCTACTATATATAGTAAGAAAAATAGTCATCATTCTTCCTTACTTCCGCTTTTTCCACCTGCAAACCAAACAATGGTTTAAAATTTCAGAAATTATTCTCCCAGTCACTCAGCGCTTTAGGATTAAATATGAATTAAATATGAAATTTATGTTAACAAAAGTTGTATTGTAAGGAATAAAGCCCTTATCTTTGCCCCACTGAAAAACGATAGAGAATCAGTAAGCGCAGAAGAGCTTTTAGCTAAGCAATATTACTTAATGAATCCTGAAGGAAGACGGTAAAAGTCTTTTTAAAGCTACAGATTGAAGCGGGTTTTATTTTAAACTTTTTTTAAAAAAAATATAAAATAAGATTTGCAGGAATAAAAAAGATTTGTATCTTTGCAGTCCCTAAATGGGGAAGCGCAGGAGAGTATAGATTGAGAGTTTAGAGAGGAGTTAAGGTTACAGAAAAAACTTTAAAATTTTCTTGAAAAACATTTGGTCAAATCAAAATAAGTTATTACTTTTGCACTCGCAAATACGAAACGAAAACGACAGATACTGGGTTTTGTAGGAAGCGGAAGAAATGAAGATCATTGACATACAATATAACAACCAAGTAAGGAAAAACTAAAGCGTCAAAACTTTGAGTGAGTCAGACAAACATACAATGGAG